>JAHAZM010000077.1 GCA_018385275.1 Eubacteriales bacterium | reverse complement strand
GTATCGCATAGCCTCCGGCCTTGTCGTACGGTTCTTCCGAACGGATATACGCCTCGATAAACTCTTCCGGCAACGGAGACATGTGAACCTTTGTTTTCCGCCAGTCGATCTCCTCTTTCCCGGTATCCGCATCAACGATACACACGCCGGTGACGACTTCGTGTGTGCGCCCGGAAAGCAAGGTCATCATTTTTCTCGCCTCATCCCGATCAGCCGGTTTCCCGAGGATCCGCCCGTCGATCGTTACGATCGTATCAGCCGCGATCACCAGCGCATGAGAAACTCTCGCCGCCACGTCGTGAGCTTTTCCTTTTGCAAAACCGACCGCGATCTTCAGAGGATCCGTTTCCGATGAGTTTTCCTTAAAATCCGAGACCCGCGTTTCAAAGTCTTCCGTAAAAAACCGCTTCATCAATTCCGATCTTCTCGGAGAAGCGGAAGCCAGCACGATCCGTTTCATTCTACCTCCGTTTTTCCCGTAAACAAAAGACAGCGGATATATTATAACATCAACCGCTGTCTTTATCAAGTCAACATTAATATATTTTTTTGTAAAATAAAATAGAAGAACCGAAAACCTGTTTTATGCGGACGATCCGCATACCGCGGATCGTCTTTTACTCTACCGTGACGGATTTGGCCAGATTTCTCGGCTTATCCACGTCGCTGCCGCGATCGACCGCCGTATAGTAAGCGATCATCTGCAGCGGAATGATGGCCAGGATCGGCATTACGCTTTCATCAATATCCGGCAGTACAATAATATCGTGATAGAATTTCTGTTCCGGGACGGCCGAAGCCGGGCACTCGTAAATCACATGAGCGCCGCGCGCCAGAACCTCTTTGAGATTGCTGATCGTTTTTTCCCGCAGCGCCGCCGTCGTGGAAATCGCAATGACCGGGACGCCCTCTTCTATCAGCGAAATCGTGCCGTGTTTCAGCTCACCGGCCGCATAGGCTTCCGAATGCATATACGAGATCTCTTTGAGTTTCAGGGATCCTTCACAGCAGATCGCCCAATCCTGTCCGCGGCCGATAAAGAAGAGATCGTGACTATTCCGATAGGTCGTGGCCATCCTCTGATATTCCGTTTCATTGGCCAGCACTTCTTCCGCTTTCTCCGGCAATTGCTTCAGCGCTTCGAAGATCTGCTCCGCCCGTTCGCGCGATACCGTCTTCCGATCGATACCCAGCCGCAGCGCCATCATATATAAAACCGCTACCTGCGCCGTATAAGCTTTCGTCGTCGCCACCGCGATCTCGGGGCCGGCGTTGGTATACAAAACGATATCCGCGCCGCGCGCGATAGAAGAACCTACCACGTTGACGATCGCGATCACGGGAACGCCTTTTTCGCGCGCCAGTTTCAGGACCGCCAGACTGTCCGCCGTTTCGCCCGATTGCGAAATCAGCACGACGGCGTCTCCGTCAGCAAACAGCGGCGTACCATAACGGAACTCAGACGCGATCTCCACGCTGCACGGTATGTGCGCCAGCGATTCGATCGCGGATTTTCCCAACAAACCGGCGTGCATCGCGCTGCCGCAGCCGACGATATAAAGACGCCGGATGCTTTCGGTCGAGGCCAACTCTTTTTCAAGGATATGATCGATGCCGTCTGCAATGCGGGGATAAATCGTATTCTTCAGCGATTTCGGTTCCTCGTGCATTTCTTTGAGCATAAAGTGCTTATAGCCGCACTTTTCCGCTTCTTCAAAATTCCACGTCGCGGTATTGAGCTGCTTGACCGTTTCGTTGCCCCATTCGTCCAGAAATCTCACGTCGCCGTTTCGGACGATCGCGATTTCTCCTTCTTCCAGCAGATAATAATCCTTTGTCACGGACAAAAAAGCCGGAATATCGGACGCGATGCAGATCTCGTCCTTCCCTTTTCCGATCACGAGAGGACTGTCTTTCCGGACGGCATAAATCGTGTCCGGGCGGTCGGAAAACAGGATCGCCAGGGCATAGGAACCGCGCAGCTTGGTCAGCGTTTTTTGAATGGCTTCCACGGGATTATCGGCATAATAATAATCCAGCAGCTGAGCGATCACTTCCGTATCGGTCTGGGAAACGAACACCCGGCCCTTTTCCTCCAAATGCTGTTTCCTTTTGGCGTAATTCTCGATGATCCCGTTGTGCACCAGCGTGACGCGGCCGGCGGAATGCGGATGAGAATTGATATCGGACGGTTCTCCGTGCGTTGCCCATCTGGTATGTCCGATCCCGCAAAAAGCTTCCGGCAGCGCCGCCTGCGCCAGCTTACGCTCCAGATTCTCCATACGTCCTTCCGCTTTGACCGTCACGATCTTGCCGCCGCAATTGACCGCGATACCGGCCGAATCATATCCGCGGTACTCCAGTTTTTTTAAACCGTTGATTAAAAAATCCGCCGCGCTCCGTTTCCCCGAGTAGCCAACAATACCGCACATAAAAAAACTCTCCTTTGCGTTTAATCAGGAGAGAAAAGAAATATGCAACGACAAAAAAGCTATTGAAAGCCTTGATCCGAACAGGCCTCTGTTGCTGTCTTACGACAGTTTTTCTTCCTGTTCTCACGATCGATCCGACCGAAGGGCATCCGCCGAATTTTCGATAAACCCTTTCCTCGTTATCCGCCGTTCAAAAGCGGCGGCACATGGCGCTGTATTCTGTTTTCTATTTCTTTTTCTCCTGTCGTTATCATACTATTCTTTTCTCCTTTTGTCAATTCAGTCATTCCCGAAAAAATCTCCGAAAATCGGCGGCAGGATCTGCTGCGGCTCTTCCGTCCGCTCCGGCAGCGTCAAAGCGTTTCCCGCTCCCGACATCACAATACGTTTATCGCTGGGTTGCCCGCGGAGAAACGCTCCGTCCACGCGCAGTTTTGAATGCAGCGGAATTACATAATAAGCGTATATCGTATTGGGCGCTACCGTCTGATCGGTATAGCTGATCAGATCTCCCGTTTCGACGCAAAACTCCTTTACCACCGTTTCTCTCTCATCGGGTTCAACGCGCACGATCCGATAGATCACATGCCTCTGCAAAGATAAAAAACTGATTACGGGATACCCTTCGCCATCGACTGTGACGGTAATATCGTTCTGCGTCTGAGGCGGATCCCAATACGACGTGATCCTGGTCGGTTCCTTTCCTCTGGCGAACACTTCCGTCAAGGTATATTCCGGCGGCGTCGTCATGCTGGCCAGCGCCAGTTCGTGCTCTTCTTCCAGCGTTTGCTTGTCCAGTTTAACGCGAACGACTCCGTCCGGCTCGGAAAACGCCGCCGGCTTTCTGTCTCGATACAAAAGAGAAAAGACTTCTTTCATGATTTGCGCCGGAATATTCCCGCCGCTGAAAGAAACCGGGAGATTCTCGGTCTGCTTATCAAAGCCGCACCAGAGCACCGCCGTGTATTCCGTTGTATAAGCCGCGATCCAGACGTCCTTGTTGCCTGTCCCGTTGACCGCGTCCACCGTACCGGTCTTGGCGGCGATATCGATATTCAATCCCGCCAGCGTTTTAGCCGTTCCGATGCTGACCGTACTGCGCAGCATATCCGTCAGCAAATACGTCCCCTCCGGCGACAACTTTCGTTCCCGTTTCGGTTCCGAAATATACATGATCGAACCGTCGGATTTTTCAATGCGCTTTACAAAAGAATTCTCTACCCGATATCCGCCTCCGGCGATCGTTCGATACGCGAGGCACAGCTCTTCCGGCGTCGTTCCGTAAGCCATCCCGCCCAGCGCCAACGCCAGATGATTATCATTTTCATCAAAGTCGATCCCGGCCGCAGACGCGTATGCTTTTGCCCGTTCGATCCCGACCTCGTGAAGCAGTTTCACCGCCGGACAATTCAAAGAAGAAGCCAGCGCCGCGCGCGCCGTCGTCCAACCGATATACTTTTTGTTAAAATTCTTCGGCGCGTAGCCGTTAATGTCGATCTCCTCATCTTTGATCGGGGTGGCCGGGCTGATCAGCCCGTATTCCAGCGCCGGGCCGTAAACCAGGATCGGCTTGATGGCCGAACCGGGCTGTCGTTTCGCCTTCGTCGCCCGATTCCATCCGCCGTCTTCGTGATAATGACGGCCTCCCACGATTGCTTTGACCGCGCCGGTGACCGTATCGGTCAGGATAAAAGCAGCCTCCGCTCTGTTTCCCGCTCCCTTGAAATACTCTTCCGACCACAGCAATTCTTCGCAGCGAGCCTGCAGATCTTTGTTCATGCAAGTATAGATCCGGTATCCGCCGGTCAGCAATTCCGTTTTCTCGATGCCAAGCGTCTCGCAGGCTTCTTCCATCGCCGCGTCGATATAATATGCACCGGCCGCGTCTTGTTCATCGCGCGTCCGGATCCCGGTTTTAGCCGCCCGCGCCGTCTCGTATTCTTCACACGAAATCATGCCGTACTTCAGCATCTGAGACAGAACCAGATCCCTGCGTGCGATCGATTTTTCATAATGATAATAAGGTGAATACTCGGCCGGAGAATTGATAACGGCTGCCAAGACGGCCGCTTCATCCAGAGAAATCTCGTCGACGTGTTTGCCGAAAAACGTTCTTGAAGCCGCTTCCACCCCATACGCGCCGTTCCCGAAATATACATAATTCAAGTACATCTCCAGGATCTCGTTTTTGGTGCAGAGCCTCTCCAGTTTAATCGCCAGGATCGCCTCGTTGATCTTTCGGGAGATCGTTTTTTCCGAAGTCAGATGTGTCAGTTTGATGAGCTGCTGCGTAATGGTGCTGCCGCCTTCCACATACGCCCCCGCTTCCAGATCCTGCAGCAGCGAACCGACGATCCGTCTCAGGTCCACCCCTTGATGCTCAAAAAAGCGCACGTCTTCTATCGCGATAAACGCGTTTATAACATGCTGCGGAACCATCGACAGTTCCACGTCGATCCGGTTTTCCAACGAATACATCCCTGAGATCAGCCGTTCTTCATCATCATAAAACAGCGCTGTCTGTCTGGTCTGCCGGATCTTATCAAGATCTACCCGATCCACGTCCACCGTCGCAAACAGGACGCCGATACCCAGACACGCGGCGATCACGCATAATAAAAAGACTGTGCCGCACCATTTCAGCACAGCGCCCAGTCTTTTTATGCCCTTCTTTTTTTCTTTTACCGTTTTCACACTGTCAGTATGACGCAAACGGTTGCCGATTATGTTGGGATTTTTTGTATAGTCGCCCGGGAAACCGACAGTTCATAAGCGGTTCTTTGCACAATCCCGTCCGGCGTCTCTTTTTGATATTTTCTGCTCTGAAACCTTCCTTTCATCTGCAGCACGCTGCCGACCGGCAGTTCCCGGCACATCCACGCCGTTTTCCCCCACGTCACGCAAGGAATATAATCGGATTTTGCGCCGTTCCGATTGACCGCCAGCAGCAGATCCGTGATTTCGCGATTCAACGGCGTTTTTCGATAGATCGGGGGCTTGCACAGATAACCGGTCAGATTCACTTCGTTCAAGCCTTCGTGTTGAAACCCTTCCTCGATCTCTCGAACGCGAACCGTCAGTTTAAGACGACTCTTTCCTTCCTCAAAAACGTTGCGCGAACAAATCTGTCCCCGCAGACGTACCGTCCCGTCGCAGGAGCCGAGCATGGATTCCGGAAGAATCACCGGCAACTCGTCGATCGTCCCGGAAAGGCGCACGACCGCTACATAACCCATATACATCCTGAGATCGCCCGCCATATAGCAATACTGCGGCTTCTGTACAAATACGCCTGCGAGTTCGATCACGTTATTCTGCCCGAAATCCATGCCTTTTCCTCATTTCACGCATAATACCTTCAAGTGTAATATATTGAGGAATCCGGCGAATTATTCGTTTCAGCTCAAATCGCTCTGCGCAAAAGTAATGATATTATCCAGCAGCACCATGACCAGCATTTTCCCGCCCGACATTCTGTCTCCAAGCCAGATATTCTCCGAGCGATAGGTAGAAACCGTGCCGTCCTTGGTCTGAACCACCAGTTCAGTCGGCTCGTTCAGGTATTCCGCATAAACCAGCTTTTGACCGTTGCTTCCGTTTTTCTTGAAATCAAAAGTCTTGCTTCCCTTACGTGCGCGCGAGCTCATCGCATATTCAAAGGCAAAGGTCCTCTTGGCAAAGCCCATATCCGACATCGTGACGACTTCACCCGTGGCGTCGTTGAGCGCCGCCGTCAGCACTTCGTCGCCCTCCTCCAGCAGAATGCCCTTGACGCCCGCCGTCGTCCGGCCCGTAGCGCTCACTTCGTTAACGTCGATCATCAGCGCCATGGCGTCCCGGCTGATCATCAGCAGATTGGTCTTCTCCGGATCTGTCATCGCTACATAGACGACTTTATCATCATCTTTCAACGTGATCGCCGCGAATCTGGATTTCCGGACCGCGTATTCCTCCGCTTTACTCTTTTTGACCATACCGTCGCGCGTAACGAACACCAGTTCGCCGCCGGCTTTGATCTTTTCTTCCGGGAAAATCGCCAGAACGGTCTCGTCTGCGTCGATGCCGGCAAATACTCTCTGTTTATTGGATCCTTTATCCCGTCTCTTGCATTCGGGGATAGCGGAACAATGCGCCAGATAAGCGTTGCCCTTATCGGTAAAAGCGATAACGGAAGAATTATTCTTTGTCGCCGTCATACAACGGATGACCATATCGGTTTTTCCGGTATCAGCCGAAGACGAGCGTGAATAGCTCTTCAGCGGGATCATCTTGACGCTCCCGCCGTATTCGCTGCAAACGACCACGTCTTCCACGACCTTCATATCGCTGTGCGTAATGCTCAGTTCTTCTTTTTCTTTGATGATCTGCGTACGGCGCGGCGTGCGGTATTTTTTCTTCAAAGCCAACAATTCGGATTTTATGACTTCCATCAAACGCCGCTTGGAGCCCAGGATCGCTTCCAGATATTTGATCGTGTCCTGAACGGACTTCAGTTCGTTTTCCAGCGTAATGACCTCTAAGTTGGTCAATCTCTGCAAGCGCATTTCCAGAATAGCCGTCGCCTGTTTTTCAGACAAGTCGAAATTGCTTCTCAGATTATCTCTGGCTTCCCGGACCGTTTTGGAAGCGCGGATGATCCTGATGACCTTGTCGATATTGTGAATGGCAATCAGAAGCCCCTGCAGAATATGCTCTCTCGCCTTTGCCGCGTCCAGATCATACCGGGTCCTTCTGGTGACGACCTTCTTCTGATATTCGATATAATACCGGTTGATCTCAAGCAGCCCCATCTGCCGAGGCTTTCCCTCCGCAATGGCGATCATATTGGCGCTGAAATTCACTTGAAGATCCGAGTATTTATAGAGGTATTTCAGGATCTTTTCCGCGTCGGCGTCCCGCCTGATCTCAATGACCGCGCGCATACCGTTCCGGTCGGACTCGTCGCGAATATCCGCAATACCCGACAGAAGATCCTTTTTATCCTCCCTCAGTTTCAGGATCCCCTCCAGCATCACTTTTTTATTGACCTGAAACGGCATCTCCTCGATGACGATATTCTTTTTCCCGTTACTGGCGTTTTCGATAACCACTTTGGCGCGCACGACGATCTTGCCGCGGCCGGTTTCGTAGACGTTCCGGATCTCCGGCGAATCAAGAATATAACCGCCCGTCGGAAAATCCGGCGCCTTGACGTAAGTCATCATATCGTCGAGCGTGATACGCGGATTATCGATCTGCGCCACGATCCCGTCGATCACTTCGCCCAGATTATGCGTCGGGATATTGGTGGAAAGCCCGACGGCGATGCCGCTGGCGCCGTTGACCAGCAGATTGGGAAAGCGTCCCGGGAGAACGTCCGGTTCTTTCAGCGTATCGTCAAAATTATAACTCCACGTGACCGTGTCTTTCTCCAGATCCCGCAGCAGTTCCATTGCCAAAGGCGCCAGACGCGCTTCCGTATAACGCATAGCGGCCGCGCAGTCTCCGTCGATAGTCCCGAAGTTCCCCTGTCCGTCGATGAGCTTGTCCCTCATCACAAAGTCCTGCGCCATACGTACCAAGGCGTCATAAACCGAACTGTCTCCGTGCGGATGATACTTTCCAAGGCAATCTCCAACGATACGAGCACATTTCCGATGGGGCTTGTCCGGGAATATCCCCAGTTCGCTCATCGTATACAGAATGCGCCGCTGAACAGGCTTGAGTCCGTCTTCCACGCGCGGAAGAGCCCGCTCCAGGATGACGTGTTCGGCATAAGGCATCATAGAATCCCGGATCACGCTTTCCAGATTCTTATCTACGATATTCTGTTCGAGCGGGATCTGATAGAAATCTCTTTTTCTGGCCATTATCCTTCCACCCTTTCAAGCAGCGTATCAACTTTGTTGAAATTCGCATTCTCGCTGATATATTGCTTGCGCGGTTCCGTTTTATCCCCCATCATCAGTGTCACCATATGCTCCGCCTCGGCCGCGTCCTCGATGTTCACGCGCACCAGCATGCGTTTGGCCGGATCCATCGTCGTTTCCCAAAGCGTTTCGGGGTTCATTTCGCCCAAGCCCTTATAGCGCTGCAGCTGATAGCCGCGCCCCATGCGTTCCGTAGCGGCATCCAGTTCCGTCTCGTCGTAACAATAAACGATCTCGTCCTTTTTCGAAACGCGATACAGGGGCGAAAGCGCAATGTAAACATGCCCTTCCGTCACCAACGGGCGCATATAACGATAGAAGAACGTCAGCAGGATCGCCCGGATATGAGCGCCGTCCTGGTCGGCGTCCGACATGATAATGACTTTGTCATACTTCAGATTACCGATATTGAAATACTCGCCGATATCCGTACCCAGCGCTGTAATGATCGTCCGGATCTCCTCGTTTCCCAACACCTGATCGATGCTTTTCTTTTCGGCGTTGAGCGGCTTTCCTCTCAACGGCAGGATCGCCTGAAACCGTCTCTCCCTGCCCTGTTTGGCACTGCCGCCGGCACTGTCTCCTTCCACGATAAAAAGCTCGTTTTCCGCGGCGTTCCGACCCGTACAATTGGATAGTTTCCCTACCAGCGGCGCTCCTTCCAGCGTGCTGCGTTTCCGCGCGACGTCCTTGGCTTTACGGGCCGCTTCGCGTACTCTTGCCGCTTCCACCGCTTTTCCTAAAATCGCTTTCACGACTGCGTCGTTTTTGTAATCCTGGAAAAAGAGCGTCAGTTTTTCCGTCGTGATGGCTTCTACCGCCACACGCGCTTCCGAGTTGCCCAGTTTCGTTTTCGTCTGTCCTTCGAACTGGACGTTGTTCATCTTCACAGACAGCAGCGCCGTGATCCCCTCGCGGAAGTCCTCGCCGTTGAACGGCGCCTGCTTGTCCTTGATGATTTCCTCTTTCCGGGCGTAATCGTTCAGCACCTTGGTCAGCGCCGCTTTGAAACCGGTTTCATGCATGCCGCCTTCTGTTGTCGGGATATTATTCACGTAGGAATAGATACTCTCGGTGTAGCCGTCCGTGTATTGGATCGCAGCTTGAAAATAGATATTATCCTTGCTTCCCTCAAAAAAAAGAGGCTCGGGGAACAGCGGATTCTTGTCCTCGTTAAGATACAGCACGAAATCCTTCAGTCCGCCGTCAAAGCAAAATTCCTTGGTCACGTCGGCGCCGTGGCGCTCGTCTTTCAGACTGATGGTCAGTCCTTTATTCAGAAAAGCCAGTTCTTTCAGACGTTTGGCAATGGTATCGAAATTGAAGACGACGCTGTCAAAAACCGTCCTGTCCGGCTTGAAGCATACGCGCGAGCCGCTCTTTTTCTCGGATTTTCCGATTTTTTTGAGCGGCGTCACCAGTTTACCGGAAATAACCTTGTGCGTTTCCTCATCATAAACGCTGGCAAATCCGATATGATACTCCGTATAGTCCCGCCAGATATCGGCTTTGAGCCACTCGGACAGCGCGTTGACGACCGACGCGCCGACGCCGTGCAGTCCGCCCGAATAAGAATAGTTGCTCGTATCAAATTTACCGCCGGCGTGAAGCTGTGTAAAAATGACCTCCACGCCCGTCACGCCCATCTGAGGATGAATATCGATCGGCATGCCGCGGCCGTTATCCTCCACCGTCACGCTTCCGTCGTCGTTAAGAACGATATCGATTCGATCGGCAAAACCGTTGGCCGCCTCGTCCACCGCGTTGTCTACGATTTCCCAGAGCATATGATGCAGTCCGCGGGCGCTGGTTGATCCGATATACATACCGGGTCTGAGGCGAACGGCGTCCAACCCTTCCAGGACCCGGATACTGTCGGCATTATAGTTTTCTGACATGTTCCTTCTCCACAACAAGTTATAGTATTCCTCTTATTATAATACCACAACCGCTTGAGAAATCAACCGTTTTTTATTTCAGCGCGTTCAGGCAATCGCAGTACAGGCAGATCAAGTCGATATACAGGTACTTCGTTTGTGAGGAAACGCGCGTCCTGTCGTTCTCGTTCAGATTCTTGACCGCGTCGATCTTGTCGGCAAAGGAAGTATAAACGCCGGTCAGCCCGTTGAACGGATTGGTCCCGTTCTGCCGAAGAGCGTTGCTCAGGGCGGAAGCTACGGTCCGGCATTCCGTGCTCATCTCTCCCAATCTGGCGCGTAGTTGGATCGTATCGATCCCGCCGCCGTCATAATCATAGATCATATCCTCGATTCTTTCGCTCAGGCGGCCGAACGCTTCGAGCGCGGCTTTTATCGCGTTGATCTGCGCCGTCGTCGCCGTCAGCGTGACGCTGAGCCCGTCCGTGCCGATCTTGTAAATAAAGCTTGTGATCTTTTCTTCGGACTGCAGTCGGTTCTTCACGACGTCGGCGTTTTTCTGGGAAGCGTACGCGGCGGCAAAAACACGATATCCCCGCCCTGTATCGTCGGCAATATACCCTGCCGCGCCTCGTTTCTGCAATTGGGACGCGTTTTCAAAAGCATTGGCCGACAATTCATACACGCCGGTCTGGATCGCGTAATAACCGACGGCCGGCATCGTGATCGTAACGGTTTGTTTTATTGGATCCGTCGGAACGGGAGACGGCGTCGGCGTGCCGATAACGCCGGCAAACACACTCTTCCCGATCATTTTTTCCAGTTGACCGCTGGCACCCAGATAGATAATGACGCCAAGCACCAGCAAAGCAATAAACATGATGATTCCGCTTCCGTTTTTCTTTTTGTTTCTCATATGCCACACTCCCTTTTGCTACATGAGTATGATGGCCAAGCCGTGTTTATGCGTAAGCGCGAAAGAGAAAGCGACTTTTCCCGGCTCTCGGCGTGATATGATGCGCAAAGGCAAACAGAAAGAGCCATGCGTTTCGCATGGCTCTTTTGACCGTTTCCGTTCAATCGACGACCTGATTGATGCACAGGCACTCTACGCCCGCTTCTTTGAACAGATCCAGCGCAAAGGTATCCGGATAATCATGTTTATAAATCACTCTTTTGATGCCGGAATTGATGATCATTTTAGCGCAGATGATACAGGGCTGATGGGTGCAGTACAGCGTCGCCCCTTCAATACAGACGCCGATTTTAGCCGCTTGAATGATCGCGTTCTGCTCGGCGTGGATCGCAAAACAGATCTCTTGATTTTTCCCGGAAAGGATCCCCATTTTCCGGCGCAGGCATTCGTGCTTATCCTTGCAGCTCATCACGCCGGCCGGCGCGCCGTTATATCCCGTCGTCAGCACCCGTTTGTTCTTGACGATCACCGCGCCGATATTCCGATTCGGCTGAAAACAGCTCGACCACGAGCCGACCAACTCCGCCATTTCAATAAACCGCTGATCCCATTTACTCATACACTCATCCTCCCCGCTTCTATTTTAGTTTACAACAGAACGACAAATCTTGCAACGGCTATTTATTTTAAGAGAAAACGCTTGTTTTATCAAGAATACAAGAGAAAATGAAAGCTTTTTTATTATTCTGATCCGATTATTGATTATTTTACTCATATTTCGATGATTATCATTTATTTTGCCCATTGCGATTATTTAGAATCATACTATACTATAATCATTAGCACTCGGATGCTTTGAGTGCTAAAACCAAAGCCAACAGGAGGAGATCTAAATGAATATCAAGCCTTTATTCGATAAGGTCGTGATCCGCAGCGTCGAAGCGGAAGAAACAACGAAATGCGGCCTTATTCTGACCAGTTCCGCCAAGGAAAAGCCCACCGTGGCGACCGTTGTTGCCGTGGGTCCCGGCGGCCTTGTGGATGGCAAAGAAGTTAAAATGCAGGTCAAGCCCGGCGACAGAGTCATTTATTCCAAATACGCAGGAAACGAAGTTAAGCTGGACGAGGAAGAGCTCATCATCATCCGTCAGAGCGATATTCTGGCGATCGTAGAGTAAGGAGTGAACGCATATGGCAAAACAGATTAAATACGGCGAGGAAGCCCGCAAAGCGCTCGAAAACGGCGTCAATCAGCTCGCCGACACCGTCAAGATCACCCTCGGGCCGAAAGGCAGAAACGTCGTTCTTGACAAAAAATTCGGCACGCCCCTCATCACCAACGACGGTGTGACCATTGCCAAGGAGATCGAGCTGGAAGACCCGTTTGAAAACATCGGCGCACAGCTCATCAAAGAAGTCTCGACCAAGACCAACGATATTGCCGGCGACGGTACGACGACGGCCTGTGTTCTGGCTCAGGCTATGATCCATGAAGGATTGAAAAACATCGCGGCCGGCGCCAACCCCATGATTATCAAGCGCGGTATCGCCGCGGCAACGGATCTGACGGTCGAAGAGCTGAAGAAGATCAGCAAGCCCATTGAAGGCAAAACCTCCATCCAGCAGGTCGCTTCCATTTCCGCCGGTGATGAAGAGATCGGCAAACTGGTGGCCGACGCGATGGAAAAGGTCGGCAACGACGGCGTCATCACCGTAGAAGAATCCAAGACGATGAAGACCGACCTCATTACCGTGGAAGGTATGCAATTCGACCGCGGTTACGCTTCGGCTTACATGGTCACCGATACGGATAAAATGGAGGCCGTTTACGACAATCCTTATATCCTGATCACCGATAAGAAGATCAGCAACATCCAGGAGATTTATCCGCTGCTTGAGAAACTCGTTCAGGCAGGCGGCAAGCTTCTGATCATCGCCGAGGACGTGGAAGGCGAAGCGCTCGCTACCCTCGTGCTCAACAAACTGCGCGGCGTATTCAACTGCGTGGCTGTTAAAGCGCCCGGTTTCGGCGATCGCAGAAAAGCCATGCTGCAGGATATCGCTATCCTTACCGGCGGCACCGTCGTCAGCGAGGAAGTCGGTTTGGCGCTGAAAGACGCCACGCTGGATATGCTCGGCAGAGCTCGTCAGATCAAGGTCGACAAAGAGAACACCACGATCGTCGACGGCGCCGGTTCCCCCAAAGAGATCGCCGCGCGCATCAATTCCATCCGTTCACAGATCGAGGATACGACTTCCGATTACGATCGTGAAAAGCTTCAGGAGCGCCTGGCGAAACTGGCCGGCGGCGTAGCCGTCATCCAGGTCGGCGCCGCTACCGAAGTGGAAATGAAGGAAAAGAAACTCCGCATCGAAGACGCTCTGGCCGCTACGAGAGCCGCTGTAGAAGAAGGTATCGTTCCGGGCGGCGGCGTAGCCCTGCTCAACGTCATTCCGGCCGTTTCCAAGTTGTACGCTGAGTCCGAAGGCGATTTCAAAACGGGTGTCTCCATCATTTTGAAAGCGCTCGAGTCCCCGATCCGCCAGATTTCCGCCAATGCCGGCATGGAAGGCTCCGTCGTCATCAATGACATCCTTTCCAAGAACAAGCCCGGCTACGGCTACAACATGGTCACCTGCCAGTACTGCAATATGTTTGACGAAGGTATCATCGACCCGACCAAGGTCTGCCGTTCCGCTCTGCAGAACGCTTCCAGCGTCGCGTCCATCTTCCTGACGACAGAAAGCGTCGTTACCGACATCCCCGCTCCGGAACCCGCGGCTCCGGCCGGCGGCGCCGGTATGGGCGGCGGCATGTATTGATCCGCAAAACAAAAAAGGCCTGTGCGTGTCACAGGCCTTTTTGCTTTCTCTCTGCAGTATAAAAAAACACAGGGAAAATCCCTGTGTTTTTTTAAGTAAATCACTCGTCGTCTTCGTCGGAGGCGATACTGGCCGTCTCAATGATCTTGGCGGCAATATTGCCCGGAACGTCCTCATAGCGAACATATTCCATTTCGAATTCGCCTCTGGCCTGCGTCATGGAACGCAGATCCGTGGCATACTTCGAAAGTTCCGCCAGCGGGACTTCCGCTTCTACGACCTGCATGCCGTCTTCGCCGGGGTGCATGCCCAGGATGCGGCCGCGTCTGCGGTTCAAATCGCCGATGATATCGCCCATGTAAGCGTCCGGGATCGAAACCTTGATATTGTAGATCGGCTCAAGGAGCACGGGGTTGGCTTCGCGGCAGGCTTTCTTATAAGCCAAACGGGCCGCCGTTTTGAACGCGATTTCCTTACTGTCGACCGGATGATATTTCCCGTCGAACAGGATCGCGCGCAGATTGACCATCGGATAACCGGCCAGAACACCCGTCTTGATGCTCTCGCGCAGACCCTTCTCAACCGCCGGTATATATTCGCGCGGAACAACGCCGCCCACGATCTTATCGACGAACTCAAATTCTGCCGAGCCGTCCGTGATGGGCTCGAAGCGAATGCTGACCACGCCGAACTGACCGGCGCCGCCGGACTGTTTCTTGTGACGTCCTTCCGCCTCTACACACTTACGGATCGTTTCACGATACGGAATAATGGGCTCTTTCAGAACGGCTTCCACGCCGAATTTATTCTGCAGGCGTTTCGTGATGACCTCAAGATGAAGCTCGCCCATACCCTTAATCAGCATTTCGCCGGTGTCGGGATCCTTCGTCAGCGCAAAGGTCGGGTCTTCTTCCATCAGTCTGTTCAGACCGCCGAAGACTTTGTCTTCTTCGCCTTCCTTCTTGACGGAGATCGCCATTGTGAGCGCCGTCTTCGGGAATACGAATTCCGGATAAACGATCGGATTCTCCGCCTCGCAAAGCGTATGACCCGTCATTGTGTACTGAAGTTTGGCCATCGCGCCGATATCGCCGGCGACCAGTTCGTCCACGGGCAGCTGTTTGCCGCCTTTGAGCGTATAGAGCGAGCCGCTCTTTTCGCTCTTCTCGGCGTTGCCGTTGTAAAGATTGGTCGAAGCGTTCAGTTTACCGGACAAGACTTTGAAAATCGAAAGCTTTCCGACAAACGGGTCGGCGATGGTTTTGAACACCTGCGCGCTGAACGGCGCAGTCTCATCGCACTTTCTCTCTTCTTTCTGACCGTTCTTCGGATTCACGCCGGAAGCGGGCTTTCTCGTATCGGGAGACGGTAGCAGTGCGCAGATATGATTCATTAAAGAAACAACGCCGCGGTTCTGCAAAGCGGAACCGGCCACGACCGGGACCGTCGAATGAGCCGCCACGCCGAGGCTGATGCCGCGCGCGATCTCTTCATCGGACAGTTCGCTGGTCTCGAAATATTTCTCAAGCAGCTCCTCGTCGTTCTCGGCAGCGGATTCCATGATCTCTTGTCTGATGTCCGCCAGTTCATCGGTCAGGGCCGCCGGCACCGGGATCTCCTGCGGGCCTTTATCCGAATAAGCGTAGGCTTTCTGATGAATGACGTCGACGTAGCCCTTCATGGTTTCGCCTTCCATAATGGGGATCTCGATAGGCGCGATGCAGTTTCCGTATTTCTCGCGAAGCTCTTTTACGACCTTGGAGTACGAAGCGTTTTCACGGTCCGTCTGATTCACGAAAACAAGCTTCGGAATTCTCTTTTTAGTGCAGGCGTCCCAAGCTTTTTCCGTTCCGACGCTCACACCCGAGACAGCGCCGACTACGATAATAGCCGAATCCGCGGCCTCAAGAGCCTCCGTCATTTCTCCCACAAAATCAAAAAAGCCGGGAACGTCGATGATGTTGATTTTCGTGCCGTTCCACTCCGCGGACGCAACGGCGGTACTGATCGAAATCTGTCTTTTCTTTTCTTCAGCGTCAAAATCCATCACCGTGGTGCCGTCGGTGGTTTTGCCCATGCGCTCGATCGCTTTTGCGTTATAAAGGATCGCTTCGGCCAAAGACGTCTTGCCTTCTCCTCCGTGTCCCAAAAACGCAACATTCCGAATGTCTTTTGTTTTGTAAACCTTCATGAAACAGTGCTCCTTCCAATGATATATAGAAAGAAACGAATTTTCAGATAATTATATAATAT
>JAHAZM010000075.1 GCA_018385275.1 Eubacteriales bacterium | reverse complement strand
CCAACCCCGACCCCGACTCCGACTCCGACCCCTGTACGCGTCAGCAAGATCACGCTTTCGGCTCCGTCGACGACGGTGGATACGGGCAAGACGCTGCTTATCAGCGCTTCCGTCAGTCCGGACAACGCCGCGAACAAGTCCGTTGTCTGGGCGATCTCGTCGGGCTCGACGTACGCCTCGATCGACGCCAACGGTCTGCTGACGGCCCGGAAGGCCGGCAGCGTTACGGTCAGAGCCACGGCCAAGGACGGCAGCGGCGTGACGGGCACCTTGACGATCACGGTGCGGGAAGCGGCGCTCTGGTCCGGTTCCGGTACCAAGACCGACCCGTATCTCATCGAGAATAAAACCGATCTGACCAATATCGCCAAAGTGCTGAACAAGAGCGGATATTATTTCCGTCAGACAGCCGATATCGACCTCGCGGGAGAAGTCTGGACCCCGCTGGGGAGCGAAAGCCAGCCGTTCCGGCATCATTATGACGGCGCAGGGCATACCGTTTCGGGCCTGACCTTTGCCGATGATGAAAACGTCTATTGCTACGGCTTGTTCGGTCAGGCGGAGGGAAGCGCTTTTGCCGGTCTGCGCGTCGTCGTTTCCTCTTCGGAGGAGCTTCGGGGTCTTGTCGGCGCCCTGCTCGGACGCGGGAGCCGCGTCACGGTCGAGAACTGTTCGGCTGACGGGACGCTGGTCGGCGGATTCACTACGGGACTTCTGATCGGAGAGGTGGACGCGGAAGAAGGCAAAGTCTGCACGCTGAGCGGCTGCAGCGCCTCCGGGAGCGTCTCCGGCGCCGCGGCGACCGGCGGACTGGTCGGCAGCGTCAGCGGCGGCTGGACGTGGGACGACGACTACGTTTACACCGTGAACTTCACCGACTGTACGGCCGCCGTCGAGGTGACGAGCCGGGGCAATGAAGTTGGCGGTCTCATCGGTTCGCTGGACGCCGGCAACGTGATCCGTTGCCGCGCGACCGGTAACGTAACGAGCTACGGCCGTTTCTGCGGCGGTCTGATCGGATACGCGGATCACGGCGGCGAAATCGCTTACTGCTCTGCGGCCGGCGACGTGGCCTGCGCCGGTCACTCCGACACGGCCTACGGACTGTCGCAGGTCGGCGGGCTGATCGGCTCAATGTTCAGCCGGACGGCCGTTCACGACTGCTTCGCCTCCGGCGCGGTCTCGTCTGTGGATTATGCCAGCTCCTGCCAGGATCACGAGACTTATGACGGCGGTATGTTCGTCAATTATTACAATCCCGCCGGCGCGCTGATCGGATGCGTCCGGGTCATGGAGAAAAAACTCGTGCTGTACAACTGCCTGGCGACCGGCACGGTGACCAATCCCAACGCCTGGGAGAGCGACCTCATTTCCTGCCGAGGCAGTCTCGTCGGACTGATTTACGACGTCTATACGGTCAAAAAAATCGACGCGGAGCACAAGAAACCATCCGGCCGTTATTTCGACAGCAATTATGAGATCGACATCACGGAAGAAATGCTGACGGAAAGCATGGTCGGCCGGCTGGAGAACAATTACTGCCTCGGCGAGCTGAGGCCGACTTATACGCCGATCAACTATATCGTCCGCAAGAGCAGGACCGACGGCTCCCTGCGCGGGCAGTACAGTTCTTTGCCCGTCTATACCGTCACGACCAACCTCACCGAACCCGAGCTGCGCGCCAAAGCCACGTTCGACGGTTTTGATTTTGTCAACGTCTGGCGCATGACGGAGTCCGGCCCGGTCCTGCAGTGAAAAAACGGCAGATTGATGAAAACCCCCGGTTTTTGAGGAAAACCCTATAGTTTTCGGATTTCTTTTATGCTATAATCAAAGAAAGAAAAAGAAAAGAAGGGGTCTGCGATGAAAAGAGTTTTTGTCCTGCTGGGAGCGCTGGGTCTGCTGCTTGCCCTGCTGACCGGCTGTGCCGCGCCTGTTCCGACGCCGGTGCCGACGCCTGCGCCGCCGCCCACGCCCGAACCCACGCCGGAGCCGGCCGCGCCGCCGACGCTGGACGCGGAGAAAGCACTGCCCGATATGTCCGGCTACGTTTGCCCGGCCGCAGGGGAAAACTGCCTGTACGTTTCCGCCGGCGCCGCCGGAGGAGACGGAACGGCGGAGCGGCCGTTTGGCACGCTGACCGAGGCGCGCGACGCGGCGCGTTCGGCGGATAAAACGCAGCCGCTGTACGTCGTGGCGGCCCCCGGTCTGTATGAACTGGATGAAACGCTGGTCCTCACGCCCGAGGACAGCGGTGTGACGTGGTGCGCGGCGGCCGACGGCGTCGTTCTCAGCGGAGGACGCACGCTTTCCGGCAACTGGACACAGTATGACGCGGAGAAAAACATCTGGGTCATCGACGCGGAGGGGATCGACAGCCGCGATCTGTATATCAACGGTCAGCACCGCACGCTGGCCCGTTCCCGGAAAATGACGTCGCTGATGTTTGAAGGGAAAACCGCTTTTACAACGACCAGCGCCTGGCTGGGAGATATCGTCGAACCGTCGGACGTGCTCGTCTGCATCGAGGGCAGCTGGACGACCTCCTATGCTCGCGTCGACAGGATCGAACGCGACGGAGAAGGGTTCCGCGTCGTGCCGAGAGAGGACGCCTGGTCGATCTATACGCTCTCTCCCGCGCTGGCGGATCTGGGATATCTGGAGAACGACTATTCTTTCCTTGACACACCGGGCGAGTGGTATCTCGACGTCCGCGCCTCCAGGATCTATTACATACCTCTCGAAGGGGAGGACATGACGGCGGCAACGGCGGTTCTCGGCGTACTGGAGAGACTTGTGACGCTGGAAGGCCTCAAGGACGACAACGTCACCGGCGTGACCTTCACGGGCTTCACTTTCTCCTATACGACCTATATGCAGCCGATGAAGGAAGGCGGCATCATTCAGATGCAGGCCAACGTCTATCTGCCGGCGGGCACGACGGTTCATTCGAAATGGACGGCGGATCAGTGGGTGGCGTCGACTTATGCTTTTGAAACGCGTTATACCACGGACTGTACCGTCAGCCGCTGCACGTTTACCCAGCTGGGCATGGGCGGTCTGCTCATGGGCCGCGGCAGCAAATCCGCTCTTGTGAGCCGCAACGTCGTAGCCGATATAGCGGGCACCGGTATTCAGCTTTCGCTCTGCACCTCGCTCGATAACGGCAGCAAGAGCCACAGCAGCAGCCGCGTGCGTCATTATACCCAGAACTGCACGGTCAGCGATAATTTCATCACCCGCGTGGGCACGCTTTACGGCGGCAGCGTCGGCATCATGGTCGGCTATGCCAACGCCTGTACGGTCGAATACAACACGCTGGTCGATCTGCCTTATACGGGGATCAGTGTCGGCTGGGGCTGGGGCAGCGGAGCCAATCCCGAGAACGACATGGACGACAACGTCATCCGCGGCAACTACATCAACAACATCATGAACGTCAAGATCGACGGCGGCGGCATTTATACGCTGGGCCGCATGGATGGCACCAGGATCTATGACAATTACGTCGGGAAATGCAATAATGAATTCGGCGCGATCTACCTCGACAACGGGAGCCGCGGCATCACGGTGACGAACAACGCGATCTATCTGGCGCACCGGAATTTCATTTACAAGGGCGACTATAATACGATCCGCGACAATTACGCTTCTCCCGGCGTCAGCGGACAGCCGGATTACAATCTCATCGAATACGCCGATCCGTCCGACACCACGCATTACGTCTTTGAAAACAACGACCTCTGGGACGAGGCGCGGGTGCTGGCAATCCGCGACGCCGCCGGCGTCCGGTGAAAAGCGATTCTGTACAACACGAGGGAAATTTCATCCATTGCCTCCGGTCTTATCCGGCTTTATAATAAGATTGAGATCGACCGAATTCAAGGGGAACGGCGATCCGTTTCCCTTTTTCAGTATCGGTGCCGATCCCAAGAGGAGAAGAAAGATGAGAGGATTCAAAAAAACAACGGCCCTGTGTCTGGCGGTGCTACTGCTCGCGGCGGCGGGGTGCGCGCCGACGGTGACGCAGCCGACCGCGCCGGCGACCGTAGCCATTACGGACGGCGGGGAAACGGAGTATGTGATTATCAAACCGCTGAGCATGTCCGACGCGACGAAGAACGCGGTCAAGGATCTGAGCGATTGGATCCGGAATCAGACGGGCGCGCGGATCAAAACGGCCTTTTTCCTGCCGGAAGGGCAGACCCGGCAGATCGTGATCGGACTGGTTTCCGAATGGAGCGACCGCTATGAGGAATTGAAGAAACTGAGCGAGGCGGACTGGGAGATCAGCCTTCGCGACGGGGGCGACACGCTCCTGGTGACGGCGGGTGGCGGCGACAGTCTGCGGGAAGCGCTGGATTGGCTGAAAAAAGAATCGTTGTCGGAAGGAAATATGAAAGTAAAAGCGGATATGAACCAAAAATACTGCGCCGCGCCGGTCATCAAAAGCCTGAGTCCGGCCGACGGCACGCATTATGCCGACTGCGACCGGCCTTCGTTCCGGCTGCGCTACGTGAGCGGATACGGACTGGAGACCTGCTCGGCCGTCGTGGACGGCGCCGCGATCCCCTGTGACGCGACAATCGACGGGGTCGTCACCGGCGCGATGCCCGGTCTGACCGTCGGCGAGCATACGCTGACCGTCGTGCTGACGGACAAAGGCGGGCAGAGCACTACGGCTTCGGCGTCGTTTACGCTGACGGGAACGGGTCTGAACGCCTACCGCGGCGAGATCCATTCCCATACCGTGGAAAGCGACGGTCAAGGCACGATGCAGGACGCCTATGATTTCGTCAAGGGCAAAGGGGTCATGGATTTCTTCTGCACGACGGATCACAATTATTACTATACCGACGAATACTACCAGCGCGTACAGGTGACGACGGCGGACGCCAACTATGAAGAGGGAAAGTTCGTTTCGTTTTACGGACAGGAGTACACTTCCCGCGTCGAGGATGGCTTGGTCGGACATCTGAACGTCTACAATACCCCGCACGTTTATTCGGCCGTGCGTCTGCATCTGCCGGATCTCTACGAGGCGCTGGTAGCCGATCCGGACGCGTTCGGACAGTTCAATCATCCCGGCCAGTCGTGGGGCGACTTTGACGATTTCCGCTATAACGAGGCCGCGGACGAGAAAATGTGCCTCTTCGAGTTCCAGCAGGGGGAAGGCGCGCTGTATGAGGAGCGGTTCGTTTATGCGCTTTCGCGCGGCTGGCATCTCAGTCCGACGCATAACGAGGACAATCACGTCAAAAACTGGACGGAGAGCAATCCTCATCATACGGTCATCATGGCCTCGGCGCTGACGAGACAGGATCTGATCAACGCGATCCGTCTCAACCGCACCTACGTCACCAACGACCGTACGCTCCTCATCGACTACCGCATCAACGGAGAGGTCCTCGGCAGCCGCCTGACCGCGCCGGAGAAGCTGCACGTCGTCGTGACGCTGGATACCGAGCGCGAGCAGGGTTTGGGCAAAGTCACGCTGGTCGGCGAGGACGGCGTCGTCGTGGCGGCTCAGGAGTGCGGCCGGGCCAAGCACTTTGTCTGGGAACTGACGCTCGATCCGGAGGAAGACTATTACTACGTCAAGATCAACAGCAACGGCGTCTGGGCCATCACGGCGCCGATCTGGATCGAACAGGCAGACGGCCTGACCGTGGCGGACATCACGCAGGCCAAAAGCGGCGCCTACGATCTGATGCGCACGACGGTGACCAACGGCACCGGTTCGGCCCTGCACGACGTGAAAGCGACGTTCTGGGTCGACGCGCCGGACGAGCTCAAGGAGAATACGACGCCGCAGCGGATCGTGACGATCGGCGACCTTGCCGTCGGACAGACGGCGGAGCTGACCGGGCAGGTATCCCTGACCCGCTCGTCCCAAAACCGCGTCGTCTGCGTCGTCACCGGTACGGACGAGGCGGGACGGCGGCACAGCGCCACGACGACGGCGAGACTGCAGCCCCTTATCATCACGGAAACGGCGTTCGTTTCCCAGAGCGCGAAGTATAATTTCATCGAACTGTACAACAATACCAACGAGGAGATCCGCGAAACGAACCTTTGGCTGGTTATGATGAACGTCGCGGGGCTGTTCGGCCGCGGGTACGGCGATAAGAATATTCCGATCCGCGACGTCGTCCTGCCGGCGTTTTCGCCCGTCGTGATCTGGGTCAAAAAGCCCGGCAACGAGCTGACGGCGGCGGATTTCAACGCGCACTACGGCACGTCGCTGACGGAAGGACGCGATCTGTTCATCGTTGAAAGCGAGCTCGAGCCTTATTACAACGGCGCGCCGGTGGAGTGGGCCATCACCACGTCGAACGGGTATGAGCTGCTCGGCGCGCACTGGAATTACGATACGCAGCGCGTCAAGCAGAGCCAGCCGGGGACCTCGATGCAGTACGCGCTTCCCGTCGGACCGAGCCGGTATCTCACGGCCGTAGGCGTCAACAGCGAGCCCACGCCGGGCATTCTTCTCCCCGGGCAGGTGCCGGAAGTAATGAAATAGAAAGAAGAAAAAGAAGCCCCGGACGGCCCGGAAAAACAGAAACAAAAACGCACCCGCGGCGCGGGGCGGCACAGCCGGCGGCAGCCGGCTGTGTTTTTTGCTGTTTTGTTGACAGCAAAGGCGCTTTTTGTGCTATAATAAATCCGTTGGTTCCGCCGCATGGTCGGACGGGGCCGGAATCGGTTTCCGGGAGGGCAAACGTCATGAGCTTCAAATGGATCGCCGTCGGGATCGTCACGCTGGTTTATCTGTACAATCTTTTGCTTAAAATCGTCCGGATGCGTTCGGCGAAAAACCCCATCCCGGCCAACGTCGCGGACGTATACGACGAGGAGACATACCGCAAATGGCGCGCTTATCACGCGGAGAAATCCCGTTTCGCCGTTGCCGCGGATACGGCCGCGTATCTGATCGAACTGGCGCTGCTGGTTTTCAACGTGTACGCGGCGTTTGCCGGCCTGTTCCCGAAAACGGATCTTCTGCAGCTCTTTGCCGTGCTGCTGCTGTCCGGCGCGGCGGAACTGCTGAAGCTGCCTTTCGTCTGGCACGACACCATGCGTATCGAGGGCAAATACGGCTTCAATACCACCAAGCCCGCGACCTTCTGGGGCGATCAGATCAAAAGCTTTCTCATCGAACTGATCCTGATGACGGGCGTCGGCGCCGTGCTGATGTGGCTGCATCGGGCGCTGGGTGATTGGCTGATCCTGGCGTTTGCCGGCCTGATGACGGTCCTGGTACTCGTTATCGCCTTCCTGTATCCGGTGCTCGGCAGGATATTCAACAAATTCGAGTCGCTGGAGGAGGGCGAGCTGCGTGCAAAACTGTCGGGTCTGCTCGAAAAGAACGGTTACCGGGTGCGCGACATCAAGGTCATGGACGCGTCGCGGCGCTCCACCAAATCCAACGCGTATTTTACCGGCTTCGGGAAACTGAAAACCATCGTTCTGTACGACACGCTGGTCAAGTCCATGTCGACGGACGAGATCTGCGCGGTGTTTGCGCACGAGCTGGGACACGGCCTGCACAGGGATACGCTGAAGCGGCAGATCCTGACGTTCGTGCAGATGGTCGTTCTGGGCGTGCTGGCCTGGCTGACGCTGCGGACGGCGGACGTGTTCGCCTCCTTCGGTTTTACGGGCGTCAATTACGGATTTGCCCTGATCCTGATTATGAGCGTAGAGTTCGCGCTGATCGCGCCTTTGTTTGAGCTGCTGTCCAATTATATTTCCCGGAAAGCGGAATACCGGACCGACGCGCACGCGGTGAGCGAAGGGTACGGGACGGACCTGATTTCCGCGCTGAAGAAACTGGCGCGCGAGAATTACGCCGAACTGGCGCCCTCGCCCCTGCTGGTCAGGCTCGAATACACGCATCCGCCGATCAGCGCCCGCATCGAGGCCATTGAAAAAGCGGCGAACGGGTAAGCTTCGCCGCTCCGAGGAAGGATATTTACAGTTTTTTTAAATTTATACCTTTATTTTTTAGCGGCCTTATGCTACAATAGATTAATCGACGGATCCCGGAACGGGAAAACCTTCGGACAAGGAGAGTGCGACACGTGATATTAGAGGTCAAGAATTTGACGAAGCGATACGGCGCCGCCGTCGCGGTGGACGATATCAGCTTTTCGATCAAAAAAGGCGAGACGGTAGGATTCCTCGGCCGGAACGGCGCGGGGAAGACCACGACGATGAACATGATCACCGGCTATATTTCCAGTACGTCCGGGACCGTGCTCATCGACGGGCATGATATTCTGACCGAACCGGACGAAGCCAAGCGCCTCATCGGCTATCTGCCCGAGCATCCGCCGCTGTATCTGGACATGACGGTCAGGGAATATCTGGACTTTGTGGCTCAGCTCAAAGGCGTCATGGAGGCCAAAGCCAAGAAAAAGAATATCGACAAAATCCTCGACTGCGTGAAGCTCGGCGACGTGTACGGCCGCTTGATCGGCAATCTGTCCAAAGGATACCGTCAGCGCGTCGGCATGGCGCAGGCGCTGGTGGGAGATCCGGAGATCCTGATCTGGGACGAGCCGACCGTCGGTCTCGATCCCAAACAGATCATCGAGATCCGCAGTCTGATCAAAAATCTCGGCGCCGACCGGACGATGATCCTGTCGTCGCATATCCTGAACGAAGTCGCCGACGTATGCCAGCGCGTCCTCATCATCAACAAAGGCAAGATCGTGGCCGAGGATTCGATCAACAATCTGTCCCGGGGCATTGAGACGGTCAACCGCATGACCGTGCGCATCGGCGCCAACGAGCGCAGCGTCGGCCGTCTGCTGCGTGAACTGTCGGGCGTGCGCTATATCGAGTGCCTCGGCGTCAAGGAGCCCAACACCGTGGATTTCATCGTGGAAAGCGACAAGGGCGCGGACGTGAGACGCGCGATGTTCAATCAACTGGCCCGCGCGGGCTATCCGATCATGATGCTCAAACCCGTCGACGTGACGCTGGAGGACGTTTTCCTCAAAGTCACGGGCGAAGAAAACTGAGGAGGGAAAGGAATGGACGCCGTTTACAAAAAAGAGCTGCGCGGGTATTTCAATTCCCCGATCGGCTACGTATTCATTTCGATTTTCGCGCTTCTGTCCGGCGTGTTTTTCGTGGCGAGCAACATCAACGCCAGCTCGTCGCGCTATATCGACACGCTGTACCTGGTGACGTTCGTTTTTGCCTTGGTCGTTCCGATCCTGACGATGCGCTCTTTCGCGGAGGAAAAAAAGAGCCGTACCGATCAGCTGCTGCTGACGTCTCCGATCAAGATCGGGGATATCGTGCTGGGGAAATTCCTCGCGGCGTTGACGGTCGTGCTGATCGCGCTGGCGGTCACGCTGATTTTTCCGCTGATCCTGCTGCTTTTCAACGCCAATATCGAGCCGTATACGGTGCTGGGCGGTTACGTGGGCAATCTGCTGGTGGGCATGAGCCTGATCGCCATCGGCATGTTCATCTCCACCCTGACGGAAAACCAGCTGACCAGCGCCGTCGTTTCGCTGACGCTGTTTCTGATCCTGCTGCTGATGGAAGGCCTGCGCAGTTCCATCGGCTCGGGCGTCCTCTATGATATTCTGGGCATGATCTCGCTGTTCAGCCGTTTCACGCCCTTTTCCGGCGGTTCCCTGAGCCTGTCGGCCATCGTCTACTTCCTCAGCGTCACGGCGCTGTTCCTTTTCCTGTCGGCGCGCGTCATCGAAAAGCGCCGCTGGGATTGAGAGGGGGGACGGAAGCATGAGCAAGACTTTCAACAAACGCAAGCTTCAGATGGGCTCGCTGTGGTTCGTCATCACCGCCGCGGCCGTCGCCATCGTGATCCTGATCAACGTCGCCGTGACCGCGCTGGACGACCGGTTCGGTCTGCGGGCCGATCTGACCGAAGAGCATATGTATACGCTTTCCGAGCAGTCCAAAGAGATCCTCCGGGCCGTGGACAGCCCCACGGTGCTGTATTATCTGGATTCGTCGGCCCGGATGTCGACGAGGATCCGGACTTTCCTGGAGCAATACACTATGATTAACCCGCTCATCACGACGGAAGCGTTCGATCCCGCGTCGCGGCCCAGTTTCGTGACGCAGTTCGATACCGACGGCACAGGCGTGCCCTACGGCAGCATCATCGTGGCCACCGCCGACAACGCCCGTTTCCGCGTCCTGTCGGTCGAGAACGACCTGACCGATACGGAGAGCGGCGGCACGACGTATTTCGTCGGAGAGACCGTCATCACCTCCGCGATCCGGCATCTGACGGAGGAGGCTGAATATCGGGCGTTCTTCGTGACGGGTCACGGGGAAGCCAATCTCAACAACACCGCGGTGGCCAATCTGGCCAAGCTTCTGCGGCAGGACAATTATATCGTGGGCGAGGTGGACCTGCTCAAGGATGCGTCGACCCTGCGTCCCAAGGACGTGCTGATCATGCTCGGCCCCACGACGGATCTTTCTCCGTCGGAGACCATGACGCTCAAGGAATTCATCGACAACGACGGGCGGCTGCTGCTGACGCTGCGGCCCGCGCCCGAGGCGCTGCCGAATCTGAGCGAATGGCTGGCCGTTTACGACATGGGCTATAAGCAGAACATGGTCTACGAGACCAACCCCCGTCAATACTGGGATTACGCGAGCACGCCGCTGGCCTATTACGGCGGCGGGGAGTATATCGACGAAGAATTGGGGATCAAGGCCGTCGGTCACCTGATCGGGTACGATAAAACGGATAAAATGGCTTACAGCATCCTGCCGAACTGCTGTGAGATCACCTATACGGACAAGCACAAGGATTACGTGACGATGCAGGACGTGTTCCGCGTCAGCCCGGAGGCTTTCGTGCGCACGGACCTGAGCGAAACGTCCCAGAGCAAGACCGCCGCGGACCGTACCGTCGGCAGCAACGGCGTTCTGGTGGCCGCTTATTATGAGAAGGTCTCCTATTATCAGAATACGATCGTGACGTCCTCGCGCATCCTGCTGCTGGGCAGTACGGACTTTGCCACCGATACGACCTACAGCCAGCTTCGCGTGAATAAAAACATGTTCGCTTCGGCCGTCTATCAGTTGGCCGGCCGTGAAGAAAACATCGGCATCAGCGACGTCAAAATGTCCGATACCACCCTGACGATCTCCAGCGCGGCCACCGCTTGGGTCATCCGCGTCCTGGTCGTGATCGTCGTGCCCGGCGCGATCCTGCTGGCGGGTCTGCTGATCTGGCGCCGCCGCAGATACCTGTAAGGAAAGGACGTCTTTCATGAAGAAGAAAATTATCGCCGCCGTCGTCGCCGTGGCAGTTTTGGTGCTGCTCGGCGTCGGTACGGTGATCCTGCTCCGTCATACGGGCGATCCGTCGGCTACGGTCGACCCGAACGCGGGCTTTGCCGTCGTAGACCGTGACAGCGGTTCCGTGCGCGGCGTGCGCATAGAATTGGCCGACGGAACGGTGACGCGCATCCTTTGGAACAAAGACGAGAGCGGCGTTGAAACGGCCACGTTGGCCGGTTCGGCCATGACGGTCTCGAGCAGCGTCGCCGCCGAACTGCGCCGCTGCGCGTCCTATCTGTACGCCAACCGCGTCGTGATGGAGCATTGCGACAATCCGGCCGAATACGGCCTGCTGAACCCCCGGGCCGTGGTGACGGTCAATTATGCCGACACAAGCACGCTGGTCTTTAAAATCGGCATTCTGACGCCGAATAAAGCCGGTTGTTATTTCTCCGTAGGGGACGGCGACGCCGTTTATACCATGTTCGCCACGACCGCGGAGGTCTTTCTGCGGCGCGGCGACGATTACCGTCAGCTGCCCTCGGTGGGGATCGCGAGCGAAACCGTCGTGGCGCTGGTGCGTCAGCGCGGCGCGGAGCGCGACAGCATGGTGCTGCTCAACACCGTTCTCGGGCTGGCGAACTGGGAGATCCTCGAGCCTTACCGGCACAATCTGGACAACGACGCTTTTTCCGCTTTCCTCAGCGAGGTGTTGGCGACGGCCCCGAGCAAGTTCGTCGCCGAATCGCCGGCGGATCTGGCGCCTTACGGGTTTGAGCGGGTGAACGATTTCGTTTCCGTCATTTACTATTCCGATCCGGAGAACGCGACGCGCACGACTTTCACGATCTTCTTCGGCGACACGCTGCCGGACGACCCGTCGATGCGCTATCTGATGTTTTCCACCTCCCGGAACGTTTATGCCGTTTCGATCGACGCCGTTTCTTATTTTGACCGGGATCTGTTTACCGTTATCGAAAAAAACATCGTCCGCTATAATATTACGTATCTCGACGCCATCACGATCACGGAGCCGGCGCTCGACCGCGTTCTTCACTACACGATCGACCGCACGCCCATCGTGGACGAAAACGGCGAGGCTGTGCTCGACGACGACGGCAAGCCGACTTATACCGAGACCTTCTATCTGGACGGAGAGCTGAAAAACGACGAGCAGGCCCGCGCGCTTTACGCCGCCTATATTAAACTGACGGCCGACGGAGACATCGACCCGGCCAAGCCCGTCGGCGACGTGGTGCTCGACGCGGACTTTACCTTCAACGTTTCGCTCACGGGAGAGACCGGCAATCTGACCAAGCGGGTGACGATCTGTCAGTACGATAATTTCCACTACGCGGTGCTCATCAACGGCAAGCCGGCGTTTTATATCGAGAAAACCAAGGTCGCTAAGGCGATCAACGACAATCAGCTCTTCATCGACGGCACGCTGCCGACCCTGAAGGAGCAAGCGGGGTATGAAGATTGAAAAAATGGGCCTTATATCTCCTCGCCGCGATCCTGCTGCTCGGCTGCTGCGGCTGTGAGAGCCGTACGCCTCTGCCGGACGCGGACACGACTTCTCCTCTGGTCAAGACGGGCGGCATCGCCGCGCAGAAGGGAGAATGGACGTACTTCATCAACGGACTCGCGCCCTCCGACGAGCGGGATTTCGGGTTCGGAAAGGCCTCTGTCGGCGCGCTGGTGCGCGTCAACGCCGACCGCAGCCGCCGCGACGTGGTCGTGCCGCAGATCGTGCTGAGCTTTACCATCGCCGGCGAATGGATCTACTATATTTCTCCCAAAGTCGTGGGCGACGACGAGATCGGCGCGCAGTACTGCCGCTGCCGCGTCGACGGCACCGGCTACCGCGTTCTGAGCGACGTGACGGATTATACCTATTTTGAGATCGCGGAGGACGGACTTTTCTGCTGTCGGAACGATCGTTTCTGGTTCTGCGATCACGAGTTCGGGCACAAGAAGGCCCTGGCCGACGTCACGATCTACGGGATGCTGCGCGACGGCGATACGGTTTATTATTCGCAGGCCGTTTATTACGCGGCGGCGGAAAACTATTATCCGGTGGGCGTATACGCCGTCGGGCTGGACGGGCAGGGCAGAGAAACGCTGACCAATCGTTCCTATCTTTTCGTCGGAGCGACCGACGACCGGCTGGCGCTGATCAATTATACGACGGGGCAGACGGAGCTGCTCGACAAGCGGACCGGGACCGTGGAGGCGCGCGTGTATACGACGTCCGAAGAAGTCGTGCTCGGCGACGAACGCACGCTGCTGCTGAGCAATTACAGCGAGGCGAGCGGACTGTACGTCTACGATACGGTCGAGCGGACGTTCCGGGCGCTGTTTTCGGGCAAAGCGCTGAATCCGCGGTTATATGAAGGAAAAGTTTATTTCTATAACGGCGACGACCAGAACCGGCTTTACGCGATCCCGCTGAACGGGGAAGAAGAGGCGGCGCGCCTGAGCCGGCACGTCTGCGGCACGGAAATGGCGCCGCAGTTTCTCGACGGTTATCTTTATTATATGAACGCGGACGATTCGAATTACGCTTACCGGATCGACCTGAAAACCGGCGTTTCTCAATATATAGCGTATATTGCGCATTGAGCCGAACGGATGTACACAAGATACGGGACGCCGCCGCGTCCCGTCCTTTTTTTTCGAAAAAAAGTATAAAAAATATGCTTGACAAAGGGAGAAAAAGGATATATTATACGTAGGCATCCGAAAAAAAAGAGGGTGCGGAGAGACAGAAACCAGGCGGCGCGGGCCGAAAAAAGATCGGAAAAAGATCGAAAAAATCGGTTGACAAACGCGGGATAGTTTGGTATTATGTAAAAGCTGTCCGCCGAAGAGGCGAGGCGGCGGAAGGTCTTTGAAAACTATATAG
>JAHAZM010000074.1 GCA_018385275.1 Eubacteriales bacterium | reverse complement strand
GTACCATCGTGATCGCCGCCGTCAGCGTCGTCTTGCCGTGATCTACGTGTCCGATCGTTCCGATGTTTACGTGCGGTTTCGTTCTCACGAATTTCTCTTTTGCCATTTTCTATTCTTCCTCCTTCATATAGGATCTTTTATTTACCGATAACTTTTTCCGCAATAGAGCGCGGAACCTCTTCATAATGTGAGAATTGCATCACAAAGATGCCTCTGCCCTGTGTCCTGCTGCGCAGATCCGTCGCATATCCGAACATTTCGGACAGCGGAACCAGCGCGCGGATGATCTGGCTGCCGGACTGGGATTCCATCCCTTCGATATGGCCGCGGCGGGAATTGATATTGCCGATCACGTCGCCCATATAATCTTCCGGCACATTAATCTCGACCTTCATCATCGGCTCAAGCAGAACGGGATTCGCCTTGGCCATAGCCTCTTTGAAAGCCATGGAACCGGCAATCTTGAACGCCATCTCGCTGGAGTCGACCTCGTGGTACGATCCGTCGACCAAGCGGACTCCGAAATCCACGACCTCGTAACCGCCGAGAATACCGGCGCGGGCCGCTTCCTGGATTCCTTCGTCAACCGGAGCGATATACTCCTTGGGGATCACGCCGCCGACGATCTTGTTTTCAAACAGATAACCGGCGCCTGCTTCCCGCGGATAAACCTCGATCCAACAATGTCCGTACTGACCGCGGCCGCCGCTCTGACGAACGAAACGACCTTCCGCCTTGACTTCTTTGCGGATCGTTTCCCGATACGCGACCTGCGGATTTCCCACGGTGGCTTCCACCTTGAATTCTCTCATCAATCTGTCGACGATGATCTCAAGGTGCAGCTCGCCCATGCCGGCGATAATGGTCTGACCGGTTTCCGGATCGGTATAAGTTTTAAAAGTAGGATCTTCTTCGGCGAGTTTGACCAAAGCCATAGTCATTTTGTCCTGGCTCGCCTTGGTTTTCGGCTCAATGGCAACGCGGATGACCGGATCCGGAAAATCCATCTTCTCCAGAACGATCTCCCGCTTTTCATCGCAAAGAGTATCGCCGGTGGTGGTATCCTTAAGTCCGACTACCGCGACGATGTCGCCGGAATACATTTTGTCGATCTCGACGCGCTCGTTGGCGTGCATTTTGAGAATGCGGCCGATCCGCTCGCGCTTGCCCTTGGTGGAATTCATCACGTAAGAGCCCGATTCGAGCGTGCCCGCGTAAACACGGATATAGGCCAGTTTACCCACGAACGGATCGGATACGATCTTGAAAGCCAGCGCAGCGAACGGGTCCTCATCGTTGCACTCGCATTCAACAGGCTCGTCGGAGCCGGGAAGCGTGCCTTCGATACATTCTACGTCGGTGGGCGCGGGCAGGTAATCGACGATGGCGTCCAGCATCAACTGAACACCCTTGTTGCGGTAAGAGCTGCCGCAGCAGACGGGAGTGAGCTGCCCCGCGAGGCAAGCGCGCCGAAGAGCCGCTTTCAGCTCCGCAACGCCGATCTCCTGTTCATCGAGGTATTTCATCATCAGATCGTCGTCCGTCTCGGCGATGGCGCTGACCATCTCGCTCCGTAACTCCTCGGCTTTGGCACGGTACTCTTCGGGGATTTCTCTCTCCTCGTAGTGCTTGCCGTCCTCGTCAAGGTAGTACTCGGATTTCATCGTCATCAAATCGATGATACCCGTAAACTTGTCCTCCGTGCCGATGGGATACTGGATGGCGACCGGATGGGCGTGGAGTCTTTCGCACATCATGGAAAGAACCCTTTCAAAATTAGCGCCCACGATGTCCATCTTGTTGACATAGGCGATGCGGGGAACATGATATTTGTCCGCCTGTTTCCAGACGGTCTCGGACTGAGGCTCAACGCCGCCTTTGGCGCAGAAAACCGCCACGGCGCCGTCCAGCACACGCAGAGAACGCTCTACCTCAGCGGTAAAATCCACGTGGCCGGGGGTGTCGATGATATTGATGCGGTACCCCTTCCAATAAGCGGTGGTCGCGGCGCTTCCAATGGTGATGCCGCGCTCCTGCTCCTGCACCATGAAATCCATGGTGGCCGTTCCTTCATGGGTTTCGCCGAGTTTATGGGTCTTTCCCGTATAATACAGGATACGCTCCGTCGTCGTCGTTTTGCCGGCGTCGATGTGCGCCATGATCCCGATATTCCTTGTTTTGTCCAGAGAATATTCCCGAGGCAAGTTTTCCAGTCCTCCTGCGTTACGCGCGATTAAAACTTGAAGTGAGCAAACGCCTTGTTGGCCTCTGCCATCTTATGGACTTCTTCCTTCTTCTTGACGGTGGCGCCGGTATTATTGGCCGCGTCCATCAGTTCGCCGGCCAGCTTCTCCTGCATGGTGCGCTCGCCGCGGGCTCTGGAATAGATAACGAGCCAGCGAAGTCCAAGCGTCTGACGGCGTTCCGCTCTGATCTCCATGGGAACCTGATAGGTGGCGCCGCCGATACGACGGGCTTTCACTTCCAGAACGGGCATGATATTCTCCATGGCAGCCTGAAACACATCCATGGCATCCTTCCCGGTCTTCTCGGCGATCATCTCGAACGCCGAATAGCATATATTCTGTGCGACGCCTTTTTTGCCGTCGTACATCAGCTGATTGATCAATTTCGTGACGACCTTGCTGTTATAAATAGGATCCGGCAGGACGTCGCGCTTCGGTACAGAACCGCGTCTGGGCATAGTAGTCCCTCCTTATTCTTATTTCTTGGCTTTCTTCGGTCTCTTCGCACCGTATTTGCTGCGCGCCTGCATTCTGTTGGCGACGCCGGCGGTATCCAGAGCACCGCGGATGATGTGATATCTTACGCCGGGCAGATCCTTGACACGGCCGCCGCGGATGAGCACAACGCTGTGCTCCTGAAGATTATGTCCTTCACCCGGAATATAAACGGTACCTTCCATTCCGTTCTGCAGACGCACTCTGGCGATTTTACGCATGGCGGAATTCGGTTTCTTGGGAGTCACGGTCTTGACCGAAAGGCAGACGCCTCTCTTCTGCGGGCACTCCTGCAGGATCGGAGACATAGACTTATATCTGACCTGCTGTCTTCCCTGTTTGATAATCTGATTGATCGTGGGCAAGCCACTTACCTCCTTTCAAGGTAAAAAAACTTCAATATTAATATAATCAAATTCCATTCAACCCTAACGGAATTCATTGTCCTTCAACTCGGCGGCGACTGCCGCACCGACTGTGATGCGGCAATTTTCGCCGAGTTCTTTCATGGTTTTGACCGCCACGGGAACGATCCCCTGTCGATGACAGAGATACTCGATAACGGAGCGGATGCGCTCGTCCGCGTCCTCGGCAAGCCAAACGGTTTCGACCGCTCCGGCTTCCAGAGCGCGGGTCACTTGTTTGGTCCCTACGATCCGTTTTCGGTGAGGGACTGTCGTTTCGTCCATTCTACTCTCCAAAATTTCTTCGCAACACCGAAATATTTTATATCAAGGTGCGGTTTTGTGTCAAACGGTTTTTATTTTCAGGCGTTTTCTTCCGTCGGAGAAAACACGTTTTCCGTTTCGGTCGGCTGGATCTTGCGGAACGGCTCTTTGACCTGATAGCACTTCATGCCGGTTCCGGCGGGGATCAGTTTACCGATGATGACGTTTTCTTTCAGGCCGGCCAGCGGATCGATCTTGCCGTTAATGGCGGCGTCGGTCAGTACGCGGGTCGTTTCCTGGAAGGAAGCGGCGGACAGGAAGGAATTCGTCGCCAGAGACGCCTTCGTGATACCGAGCAGGACACGCTTAGCAATAGCCGGGCGTCCGCCCTCCGCCACCACGCGGTCGTTGATCTCTTCAAAGGTATTCAGGTCGATGAGTTCACTGGGCAGCAGATCTGTGTCGCCGGCGTCCTCGATGCGGACTTTACGCAGCATCTGACGGATGATGACCTCGACATGCTTATAGGAAATATCCACCGCCTGCATTTTGTACACGCCGCGGACCTCGTTGAGCAGGTACTCCTGCACGCCCTTAACGCCCATGATCTTCAGGATATCCTGCGGATTCAGCGCGCCGGCCGTCAAAACGTCGCCCGCCTCGATATGATCGCCGTTGTTGAATCTCGGCTTCTGCGCGTAGGTGATCGGGTAAACCTTGGTTTCGCCGTCGTCGCCTTTGATGACGATCTCGCGCTTCTTCGCCGTTTCGATGAGCTCGTAATTGCCGGCGATCTCGGAAATCACCGCGCAGTTCTTGGGCTTACGCGCTTCGAACAGCTCCTGTACGCGGGGAAGACCCTGCGTGATATCGTCGCCGGCAACGCCGCCGGTGTGGAACGTACGCATCGTCAGCTGAGTACCGGGTTCGCCGATGGACTGTGCCGCGACGATACCGACGGCCTCGCCGATATCGACCATGTACTCGTTACCGGTCGAAAGGTTGCTGCCGTAGCATTTCGCGCATACGCCGTGTTTGGCGCGGCAGGTCAGGATGGTGCGGATGGTAACGCTGTCGATCGGCAGAGAAACGATGCGCCGGACCGCGTCGGAATTAATCAGCTGATTGTCCGCCACGATGATCTCGCCTGTCGTCGGATCGACGATGTCGCCGATGGTCACGCGGCCGAGCAGACGCTCGCCGAATTCGCTTTCCTCAGCATACTTGCGTCTCTCGACGAGAACGCCTTTCGGCTGCTCGCCGCTGGCGGCAAAGCAATCGTCCTCATTAATGATGACTTCCTGGCTGACGTCGACAAGACGCCGGGTCAGATAACCGGAGTCGGCGGTACGCAGAGCCGTATCGGCCAGACCTTTCCGGGTACCGTGAGAACTGAAGAAGAACTCCAGAACGCTCAGGCCTTCGCGGAAGTTCGCGCGCACGGGCATCTCGAAAATACGTCCCGAGGGCGAACCCATCAGTCCGCGCATACCGGCCAGCTGGTTGATCTGCTTGAAGCTGCCGCGGGCGCCGGAGTCGGACATCATATAAATAGGATTATATTTATCCAGGTGTTTCTGGAGAACGGCGGCAACGTCATCCTTGGCTTTATCCCAGGTACGGATGACCTGCTCGTAACGCTCGTCCTCGCTCAGAAGACCGCGACGGAAATTCTTTTCGATATTGCGGACCTCTTCTTCTGCGCCGCGCAGGATCTCCGCTTTTTCCGCCGGAACGGTGACGTCGCTGACGCCGACGGTGATGGAGCCTTTGGTCGAATACTTGAAGCCCAGAGCCTTGATCTCATCGAGCACGTCGGCCGTGATCGTAGGACCGTGCTTTCTGTAACAATAGTCGACGATCTTGTTGATGTCTTTTTTCTTGACGTTGAAGTCGATTTCGAGCTTAAAGGCGTTCTCCGGATCGCTTCTGTCGACGAAACCGAGATCCTGCGGGATATTCTCGTTGAACAGGATGCGGCCGACGGTGGTGCGGAGCGTTTTCTGCATCGGCTTGCCGTCGATCTCCTTGGTGAAGCGGACCATGATCGGTACATGCAGCTGGGACAAGCCCTCGCTGATGCGGCTCATGTCGATCTTACCGAGCTGATAGGCCATAATCGCCTCTTCGGGCGAGATGAAACTCTGCAGCGGCAGTTCGTTGCCGTTCTCGTCCGTCTTCATCTTGCCGACCATCGTCAGATAATAACTGCCGATGACCATATCCTGCGTCGGAGAAATAACGGGTTTGCCGTCCTGCGGCTTGAGGATGTTGTTCGCCGCCAGCATCAGGAAACGGGCTTCCGACTGCGCTTCCAGAGACAGCGGAACGTGAATGGCCATCTGGTCGCCGTCGAAGTCGGCGTTATACGCCGTGCAGGCGAGCGGATGGAGCTTGAGTGCTCTGCCTTCGACCAGAACGGGCTCAAAGGCCTGAATGCCCAGTCTATGCAGCGTGGGAGCACGGTTGAGCAGCACCGGATGATCCTTGATGACGCCTTCGAGAACATCCCAGACCTCGGGCTTGGCGCGATCCACCATATTGCGCGCGCTCTTGATATTCTGCGCCGAGCCCTGCTCGACGAGTTTCTTCATCACGAAGGGTTTGAACAGCTCCAGCGCCATTTCCTTGGGCAGGCCGCACTGGGAAAGTTTCAGATTGGGGCCGACGACGATAACGGAACGACCCGAATAGTCGACGCGCTTACCCAGCAGGTTCTGACGGAAACGTCCCTGCTTACCGCGCAGCATATCCGAAAGGGATTTCAGCGGACGGTTGCCAGGGCCTGTAACGCTTCTGCCGCGGCGGCCGTTGTCGATCAGGGCGTCGACCGCTTCCTGCAGCATGCGCTTCTCGTTGCGGACGATGATGTCCGGAGCGTTCAGCTCCATCAGACGCTTGAGACGGTTATTGCGGTTGATCACGCGACGATACAGATCGTTAAGATCGCTGGTGGCGAAACGGCCGCCGTCCAACTGGACCATGGGCCGCAGATCCGGCGGCAGGATCGGCACCGCGTCGAGAATCATCCACTCCGGCTTGTTTCCGCTCTTGAGGAAACTGGCCGCCACGTCGAGGCGCTTGATGGCGCGGAGCTTTTTCTGCCCCGTGCCTTCCACGACTTCTTTGCGCAGTTCGTCGCAAAGCTTCTGCAGGTCGATCTGCTTAAGGAGCACCTTGATCGCTTCGGCGCCCATTCCGGCCTTGAAAGCGTCGGCGCCGTAAGTTTCGACCGCATCATGATATTCTTTCTCGGTCAGCACCTGTTTATACTGAAGACCGGTCTCGCCCGGATCGGTTACGATAAAAGCGGCGAAATACAGGACTTTTTCCAGCGATTTGAGCGGAATATCGACCAGAAGGCCCATTTTGCTCGGAATCGCACGGAAATACCAGATATGAGAGACGGGTGCGGCCAGATCAATGTGGCTCATGCGCTCGCGGCGCACCTTGGCGCGGGTAACTTCGACGCCGCACTTGTCGCAGATGATGCCCTTATGACGAATGCGCTTATACTTGCCGCAATGGCACTCCCAATCCTTGGTCGGTCCGAAAATACGCTCGCAGAACAGGCCGTCGCGCTCGGGTTTGAGCGTGCGGTAATTGATCGTTTCAGGCTTCTTGACCTCGCCGTGAGACCACTCACGGATCTTCTCCGGCGAAGCAAGGCCGATCTGCATAGCGTCAAAATTGTTTAATTCAAACATGACTCCGGCTCCTCCTATCACTCATCGTCTTCGGGAAGTTCTTCGGATTCGGCTTCCTCGTCGTCAAAGCCCCAGAAATCCTCGTCCTCGTCAAACTCGGTATCGAAGTCTTCCTCTTCTTCGTCCTCGTCGAAATCAGGCGTGATATCGACGGCGTTGATCGGATTGTCTTCCTCCCGCTCGTTGACGTATTCCATCGTCGGATCCGGATCGTCCTCGATCAGTTCTTTGAGACGGATCTCCTGCTTGTCGGCGGTCAGGACTTTGACGTCGAGCGCCAGACTCTGCAGTTCTTTGATGAGCACCTTGAACGACTCGGGAATACCAGGCTCAGGGATGCTCTCGCCTTTTACGATCGCTTCATAGGTCTTGACACGGCCGATGACGTCGTCGGATTTCACGGTCAGGATCTCCTGCAGCGTATGAGCCGCGCCGTAGGCTTCCAGCGCCCAGACTTCCATTTCTCCGAAGCGCTGGCCGCCGAACTGAGCTTTGCCGCCCAGCGGCTGCTGCGTGACCAGAGAATACGGACCGATCGAACGGGCGTGGATCTTATCGTCGACCAAGTGGCACAGCTTCAGGATATACATATAACCGACGGTGACGGGGTTCTCGAAAAACTCACCGGTACGGCCGTCGCGCAGGCGCATCTTGCCGTTGCGGGGCATATTGGCACGATCAAGCAGTTCTTCGATGTCCTCTTCCTCGGCGCCGTCGAAAACCGGCGTCGCGACGTGCCAGCCGAGCGCTTTGGCGGCCAGTCCCAGATGGACCTCGAGCACCTGTCCGATATTCATACGAGAGGGAACGCCCAGCGGGTTCAGAACGATCTGCAGCGGCGTGCCATCCGGCAGGAACGGCATGTCCGCTTCGGGAAGAACGCGGGAGATGACGCCCTTGTTTCCGTGGCGGCCGGCCATTTTATCGCCGACGCCGACTTTGCGCTTCTGCGCGATGTAAACGCGAACCAGCTCGTGGACGCCGGGCGAAAGCTCGTCTTTGTTCTCACGGGTGAAGATCTTGACGTCGACGATGATGCCGTACTCGCCGTGCGGGACGCGCAGGGACGTGTCGCGTACCTCGCGGGCCTTTTCTCCGAAAATAGCGCGCAGAAGGCGCTCCTCGGCAGTCAGCTCCGTCTCGCCCTTGGGCGTGACTTTGCCGACGAGAATGTCGCCGCTGCGGACCTCGGCGCCGATGCGAACAATGCCGCGCTCGTCGAGGTTTTTCAGCATATCCGCGCCGACGTTGGGAATATCGCGGGTGATTTCTTCAAGACCCAGTTTGGTATCGCGGGCCTCCAGCTCGTACTCCTCGATATGAACGGACGTAAAGATATCGTCCTTGACCAGTTTTTCACTGACGAGCATGGCGTCTTCATAGTTATAGCCTTCCCACGTCATGAAACCGATCAGGATATTGCGGCCAAGACTCATTTCGCCGCCGTCGGTGCTCGGACCGTCGGCGATAACCTGATTGGCCTTTACGCGCTCGCCGTACTGAACGATCGGGCGCTGGTTGATACAGGTGCCCTGGTTGGAGCGGCGGAATTTCTGCAGCTCAAAGGTTTCGACCTCGCCGTCGTCATAGCGCAGCGTGATGCTGTCGCCGGCGACTTTTTCCACCACGCCGTCCTTGGCGGCCAACCAGCACACGCCGGAATCGCAGGCGGCTTTGTACTCGATGCCGGTCGCGACGAGCGGCGCTTCGGGCTTGAGAAGCGGGACCGCCTGACGCTGCATGTTGGAGCCCATCAGCGCGCGGCTCGCGTCGTCGTTCTCCAGGAACGGGATCATGGCCGTGGCGATGGAAACGATCTGTTTGGGAGATACGTCAATGAAATCGACTTTCGAAGCATCCATGGGCAGGATCTCATCGCGGCGACGTACGGTGACGCGCTTGTTCAGCAGACGTCCCTCCCCGTCCAGAGGCTCGTTGGCCTGCGCGATGATATAAAAGTCTTCCTCGTCCGCCGTCATATAGACGATCTCGTCCGTGACGCGGCCGGTTGCTTTGTCGATGCGGCGATAAGGCGACTCGATGAAACCGTATTCGTTGATGCGGGCGAAAGTGGCCAGCGAGTTAATCAGGCCGATGTTGGGACCTTCGGGCGTCTCGATCGGACACATTCTGCCGTAATGAGAATGGTGAACGTCGCGCACCTCAAAGCTGGCGCGGTCGCGGTTCAGACCACCCGGGCCCAGAGCAGACAAGCGGCGCTTATTGGCCAGTTCGGCCAGCGGGTTGTTCTGATCCATAAACTGGGACAACTGGGACGATCCGAAGAACTCCTTGATCGCGCTGGTGACCGGGCGCGTGTTGATCAGGCTCTGCGGAGAGATCGTCTCGATGTCCTGAATAGCCATTCTTTCTTTAATAATACGCTCCATCCGGGCCAGACCGATGCGGATCTGGTTCTGAAGCAGCTCGCCGACGGAACGCACGCGGCGGTTGCCCAGGTGATCGATATCATCCGTCCAGCCGATCCCGTGCATCAGGCTCATATTGTAGTTGACCGCGGAGATGATGTCGTCGATCAGGATGGTCTTGGGCATCAGCTCGTCGTGACGGGCGTTGATCTCGGCCGTCTGGGCTTCCACGTCGTCGGGATACTTGTCCAGGATCTCTTTGATGACGCTGAAACGGATCTTTTCATTGAAGCCGTTTTCCTCACACCCGTTGAAAGGCAGCCAGCCACGGGTGTTGACGAAGCCGTTGCCGATGATCTTGACGGGCGTGGTGCCGTCTTTTTCGCTGAAAACGTAAACGATATTGGCGCCGCTGTCCTGGACGGACTCGGCCAGTTCGACGGTGTCGATCTTGGTGCCGGCTTCCACGACGACCTCGCCTGTGACGGGAGAGATGACGTCGGCGGCGATCGTATGGTTAATGATGCGCTTCGCCAGCGAAAGCTTTTTATTGAGTTTATAGCGGCCGACGCGCATCAGATCGTAACGCTTCGGATCAAAGAAGAGCGCGTTGATCAGAGCCTTGACGCCTTCCACCGTGGGCGGCTCGCCCGGACGAAGACGGCGGTAAAGCTCAAAGAGACCTTCTTCCTCCGTATGGCTGGTGTCCTTTTCAATGGTCGCCAAAGTATAAACGTTCTCGCCGAAAACGGATTTAATCTGAGCGTCGGTGCCGATGCCGAGCGCGCGCAAAAAGACCGTCACGGGCAGTTTGCGGGTACGGTCAACGCGGATCCACATCACGTCGTTGGAATCGCATTCAAACTCCAGCCACGCGCCGCGGATCGGGATGATCTGCGCGTTGAACAGTTTTTTACCCAGTTTGTCCGGGACCATGTCGAAATAAGCGCCCGGCGAACGCATGAGCTGGCTGACGATGACGCGTTCGGCGCCGTTGATGATGAAAGTGCCCGTATCGGTCATCAGCGGGAAATCTCCCATGAAGACCTCCTGCTCCTTGACCTCGCCCGTCGATTTGTTTACCAGACGAACGACGACTTTCAGCGGAGCGGCATACGTAGCGTCACGGTTCTTGCATTCCTGAACGGAATACTTCGGTTTGTCCTTTTCCAGCGTGAAACCCACGAACGAAAGCTCGAGCGTATCAGAATAATCACAAATCGGAGAAACGTCCCGCAGCACGTCGATCATTTCCTCATCGATGAATCTCTGATAAGACTTCTTCTGCACCTCGATAAGGTCCGGCATTTCGATGGCTTCGTTCACACGCGCAAAGGTATGTCTTGTGCGCTTCCCCATCAATACCTCACGCGTACGTTCTCCCGTCTGCATCTCATGAATCATACGTCCACTCTCCTAATGATGATTTTCTCTGGCACCGGCGTTTTTTTAAAATTAAGGCGCATAGTTCCCCTTACCCAAATCCTGTCAGAATTGGGGCGGGGTTCAGGGATAAATTCCCATTTTAAACACTACTGATGCAGTTTACTATCTTAACGCTTGTCAAGTTGAATGTCAAGCGTTTTTTGAGAAAACATTTGGATTTTACGAATTTTGATAAGAAATGTGCTTTTATTTCTCGGATCGCCATGAAAAAGCCGCTTCAGAACGAAACGCGTTTCGCGCCGACAGCAAAAAAGTCCCGGTCAAAATTGACCGGGACCCTCGTATCCGGAAAAGAAGAAATCAACGGCGGCGGTTTGTGAACAGAAGCAGCAGCCGCAGGATCGTGGCCAACGAGGAAATCAGCGCCGCTACGTAAGTCATTGCCGCGGCGCTCAGAACGCGCTTGACGCCGGTCCTCTCCTCCTCCGTACGGATCACGCCGCTTTCCTCCAGCGCCGTCAGCGCGCGGCGGCTGGCGTTGAATTCGACGGGAAGCGTCACAAGCTGGAACAGCGCCGCCAGCGAAAAGCACAGGATTCCCGCCAGAACCAGCGGTTCAAACGAAAAGAGAACGCCGGCCAACAGTACGAAAGGAGCCGCCGCCGAACCGAAGCGCGTCAGCGGAATGATCGCGGTGCGGATCTTCAGCGGGAAATACCCTTCGGCATGCTGCAGCGCGTGACCCGCTTCATGGGCCGCGATCCCCACGGCCGCCACCGAGGCGGCGCCGTATACTCCTTCGGAAAGGGCCAGCGATTTTTTCGCCGGATCATAATGATCGGTCAACTGTCCGCCGACGGACGTTACCTGTACGTCCCGTACCCCTCCGCGCTGCAGAACGATCCGGGCCGCGTCCGTTCCGGTCAAACCCGTGGAAACCCGCACGCCCGACCAGCGGGAATAGGCAGATTTGACCCTCACCTGAGCGATCAGACCCAAGATCATGGCCGGCACGACCAGCAGAAAGTACCATTGATCGAAATAAAAATAAGGCATACCAATTCCTCCCGGCATTATCACGGCGAAAAATCCGCGGCAAAACCATATAAATCCGTCAAAGCTTATTGCCGGATCGCAAATTTTTTCCGGAAAAAGGCAAAAGACGTTTGACAATATTTTTTCCGTCATTATAATGTTATTATACCTTAACAGGAGTTTTTTGTCACATGGTAAAAAAAATAGCGAAAAGCATCCGCGAATACAAAAAACCGGCCTTGCTGACGCCGTTTTTCATGGTGTTTGAAGTGATTATGGAAATGCTCATCCCGCTGCTGATCGCCAAACTCGTGGACTACGGCATCGACGCCGGCAACATGAACGAAATCATCCAATACGGCGTCCTGCTGGTGGCGGCATCCTGCGTCTCCATGCTCTTCGGCGTGCTCGGCGGCCGCAGCGCGGCGGTGGCTTCCGCCGGTTTCGCGCGCAATCTGCGGCATGATCTTTATTATCGGATCCAGAACTTCTCTTTCACCAATATCGATAAATTCTCTTCCTCCGGTCTCGTGACGCGGCTGACCACGGACGTGACCAACGTGCAGAACGCGTTTCAGATGCTGATCCGCATGGCGGTCCGCAGCCCCATGACGCTGCTTTTCTCCGTCATCATGGCGCTGACGATCAACGTCAGCGTATCGCTGATCTTTCTGGCCGCGATGCCGCTGCTGGCGATCGCGCTGTTTCTGATGATGAAGACGACCTTTCCGCTCTTTAATAAAGTTTTCCGCACCTACGACAGCCTTAACCAAGTGGTGCAGGAAAACCTGCGCGGGCACAGGGTCGTCAAAGCCTTTGTCCGCGAGGATCATGAAACGAAGAAATTCACGACCATCTCCGAGGACATCTACCGGCTCTTTACCAAGGCCGAAAAGATCCTCGCTCTCAACAATCCGCTCATGCAGGGCGTCATGTACGCCGTGACGCTGATCGTGGCGTGGGTCTGCGCGGCGCTGATCGTCCAGTCGGGCAACGTACCCGAGCTGGGCATGACCACCGGTCAGCTCATGGGCCTGATCAGCTACGGAACGCAGTCGCTGGCCAGTCTCATGATGCTGTCGATGATCTTCGTCATGCTGACCATGTCGCAGGCGTCCATGCAGCGCGTCGCGGAAGTCCTCGACGAAGAAAGTCTGATCGTTTCCCCGGAAAACGCCGTGAAAGAGGTTCCCGACGGCAGCATTGATTTCCATGGCGTCGGTTTCAGTTACGCCGGCGACGCTTCCAGACTCTGTCTGTCGGACGTAGACGTGTCTATCCGCGCCGGCGAAACTATCGGCGTCATCGGCGGCACGGGTTCGGGCAAATCCACGCTGGTCCAGCTCATCCCGCGTCTCTATGACGCGACGGTCGGCTCGGTCCGGGTCGGCGGGCACGACGTGCGCGAGTATGATCTCGGCGCGCTGCGTGACAAAGTCGCGATGGTCCTGCAGAAAAACACGCTTTTCAGCGGAACGATCAAAGAAAACCTGCGCTGGGGCAATCCGGACGCGACGGACGAGGAAATGGAGCGCGCGTGCCGCCTCGCCTGCGCCGATCCGTTCATCCGGCAGTTCCCGGACGGCTACGACACCGTCATCGAACAGGGCGGCAGCAACGTTTCCGGCGGACAGAAGCAGCGGCTCTGCATCGCCCGGGCCCTTCTCAAGGATCCGAAGATCCTGATCCTCGACGACTCGACCAGCGCGGTCGATACCGCCACGGACGCCGAGATCCGGCGCGCCTTTGCCGAGGATATCCCTCACGTGACCAAGCTCATCATCGCACAGCGCATCTCGTCGATCCAGAACGCCGACCGCATCCTTGTGCTCGACGGCGGCCGGGTCGTCGATTTCGGCACGCACGACGAGCTGATGGAGCGCAGCGTGATTTACCGCGAAGTCTACACCTCGCAGACGAAAGGCGGTGAGGAATAATGGCCGGACCCATGCCCGGACGCGGAATGCGCGGAATGGGGTTGACGAAAGAATCGTTCGCCCATTTTGATAAAAACACTTTCAAGCGCCTGATGGGGTATATTTTCCATTATAAATGGCGCTTCCTGCTGGTCTTCCTGTGTATCGTCGTCAGCGCGCTGGTCAACGTGCAGGCGTCGCTTTTCATCGGCAGACTGATCGACGACTATATCGGACCGCTCCTGCTCATGCAGACGCCGGATTATACGTCTCTGCTGCTTTTCATCCTCAAAATGGCGGGCATCTATCTGATCGGCATCGCGGCTGGTTACTGCAACAGCCTGCTCATGGTCAGCATCAGCCAAAGCGTGCTCAAAAAGATCCGCGACGATATGTTCAGGCATATGCAGACGCTACCGGTCAAGTATTTCGATACGCACAGCTACGGCGACGTCATGAGCCGCTATACCAACGATACGGATACGCTGCGTCAGATGGTCTCCCAGCTCATCCCGCAGGTATTCTCCTCGCTGATCACGATCGTATCCATTTTCATCGCCATGTGCCAGCTGAGTCTGTGGCTGACGCTTTTCGTCGTGGTCTGCGTCGTGGCCATGACCTTCGTTTCGACCAAGCTCGCGCAGAAGAGCGGCGGATACTTTGCCGCCAATCAATCCTCGCTCGGCCGTCTCAACGGCTATATCGAGGAGCACATCAACGGCCAGAAGGTCGTCAAGGTCTTCTGTCACGAGGAGATCTGCAAGGAAGAATTCGATCAGCGCAACGACGAGCTGTGCCGCAACGCCACGGAAGCCAACAAGATCTCCAACGTCCTCGGGCCGATGATGAATAATATGAATCATCTGCAGTACGTGCTCATCGCCATTCTCGGCGGCGCGCTGGCGATCAGCGGCGTGGGCGGACTGACCGTCGGCAGCGTCGCTTCGTTCCTGCAGCTGTCGAGGAATTTCTCCATGCCCATCAATCAGATCAGTCAGCAGATCAATATGTTCATCATGGCGCTGGCCGGTGCGGAGAGGGTTTTCCGTCTCCTTGACGAAAAGCCCGAAACCGACGAGGGCTACGTCACGCTCGTCAACGTCCGCGAGGAAAACGGCGCGCTCGTCGAAACGCAGGAAGCGACCGGACTCTTTGCCTGGAAGCATCCGCACCGGGAGACCGGCACGGTCGAGCTCGTACCGGTGCGCGGCGAAATCGTCCTGCACGACGTGGATTTCGGCTACGTACCGGAAAAACTGGTCCTGCACGACATTTCTCTGACTGCGCAGCCGGGTCAGAAGATCGCTTTCGTCGGCGCGACCGGCGCGGGCAAAACGACGATCACCAACCTGATCAACCGTTTCTACGATATTGCCGACGGCAAGATCCGCTACGACGGCATCAATATCAACAAGATCAAGAAAGCCGACCTGCGCCGTTCCCTCGGCATGGTCCTGCAGGAGGTCAATCTCTTCACCGGTTCCGTTATGGACAATATCCGCTACGGCAAACCCGGCGCAACCGACGAGGAATGCGTCGCGGCGGCCAAGCTGGCCGGCGCCGACGACTTTATCAGCCGGCTGCCGCAGGGCTACGAAACCGAACTGACCAACAACGGCGCCAATCTGTCCGTAGGACAACGCCAGTTGATTTCCATTGCCCGGGCGGCGGTGGCCGATCCGCCGGCCATGATCCTCGACGAGGCAACGAGCAGCATCGATACCCGCACCGAGACCATCGTGCAGCGCGGCATGGACGCGCTGATGCACGGGCGCACGGTTTTCGTTATCGCCCACCGCCTCAGCACGGTCCGCAACGCCGACGTCATCATCGTTCTCGATCACGGCCGCATCATCGAACGGGGCAGCCATCGCGAGCTCATCGAGGCGCGCGGGAAATACTATCAGCTTTATACCGGTGCCTTCGAGCTGGATTGAGCGCGCGTCAGGCGGACCCCGGCGGGACAAAAAAACATTTGACCGAACGGGTCGGGAATGCTATAATACCGAAGTCAAGAGCACGAAAGCTTACGGAGAGTTGGCTGAGTGGTCTAAGGCGCACGACTGGAAATCGTGTGAGGGCTAATACCCCTCCTAGGGTTCAAATCCCTAACTCTCCGCCAAAACCGGAAAAGCAGGTCTGTCGACCTGCTTTTTCGGTTTTTGTCCCTTGCCACGGGAGATTTGACGCGGTCGTTCTGCCGCACGTCCTGCAGCTTCCCGTTTCTCCCATGCTTCCGCCACAGCGTCAGAAACCGATCTTGGCGCGCTCGGTTTCCCTCTTTTCCGAGAATTCCTTTTCACTGCTGGCCGCGATGAAATCATCCTTGATGAGTTCGACGCGCGCCAGACCGGACAGCGACGCGCGCAGCGCGCCTTTCGACCATGTGCGCTCATAAAGGTTGCGGACGAACCGGGCGTTGGCGAACTCTTTCGAATTAAGATAACCATCGGAAAGAGCCATAAAATAACTCTTCGCTTCGGCTTCGAACTCCTCGGTATAGGAAAAATGCTTCCTCACCATCAGCATAAAGATCTCGAACAACTCGCTGCGCGAATAATTCTTGAACATGATCTCATAGGGCATACGGCTCCGCAGACCGGCGTTGCCCTTCATCAGCGTTTCCATATCCTCCGTATAGCCGGCCATGATGACCAGCATATCGTCCCGATGGTTTTCCATTTCGGAAATCAGCGTCGTCAAGGCTTCTTTGCCGTAGTCGTTGGTGGCGATGTCGTTATCGTAAAGCGAATAGGCTTCGTCAAGGAAAAGCACGGAGCCGTAAGAATCGCGGCAGATCGACGCCGTCTTGACCGCGGTCTGCCCGACGTATTCGGCGCAGAGCGAGCGGGCCGAATACTCGATGAACGCTCCCTTGCGGAGAATCCCCTCCTCTCGGAAGATCTGCCCGATGATGCGGGCGACCGTCGTTTTGCCCGTGCCCGGCGCACCGAGGAACCGCATATGGATACAAGGACGATCGAGCTTCGGATCCGACAGGGACAGTTTTACCTGCGAGACGATCTCCCTGACGCGTTTGGCGACTTCCTCCATGCCGATGAGTTCGGCCAACTGGTCGTACCCGTTTTGCTCTTTCTTTTCCTTGCCGGCGGCGTCGGAAACGTCGTCGGCTCCGATCATGGTTTCTTCCGTATTCATCCCGAGCATTTTGGACCCGGCGACGGTTTTCGCTTTTTCCAGAATCATCTCCTGCGCGATTTTTTCAACGGTTTTGAAACCGTAGAACCGTCCGTCCTTCTTCTCGGCGCGTATCCGCGCGAAAAACGGCTCCATGACGGAAACATCGGCCATATAGCCGAGATTGCGGAGCGTGTCCCAGAAATACTCGAGCAGCGCGCACTCGTGGAGCGGCGGAACGGTCACCGTCCTCAGCAGCATCTGATCGGAAAGCGCCGCGGCGATATTGTCGAGCGCTTTTTTTTTCGAGGAACGGCACCCGGAAAACAAAAACATATTTGTCCTGCAGGGTATAGAGTCTTTTGAGGAATCTTCTGAGCTCGTCCGTTTTTTCGCCCTCGAGAAAATATCCGATATCGATCCCGATCACGCCGTTTTCAGCGATGGACTCTTCTCCGGAAAGCGCCTCGATGATATCGTTCACGTCGGCGCGTTCGCCGTTCGATTCCTTATCGACGATATACTCGGTATATTTGTCGCGCCCGCTGTCCTCGCCGTATACTTTCATGCGGCGCAGATAGTCGCCGAACGAAGAAAGCATCGTCGTAAACCCGCAGCCCTGATCGACGGCGAACAGGTAGTTCTGCATCCGCAGCGCTTTCAAGGCGCCGCGCTCCCGCAGGAGCGGGATCTCGCCGTACAGTTCGGTCACAAGCGAAATATACTCGTTGATCCCGTAATAGGAAGAATAGATGCTCTTCATCAGCTTCGTCTGATCGCTGCCGTCGTCGGCGCAGACCATGATCCGAGGAAGCTCTTTCTCTTCGGGAAACTTCTGCCGCCACGCGTTCTCCAGTATGTTGACGCATTCTTTTCCCGTTCGCGCCGTCATGCGCAGAGCACCGAAAGTAAATCGCTCGCTGAACAGTTCCGGCGACGCGCCTTTCGGAAGCGCTTTGCTGCACTCTTTCCACATGCTGCCGAGCTTTTTGAGATTATCCGTCGCAACGGAATTGGAAAGACATATTCTTGCTAAAAACTGAGCCATGGTTTTCTCCCTCGGATCGGTCGTGCCGATCGGTTGCTGAAATTGATTATATCATATATGGTCGTTCCTTTCAACGGATTTCGACAAAAGCGCGCCCGCAGAGCGGAAAAAGTCGCCGGATTTCATATTGCTTCCAGAAGGAACCTCTGCTATGATAGAATCAACCACAGCAAGGAGGAAACGAACATGAACGGCAGCTATACGTTGAACGAGTTGGCGATGATGACGGGTTTCACCACCCGCACGCTGAGGACTTATCTGAATCAGGGGCTACTGACCGGCGGAAAAGAAAACGGCGTATGGCGGTTTTCGGCGGAAGATCTGGATCGGTTTTTCCGGGAGCCTTTCGTCAAAGAAGGCCTGCGGATCAAACGAAACAGCGCGGTGTTCGATTTTCTGTCCGACCGTTCCAAAAAGGGCAACCGGGCCTGCGTGATCCTGGATCTTCCCGTTTCGATGAAAAAAGCGAACGAGATCTCGGCTTTTTTCTGCGACCGGATGAAAGAAGCCGCCGACGCCGTGTTCTATTTTGGTTGGGACAACGGTCTGGCCCGTGTGATCCTGTGCGGCGCCGAGGAACAGATCGCGCGTATCACGGAAGCGTACCGCGCCGCGGAATTCACCGATTGAAACAGACCCGTTCCCTGCTTGCGCGGCATCAGTTTTTTCTTGTAAAAACGGCGGAATCGAGGTATAATACTCTCAGGTTCTGCCGTCGGCAGCGTTCCGACGCAGGCAGCTTACGGAGGCGTCTATGGATCAACTCATCGAAAACGGAATCAATATGCTCAGCACCTACGGCGGCAAAGTCGTTCTGGCTCTGGTCGTTCTGCTGATCGGTCATCTTCTCATCAAACTTCTGGTCAAACTGGCCGGAAAAGCCCTCGACAAAACGAAACTGGATCAGACGGTCAAGGTCTTTGCCAAAAAAGCCGTCAAAATCCTGCTCTACATCGTCCTCATCATCGGCATCATCGAGATCCTCGGCGTACCCATGTCGAGCGTGGTCGCCCTTCTCGCCTCCTGCGGTCTGGCGGTCGGGCTGGCGCTTCAGGGCGCGTTGGGCAATCTGGCCGGCGGTCTGATGATCCTCGTTTTCAAGCCCTTTAAGATCGGGGATTACGTCGAAGCCAGCGGCGCGGAAGGAACGGTCCGCGATATCAGCATTTTCTATACCACTCTTATCACGGTGGACAATAAAAAGATCTTCGTTCCCAACGGCGATCTGATGAATGCCAACGTCACCAATTTCTCCGTGGCGGATCAGCGCCGGATCGATCTGGAATTCAAGATCACCAACGATATCGACGCCGAGCAAGTCAAGGCCGTCCTGCTGCAGGCCGGTTCAACCACGGCCGGCGTTCTCGACAAGCCCGCTCCTTTCGCCCGGATGTGCGGCGTCGACGACGACACGTATATTTTCTCCGTGCGCGTCTGGTGCAAGACGGAGGAATACTGGACGGTCTATTTCGATCTGATCGAAAACTGCAGCAAAGCGCTGCGCGACAACAACATCGACGATCCGGAAGAGCGGATCGCCGTCCGTCTCGTCAAGGACGAGGATTGACCGCTCTTTTCCGAAAACGGTCTTCGGCAGAAAGCATAAAAAGCGCCCGCCGGGCATTCCCGACGGGCGTCTTGTTTATACCGTTATTTTTTGGTCAGCACGACGTAGGTCGGCGGCGCGTCGCAGATCAGAAGATTGGCTCGGAGGGTCGTGCCGTCGTACTCAAAACGGCTGATTCCTTCCAGTTCATAGTGCGACGGATCCTGATCGGCCACGAGAAGCCTGCCGTCATAGCGAGAGCGCAGGATATGGATCCGGGTATCGTGTCCGTTGTGGATCATCTTGTCTCCTTCAAAGGTCACCGTGAACCATTCTTTTTCGTCCTTCCACGTCCCCCGGAGCTGGGGCAGCAGTTCGTCGGCGATATCGTACGCGCCGAAACGCGTATTGTCTGTTTTGCTCAGGGTCGCGCGGCTCTCTCCCGTAATCGGAAATTCCTCCGTCATCTCCAGCTTGCCGTCCCGATAAATCAGGCTTTTCAACTGCGCGTAATCGGAGTACGCCTGCGGATACCGCATGCCCTTGTTCGCCAGCACCAGCTCGACCGCGGCGCCGTCTTTCTTTCTTTTGAATCTTGTTTTCAAAACCGGCGTGTTCCGCCACAGAACGAGCAGATTCGGTTCGTCGATCTCCAGCCGGGTGCCGATCACGCCTTTCTCCTCCCACGCGCCGTTGAGCTCACTGTTTTTTGAAAAAAACATAGGTCGTTTCTCCTTTCGCAACGCATCGGGCCCGGCCCGATCTTTTTTTGTATTATACAATAGCGCGGCCGTTTTTTCAAGCGGCATTTCGCGCGTCTGCACGCCAAAGCAAAAAGATCCCGTTCGGAAACGGGATCTCTCGCTGCGAATTCTATTCCTTCAGACCGGCGGCCAGACGAACGCATTCATACGCGCCGTCATAATAGCCCTGCGCTTTCAGTTCGTCGATCCGGTCGCACAGATGCAGAATGATCTCCCGATCGGACAGCAATCTGTCCAGCGCGGCGCAGACGCCTTTTTTCGTCGGATACTCGTTTGTGGAGTCGCCGAATTCGCGGCCGTGGATCGCGCCGTAGACCTCATGACCGCCGATATGCTTCATGAACAGTTTCGGTATCGGATAGTAGACCAGTTCGCTCGGCTTGGTGACCATCAGGTCGCAGACCGGCATGAGCAGATTGGTCGAGTATACCGCGCGGAAAATATCGTTGTCGCAAATCAGACAAATGCCGTGCGCCTCTCCGCGGCGGATCTCCGACACGTGGCCCTTGAGCGCCTCATAGTCGTTCTTCAGCAGGCGAACGTCGCTGCGTCCGGCGAGCTGTCCCGCGATCCGGTCAAACACGTCCGCGTGATCGCCGGTATTGAGATAAAGCGCCGCTTCACCGCAGTCAATGTACGGCAGCAGATGGTCGATCATGGCTTTGAACATGTCTCCGCCGGCGCCGGCGCCCCCGACGTTCATCAGGATCCGCACCGGGCCGCCGGAAGCGACGCGTTCGCGGCGCAGACGGTTGTCTTCTTTAAGATCGGCCAACAATTCGTGATCGACATAGCAGCCCACCATTTTCAGTTGATCGTCCGGAATACCGCGCAGCGGCGTTTTGGCAAATCCCTCCAGCGTTTTGTAGCCCAGATAGGCAAACGGGGTCTGGACCGTGTGGATCGCGCCCTCGGAGAGGTGCAGGCCCATGGGCCAGTTGTCCGGGATCGCGTTGACGACATGCGTCATGCCGGCGTGAACGGCGCCCTGACTCGGCCAGACGTGAGTAGCGATATAGGGGATATCCTTGTCGATATGACGGAAAATGGGAACGAGCAACTCGCTGTTTTTCTGATCCTTGGCGTTGTAGGTAATCTTTTTGAAACCTTCGCTGTTGAGCGGTTCCCAGAGAAAATGATTAAAGAGACGGGATTTCTGTGAAATACGCGAGGCCATCGAATACATGGCGTTCTGCTCGCGGATCATATCCGATCCTGTGGCGGCAAACGACGCTAGATCCAGCCAATACGGCGTAAAGCCGAGCGCACGCGCGCAGGAGGCCATGGCGATGGAAATGCGGTAGTGTCCGAATCCCATGCGGATATTGCCGACGATGAGCGGCTTGCCTTCCAGCGGCATGTCGTTTTCGCCGAAAACGATGTTCCGCACGTCCATATGGGAAAGCGTGCCGATCGGTTCAAAGGCCAGTTTATAATCCTTGTCCGAGTCGTCGCCGTACTTCTTGATATACTTCGCCTTGCTCTTTTCGGCCGCTTTAACCGTTTTTTTGTCTATTGCGTTGCCGAAAATAACGCTCGTTCTGTCTGTCATACCAGCACTCCTTTCTCGGTATCGTACCGGATCGTGTATTCTCGGCCTTTCGCCTCGTAACAGATCGTGACGACGTCTGCCCTCCGGGAGAAGGAAACGACCCGTGCCGATCGAAAGAGATCAAGCGCGTCGGAAAGACGGGCTTTTTTCTCCTCGTCATACCCGGCGATATTATCCGACGTCATCAGCATGCTCCCAAAGAGCGCGTTCACGGTCACGAGCGCACGGCGCTGATCCGACGTAAGAGAGATGTTGTCGTCGCGAAGGAGAAACACATCGGGATCGCAGCCGAAAAGGCGGCCATCCATAAACGAACGGTAGATCGTATTCTGAAGGGTCACCTTCGTCGAGATGCGTTCGCGGTGCATAAAGCGCATAAACCATGCGTCGTCAAACTTGAGCGACACGTCCGGGCCGACGCGCAGATAGTCGAATTTCCCGGCGCTGTTCGAAAGCGTGGCGCCGCAGCCGAGGATCTTCTTTTCGCCGAGCGCCTCGCGCAGGAACGAATACGCTTCCTCCGCCGCTTCGCTTCTGGTTTTGCCCTCGTAGTCGGGCAGGTTCGCGGCATAGAGGAAATCGAGTTTGAAAAAATCGAATCCCATGTCCGCGTAGTGGAGAAGGCAGCGCCGGATATACTCCCGCGCTTCTTCGTTCTCAAGGTCGAGCGCGTAGAATCCGCTCCAGTTAGATTCGCACTTGACGCATTCGCCGTCGCGGCCCTTTCTGAACCAGCCGCGTTTCTCGTTATAAAGGCGGCTTTTTTCTTCCGCGACGAAGGGAGCGAGCCAGATGCCCGCCTTGTAACCCTTGGCGTGAATCTTTTCGACAACAGACGCGAGTCCGGAGGGGAATTTCCGCGCGTCCACGTCAAGCCAGTCGCCGACGAACGTTTCATACCCGTCGTCGATCTGAAAAAGATTGAACCGTTCGTCAAGTGCGTCAAGATCGCGGAGGATGATCGTTTCGTTGATATTCTGATAGTAATTGTACCAGGAGGTGTAACCGAAGACCTTTTCGACGTCCTTTTTCGGGAAAAGGCGGTCGAACTCAGCAAGACCTTCCTCATACGTGCCGCGGTACATATAGTCGCAGATCGTATACGTTTCGCCGGCTTTGAGATGTTTGCCGCGGACGTCGGAGATGAGCGTGACGGCGCCGATGCGTCTCACGACCTCGACGATCAGGTAGGCGTTACGGGCGTTGAGATTACAGATAAAGGCCCCCGTCGTCCCTTTGACGTAGAAATAATCATAGCCGTGAAGAATGCGTTTGTCGTACTCGTAGAAGGTCGCGTCGCCGTAACGGTCGAGCGAAAAGTTCTTGACAAGCGCCTTCGGAAGCGACGTGACGTTTCTCTCCCGCGCGTCGGCGTAAAACTCTCTCGTCTCCGTCCACGACTGGTACCCGTTGATGAAATACAGGTCGCCTTTCGGATCGGGATCGACGGGCTCTGGTTTTGTGAAAAAGTCGTGTTCCGTCTCGTTGTAGCTGTTCAGCTCGACGTCGGTCAACGCGGTTAAGACCACTCTCCTCCGGCCGTCCTCATCCGAAAACGCGAGTTTCACGTCAACGTTGGACGGCGCGGTCAAGGTCTTCTCCGTCCCGTTTACGGAGTAAATCAACTCATATTTGCAGTTCATATCAGTTTTCCGGCTTTTCTTCGGCCGCTTTCTTGTCCGAGATCGTCTTCATGATCTTCTTCTCGTTATAGGCCGACAAAATGACGGCGCCGAGCACGCAGAAGGCCACCGCGACGAAAGCGACGATCGTCAGACCCTGCGCCGAAGCGGTGATCTCGTTGGCCGAAGCGTTCTGCGTCGTGCCGATGATAGCCAGGGAGGTGAAAACGAGCATAGCGATGGACTGGCCCCACTTCATGGCGAAGGTGCGGGCCGCGAAGAACATGCCCTCGCGGTTTTCGCCGGTATTGACGCCGTCAGCCTCGGCCACGTCAGCCACGATGGACTGCGGGATGATGCCCAGAAGCGCCATGGGGAACGCCGCGACGACGCAGATCAGCACGCCGTAGATCATGCCCGGCAGCGGGATGAAGCGGATCAGCGCCGTGATCAGATAGGCCAGCGCAAGGCCGAGGAAACCGACGATGGTCAGTTTCTTTTTGCCGAATTTGCGGACAAGGCCGGAGACGAACGGATAGAACACGGCGGACAGTACGGTCATGCCGCCCATGAACACCATCGTCATCGACTCGTCAAGCTCCATGGAAACTTTCACGAAAAACGGAAGACCGGTCTGGAAGAGCGTGAGACCGATCCAGTACATGATATCGGAGCCGGCAAAAATACGGAACTCTTTGTTCTTGAAAGTGGCGACGAGAGATTTGAACATATGCGAATTGGACGGTTTCGTATCGACGAATTCCTTTTCTTTAAGCAGGAAAGTCGGCAGCAGCATGCAGACGCAGGCAATGACGGCCAGCACGATGAAGCAGATCCGATAGCTCCAGCCGTAACCGACGGCTCCGCGAAGCATGCCGGAGAACACGAAGGGCGTATAAGCCAGCAGCGTACCGGCAAAGAAGGTCAGCGAGATGGCCGTCGAAATGAACATGCGGTCGTCCTGCGTTTTGCCGAACTCGGAAATCAGCGCGTTGTACGGCGTGCAGTACATGGTCATGAACAGATAGAAGAGAACGATAAAGACGGAGATCCACGCCACGTTGATCCCGCTGATGGCGTTGACCGGCGCGCAGAACAGGAGGACGGTCACGATTGACAGCGGAACGGCCGCCCACTGCATGAACGGGATCCGACGGCCTCGTTTATTGGTGCTGCGGTCGCTCAGGCTGGCGATCAGCGGATCGGTCACGGCGTCGAAAATCCGGCTCAGCGCCGTAATCAGACCGAGAATGGTCAGAAAACCGAAAACAACGAGTCCGGGCGTGATTAACTGAGCCGCCCCCGCCTCGATGTCGCCCTGCGTCGGCAAATAGAAAGTGACGAACCATGCGTTGATAATCCCGCTCAGCATGGACCACCCCAGTTGCCCGATGGCAAAAATGATCATTTGCTTCTTGGTTAATCTTTTCATAGCAACGCGAAGCATTCCGTCTGAAAGAACGCTTCTCCTCCTCAATCATTTTTCTTGATCCGCTTCAGACCGCGGATGTTTTACGTTTTTTTCAGTGACGACAGGATCAGGTCCAGCAGCGTGCGCAGTTCCATGGCTTTGTCGGTGAGTCTGTCCTGCCGGAGAATTCCGTCGCCGACGGCGAGTTTTTTGCATAAAGACAAGATCGCGTGTGTCGTCGCGTAATAGAACAATTCCAGATCCGCCACCGGCCGGACCGTTCCGTCGGACACTCCCTGTGCGTAAGCGTCTGCGAACGCTTCCTTGAACCGGTCCAGATGATCGGCGTATTCCTCCAGATCGAGCGCGCCCTGACTGATGCAGAAAGCGTCGAACTCGCTCAGAAAACGATACAGCTCAGGTTTCTCCAGAAACGTATCGAGGTACGCACGATAAAAACAAGCGAGCTGCTCATAGCCGGAAACCGCGTCTGCCGCGCCGAGGAAACGCTCTTCCGCCTGCGTCTGCAGACGAAGCGCACAGGCGACGATCAATCCCGTGCGACCGGAAAAATAGCGATAGATCGTCGCTTCTCCGACGCCGGAGCGCCGCGCCACGTCCCGGATCGTCACGACGGAGACGGAGCGTTCCAGAAACAAGCCGATCGCCTCGTCGACGATGAAATTCTTTTTTGCCTCTTTAATAGACATACCTGAGCCTCATTTTTGATAGTTGCATTACCGTTTTGATATACTATCTATCAAAATTTTAACATGTTGAAATGTGTTTGTCAATACCGACTTTCCCTAAAACGAGAGAAAACTCGACGACCGGCGAGCCCCCGAAGAAAAACAAAAATATTCCTTTCCTTCGGGCGTTTTTTTTGATATACTATACATATAATGGAATCCGGGAGGGATTGCTTTGATCGAATACAAGCCCCTGACCCCTTGGTACGTCAATCAGGTCTGCGAACTGGAGCGGGCGTGCTTTGCTCACCCATGGACGCTGCGCGACATCACGGACCAACTTAATTCCCCTTTTGGTTTGTATTACATCGCCGTGGAAGACGGCCGGGTCCTCGGCTACGTCGGATCGTTTATGGGCGCCGACGTGGTCTATATCAATAACGTGGCGGTATTTGCCGCCGTCCGGCGGCGCGGGATCGCGACGGGACTGATCGAAGCGCTGAAAGCCGGCGCGCGCGAGCGGGAAGCCACCGGTCTGACCCTTGAAGTCCGTTCCCGGAACCTCCCTGCTATCGCCTTGTACGAGAAAACCGGTTTTCAACGGGCGGGTTTCCGCAAAAACTATTATACAGACCCGTCGGATGATGCTATAATAATGAATTATGAGCTTGTTTATTAAAGCGGACGGCTGCGATATTGAATATACTGTCGACGGCAGCGGGCCGTCTTTGGTCGTGCTTCACGGATGGGGCTGCGACTGTTCTACCATGCGCGTCCTGATCGATGCTCTGGCCGAGGACCACACGGTCTATGCGCCGAGTTTCCCCGGACACGGCGCCAGCAGTCCCATCGACGGGATCTGGGATATCGACCGGTATGCGGCCGTAACGCTGGCTTTCCTCAACGAGCTGAATCTCGGGCGCGTCGATCTGGTGTGCCATTCTTTCGGCGCGCGCGTCGGTCTGCTGATCGCTTCCGGACACCCGGAACGGGTGCGTCGGCTCCTCATCACCGGCGGCGCGGGCATCCGCCCCAAGCGCACGCTGCGGTATTACTGGAAGGTCTGTACTTATAAAATCGGGAAGTTTTTCGCTCGTCTCTTCGGACTGGATACCGAAAAACTGGCGAAGAAACACGGTTCGAGCGACTACGCGATCCTCAAACCCAACGAACGGGCGACGTTTTCCAAAATCGTCAACCGGGATCTGTCGGAGACCTTGCCGCGCATCCAGGCGCCCACGCTCCTTCTCTGGGGCAAAAACGACACGGCCACGCCGTTGTATATGGCGCATAAAATGGAAAAGGAGATCCCCGACTGCGCGCTCGTCGAGCTGGAGGGGACGCATTTCGTATTTCTCGAGCAGGCCGCTCGCTTCAATCTGATCGCCAAAAGCTTTTTCAAGGAGGCGGAGTCATGACCTGGTATCTCGCCGTCGTCGGCGCTGTCGTCGCCGTTCTGATGCTGATCGGGGCACGTCATGCCATCCATATCTTTCAGCTGGAGACCTATCATTACCGGGGCTATCTCCTGTGGCACGTGCGGGGCGCGGTCGAAAAATGGCTGTTTTCACTGCTTCTGGCCGCCGCGCCGGCGCAGCTGCTGTATTTCGGACTGCCCTATCTGACCGGGAGCTGGAACGTCGTCGCGGCCGTCGCCGTACGGCACATCCTGCCGACGCTCGTATACGCAGGCTTTATGCTGACCTATATCCTTCGCTATAACAAGACCGAGTTCAAGAAAAAACTCGTTTTCACCGCCCGCATCAAGCGGCTCTACGCCGCGCTCGCAATCGTGATCGTCGCCGTCGAAGCGGGCTTGTGCCTGCTGGGCATGCCCTTTACCGGCGCCGTGCTGCTGCCGCTCTGGGTGCTGACGGCCGCGCTTCTGGTCAATCCGGTCGAGATCGCGATCCGCCGCTACTACGTTTCCAAGGCTCACAATAAGCTGATGGCCTCGCGCTGCCGCCGGATCGGTATTACCGGCAGTTACGGCAAAACGAGTACGAAATTCATCTTGGCCACGATCCTGGGCGTTCGTTACAAAGTGCTTTGCACGCCGGCGAGCTACAACACACCCAACGGGATCAGCCGCTGCGTGAATGACAAACTCGACGACAGCTATGATATTTTCATCGCGGAAATGGGCGCGGCGCACAAGGGCGACATCGCCGAACTGTGCCGGATCGTCCGTCCGCAGTACGGAATCCTGACGAGCGTGGGCGCGCAGCATCTGGAAACCTTCGGCAGTCAGGAAGCCATCACGGAAACCAAATACGCGCTCGTCAAAGCGCTGCCGGCCGACGGCGCCGCGTTCCTCAACGGAGAAAACGAGATCTGCCGGGAGCTGGCCGCACGGAAAGCGGCCGCGCCGGTGCGGCTCTATGCCCGGGAGGGCGACGAAAGCCCCGTCACGGTCGCAGACGCGAGTACGGACGCGCAGGGAAGCCGGTTCACGCTGGTTTTCCGTCATACCGGTATGCGCGTGGCATGCCGAACAAGGCTTTTGGGCAGTCATAACATCCTCAATATCGTCGGCTGCGCGGCGCTGGCTCTTGAACTGGGCCTGACCCCGGAGGAGATCGCGCGCGGCGTCGCTCTGCTCGAGCCGACCGAACACCGGCTGCAGCTGATCCCCGGCGCCGTCACAGTTATCGACGACGCATTCAATTCCAACCCCGGCGGCGCGTTGGAAGCGCTCCGGACGTTGGCTTGTTTCCCGGGCAAAAAATTGATCGTCACGCCCGGCATGGTGGAGCTCGGCGCCGAACAGGAGGCGCTCAACCGCCGTTTCGGCGAACAGATCGCCGCGTACGCGGATCTGGCCATCCTCGTGGGCAGTCCGGCGCGGGTAGCTCCCCTGATAGCCGGCGCGACGAGCGGCGGCATGAAAGAAGGCGAACGAGTCTTCGCCGTGCGCACGTTCAACGACGCCACCGCCAAAATGCAGACGCTGATCACCGCCGGAGACACCGTTCTGTTCGAGAACGACCTGCCGGATAACTACGACTGAAAAGGAGAGATTCTCATGAAACAAACGCTCGCCGTCGTTTTCGGCGGAAAAAGCTGCGAGCACGACATCTCCGTTATCACCGGGCTCCAGCTCATGGAAAATATCGACCGGAACAAATATGACGTCCTGCCCGTCTATATCGACGGCGACGGCCGCTGGTTCACGGGCGAAAAACTGCTGAGCGCGGCTTTTTATACGGAATTTGACGAAAAAGCCGTCACACCCGTTTACGTCAACACCAGCACCGGCGAACTGGTCGAACAAACGGCCAAGACCGGTTTGTTCGCCAAAGCGCCGGAAAAACGGCATATCGACTGCGTGATCCCCGCCATGCACGGCCTGAACGGAGAAGACGGCTCACTGGCCGGTCTGTTCCAGTTGGCGGGCGTTCCGTTGGCTTCTTCCGGCGTGCTCGGCGGCAGCGTCGGCATGGACAAGATCCTCATGAAGGCGGCTTTCCGCGGCGCGGGACTGCCCGTGCTTGACTATGTATATTTCGACCGCGGCGAGTTCGCCGCCGATCCGGAAAGGATTTTGGATCGCATCGAAGCGGCCGTGCCCTACCCGGTTTTCATCAAACCGGCCAATCTGGGCTCCAGCATCGGCATCAGTAAAGCCCATGACCGGTCGGAACTGAGGCACGCCGTGGAAGTAGCCTCGTATTATGACCGGCGCATCCTGGCGGAACGCGGCGTGAACGAACTGATGGAGGTCAACTGCTCCGCCGTCGGCTACGGCAGCGAAGTCGACACCTCCGTATGCGAGCAACCCGTCACCTGGGAGGAATTCCTGAGCTTTGACGACAAATACATCGGCGGCGGCAAAAACGCTCCGGTCAAAGGCGGCAAAAGCGGCGGCAAAGGCGGCATGACCAATCTCTCCCGCATCATTCCCGCGCCGATCGGCGATGAACTGACCGCCCGCGTACGCGCCATGACCGCCAAAGCGTTCCGTCTGCTGGACTGCCGAGGCGTCGTGCGGATCGACTATATCATTGACAAGGCCGACGGTTCGCTCTATATCAACGAGATCAACACGATCCCCGGTTCTTTCGCTTTCTATCTTTGGGAGCCGCTGGGCGTCCGGTATTCCGACCTGATCGACCGCATCGTGGACTGCGGACTCAAAGCCTACGCCGACAGCCGGGCCAATCAGTATTCTTACGATTCCAAAGTGCTCAAGAGTTATTCCGGCAAAGGAACGAAAGGATAACGCGGCGTCAGGCGCTCTTATGATGAAAAATAAAAAAACTTAGGAGTAGGTACTATGGAAACGAAATTCAGCGTGCATATCGACGGCAAGGATCATTTTCGCTTCATTATGAGCGAACTTTGGTTCCAGATCATCATCATCTCGATCGCGGCTTTTCTGGCTTTCGGCGGGTATTCGGTTTATTCGATCTACAACAAGCTCGGCGCCGGGCACTCGTTGCTGATGCCCAATATTCTGGCCAATCTCGGCCTCATCGCCGGCGTCATCCTCGTCGTGGACGTGATCTTTATCCTGATCTGCCGTTCCGTCGCCAATCGGCGCAATGAAGAATCGGCGGCCTATAACGAACTGACCGTCCGTTTCGATCAGGAGACGCTTCGTTTCTCCTGCGAGGCCGCGGACCTGTGCGTACGCTGGGAAAACCTCGCCGCCTGCAAGGAAACCGGACAAGCCTTCGTTTTCGATCTCAACGGTTTGAACCGGATCCAACTGCCCAAGCGCGGCATGGAACCTGCCGACGTCGAAACGCTGCGCGCTTTCGTTTTCGCTCGTTCCGGAGCGGAAAAGCAGGAAGAAAATCAGGACGAAGCGATGTTGCATACCATGCTCGACAACGAACGTCAACCGATCGAATCGGAGAGCGAGGAGCCGCCCGTTAAGAAAAACACCGACGAAGAAATCAAACCGGCTGAAGACGGACGGGAACCGTCTGAACATGCCGCCGGCGAAGTCGCGGACGCTGCCGGCGAAGTCGCCTCTCCGGGCGCCGAAGTGGCGGGCGGAGACGGCGGGGACGGCATCTGAAAACTTTACTTGCAAAACTGCCGGATTTTGTATATAATGAAAGTTGCTATTCTTACGAAGGAGTCTTTTTTATGAAAAAACTCATCTGCGCCGCGGTTGCGGTGCTCTCCGTTCTGGTGCTGCTCTGCTCCTGCGGAACCATCATCACCACCAATACCGAACGCGACATGGCTCAGGTCATCGTCAAGGTTAACGGCGACGAGATCCTGAAAAAGGATTTTTACAACATCTACCTGAACTACGTCTACCAGTACTATTACGGATACGGGATCTCTCCGAGCGATTCCCGCTACGCCAGCTTTTTTAAGAATCAGGCCAACAGCATCCTGAATACGCTCATTCAGAATAAGATCGAAGAGCAGAAAGCCGTATCTCTCGGCTATCTCGACGGTCTGACTGAAGAAGAAAAGAAAGAATGCCGCGACAAAGCGGAAGCAGACATCGAACAAGCCGTCCGCGAAAGCGCGCTTTCCAAACAGACGGCCGCCGAAGCGACGACCGCGCCGCCGGCTACCGAAACGCCCGAGCCGACCGCGACACCTGAGCCGACGGAAACGCCCGAGCCGACCCGCACGCCCAAGCCCGCGCCGACGCCCGTGCCCACCGCCACTCCCGAACCGGAAATCGCGGAAAAATATCTCGAGGAAGCCCGTCAGGATTATGACAAAGGTCTGGAAGAAGCCGGTCAGACCCGCGAAGATATTTACAAGCAGTATTACATGGAAAAGGCTATCGAAAAAATGAAGGACGCGCTGAGCGCCGACGCCGCCAAGATCAGCGACGACGAAGCCAAACAGGCCTATGACACGCTGCTTTCCACGCAGCAGACCGAGTATACCGGCGATCCGACGAAGGTCGAAAGCGCCACGGGCACCATTGTTTACTACCCGGCCGGTTACGGCAGATATAAAAACCTGCTTGTCCAGATCGACTCCACGGCTCAGAGCGCTATCTCCGCTCTCCGCACGGAGGCCAACACCGCAAAGACCAATTCCGAAAAAGACGGGATCTCCGACGAGGAAAAGGCCGAGTACCTGAAGACCTATGAAGAAAAGACCGCCGAAGCCGACGCCAAACTGAACGAAGAACTGGCCACCATCGTTGACCGGGCTACCGATCTTCTTGCCGCCGCGACCGCCGAAGGCGCCGATTTTGACGCGCTGATCCTTGAACAGGGCGAAGATACCGGCATGATTACCACGGACGAAGACGGCAACCGTGTCGTCGTCAAGGACGATGCGGCCTATCTGATCGGCCCCGAGACCTCCAAGTACGTGACCGCGTTCAAAGACGCGCCGCTGGCGCTGGAAAACGTCGGTGACGTCAGCGGTCTCGTCGCGACCGATTACGGCTATCACATCATCAAAAAGGTCGCCGCCTATGAAGAAGGCGCCGTTCCCTTTGAGACCGTCAAGGAAACCATCGTCAATAACGAAAGCACGAAAGCGGTCGACGCATTCTTGACCGACCTTTCCACGCAATGGCTCCAGGAGGCCAAAATCGAAAAGCACTATGACCGTCTGAAAGACATCATCGACGTGACCTGATTCGCCGACAACAAAGCCCGATCGACCCGATCGGGCTTTTTCCATACGACGCAGGATTGACAAGGCTCTTAGATTGGCATATAATATGAATATCCCTTAAAAGGAGTTGTTCAATATGAAAAAACAGATCCTTTCTCTGGTGCTTGCCTTCGCCTTTGCGTTCGGTATGCTTCCTCTTCTGTCGTCCGGCACGGCACAAGCCATCGCTCCCAAAGCGGAAATCCTGATCGCGCCGCGCTTTGACGGCACCGTCTCGATGTCCGGCTTTGCCGCCACATTCGTCGGCGCCGCCGACGAAGTGACCATCGACGTCTACGCCAAGATCAACGCCAACGTCGATACGATCTCGTTCCCTCTGACGCTTTCAGCCGGTCTGACTTACGTATCCAAAAGCGTCGTCATCAATCCTGCGCTGCACGATATGCTGGAGACCTTCGGCAGCGAAGACACCAGTCTGCTGGGCGATATTTCCTTCACGCCGTCGAAAATGCTGTTTTTGGCCAACACCGCCGATCTGGACGGATTCCCGCACACGGGCACGAACGATCTGGGCGCGTATACGCTCCTTTTCTCTTTCCGCTGCACGGTCGACACCGCTGCCGTGGCTGACTACAGCGTGACGGTCAACAAGACCAGCGACGACTTTGTCATCGGTTACGACGGCGCGGATCTGTCGCCCGTCTCCGTTCAGGACGCCACGGTGAGCGTGACGGAACACAAGCCGACTTATCTGGGCTTCCAGTACAGCGAGCTTTCCGGCGGCACCTGCGACCTTCGTTTCGTCATCGGCGTTCCGGCGCTCAATTATGTCAACGTGGGCTTTGAAGTCAAAGCCGTTGACGAGACCGGCGTCACGCTGAGAAACTGGGACGAGTCCTCTACCACCGTTTATACCACGCTGAACGCCGTCGTCGCGAGCGGTACGCTTCAAACGATCAATGCCGCGGATTACAATACCATGTATCTGGGAGCGCTGACCATACAGAGCATCCCGATGAACGAGATGGCCAACGGTCACTTTATCATTCGTCCCTATCTGACCATCGGCGACGAAAAAGTCTACGCCGAAAACGGAATCGGATACTATATCAACGTCGGCGCCTCGTCTTTTGTTGACGGCGGAACGGGCGAATTCCCCGTCGCCTGACATTTTTGCTCAAAAAGCACGGAAAACTTTTCCGTGCTTTTTTTGTTTGCAACAGGGAAAGAATAAACTTGAATTCTGAAAAAAGGAGGATCCCGAAATGGATATTACCGCATTGGTCCTTGTGATCGTCGGAGCGCTCAACTGGCTGCTCGTGGGACTGTTCAATTTTGACGTCGTCGCCGCGATCTTCGGTGGAAGCGCCGTGATCTGGGCACGCATCATTTATGTGCTCGTCGGTATCGCCGGGTTGTGGAGTATTTCTTTCCTGTTCCGGAAAAACGCCGTCGCCCGCGCTTAAAAATAACTTGACAAGCCGTCTTCGCTTTTCTATAATGAAACTGAAAGTAGGGTTATATCGTTGTAGGAAAGGAGAGAGGCGTATGAAAGAGTTTTTTGAAAAACCGGAATTAGAAATCGTCATTTTCGAAATAACCGACGTTGTTACGACTTCCCTGACCAACGGTGGAACCGGCAGCGGAAGTATCGTGGTCTGGTAAAAAACGCATAAAAAGGGCGTCTGGGTTCTCCCTGCGCCCTTTTTATATAACAAGAATAAGGAGGGATATTATGGAACCGTTATGTGAAAGCTGCGTGTATTACGACTATGATGAAGTCATGGACCAGTACATCTGCCGCGTCAGTATCGATGAAGACGATTACGAAAAATACATAGCTGGTCAATACGGGGGCGCCTCCCGTCGTCCCGCCTGTCCCTACTACCGATATCACGACGAATACAAAAGCGTACGGAGGCAGAACTACAACGGCCTTGACGATGATGAATAACCTGTGCGTCCGTGCCGGCGCCGGCACGGACGAAGCGGCGGCCGCGGCGGTGGCCGCCCGGTTGGGGGTGCCGCGCACCGCCGCCGGCGCACCCGCGCGGGGTCCAAGCCGGGGCGGCTTGTCGCGGGGGGCAAACGGGTTGTGG
>JAHAZM010000032.1 GCA_018385275.1 Eubacteriales bacterium | reverse complement strand
ATTTTAAGGAGGAAGATATATGGCACATAAATATGTTTACATGTTCTCCGAAGGCAATGCGGACATGCGCGAGCTTTTGGGAGGCAAGGGCGCGAACCTGGCGGAAATGACACATATCGGACTTCCGGTCCCGCAGGGCTTTACTATTTCGACCGAAGCCTGCACTCGTTATTACGAGGACGGCAGGAAGATCAACGACGAAATTATGGCGGAGATCTGGGAAAACGTCGCGAAGATGGAACGCATCAACGGCAAAAAGTTCGGCGATAAACAGAGCCCGCTTCTTGTTTCCGTTCGCTCCGGCGCCCGCGCTTCGATGCCCGGCATGATGGATACGATCCTGAACCTCGGTTTGAATGACGACGTCGTGGAAGCGATGCTCAAGGGAAATCCCGATCCGAAGTTCAAGAGATTTGTCTACGACTCTTACAGAAGATTCATTCAGATGTTCTCCGACGTCGTAATGGAAGTCGGTAAAAAGTATTTCGAGCAGCTCATCGACAAGATGAAGGAAGAAAAGGGTGTCAAGTTCGATATCGATCTGACCGCCGACGATCTTAAGGAACTGGCGTATCAGTTCAAAGCTGAGTACAAGAAACAGTTGGGGACGGATTTCCCGTCCGATCCGAAGGTTCAGCTTTATGAAGCGATCCGCGCCGTCTTCCGCAGCTGGGACAATCCGCGCGCCAACGTATATCGCCGCGACAACGATATTCCGTATTCCTGGGGAACGGCCGTCAACGTTATGCCGATGGTGTTCGGTAACCTGAACGACAATTCGGGTACAGGCGTCGCGTTCACGCGCGATCCCGCCACGGGCGAGAAGAAGCTGATGGGCGAATTCCTGTTCAACGCGCAGGGCGAAGACGTCGTGGCCGGTGTTCGCACGCCGATGCCGATCGCGCAGATGGCGGATAAATTCCCCGAAGCGTACAAGCAGTTCGTCGAGGTCTGCAAAACGCTGGAAGCCCGTTATCGCGATATGCAGGATATGGAGTTCACCGTTGAGAACGGAAAGCTTTATATGCTTCAGTGCCGGAACGGCAAGAGAACGGCGCAGGCCGCGCTGCAGATCGCGTGCGATCTGGTGGACGAGGGTATGCGCACCGAGCAGGAAGCGGTCCTGATGATCGATCCGCGTAACCTGGACACGCTGCTGCATCCGCAGTTTGACGCGAAAGCGCTGAAAGCGGCTAAGCCGCTCGGCCGCGGTCTGGGCGCTTCTCCGGGTGCCGCTTGCGGCCAGGTCGTGTTTACGGCTGAGGACGCCGAGGCATGGAAGAAAGCCGGGAAGAAGGTCGTTCTGGTACGTCTGGAGACCTCTCCGGAAGACATCACCGGCATGAAAGCCGCTCAGGGCATCCTGACGGTTCGCGGCGGTATGACTTCTCACGCGGCCGTTGTGGCGCGCGGCATGGGAACCTGCTGCGTTTCCGGATGCGGCGATATCATCATGGATGAAGAGAATAAGAAGTTCTCGCTTGGCGGAAAGACGTTCCACGAGGGCGACGTTATTTCTATCGACGGAACGACCGGAAACATCTACGGCGAAGCGATTGCGACGGTGGACGCGCAGATCAGCGGAAACTTCGGCCGTATCATGGGTTGGGCCGATAAATATCGCAAGTTGAAGGTCCGCACCAATGCCGATACGCCGCGCGACGCGAAGAAAGCACGCGAGCTGGGCGCCGAGGGTATCGGCCTGTGCCGTACCGAGCATATGTTCTTTGAGGCCGATCGTATCGCGGCGTTCCGTGAGATGATCTGCTCGGATACCGTGGAAGAAAGAGAAGCGGCCCTGGAAAAGATCCTGCCGTATCAGCAGAGCGACTTTGAGAAACTCTATGAGGCGCTGGAAGGATATCCGGTCTGCATCCGTTTCCTGGATCCGCCGCTGCATGAGTTCGTTCCCAATACCGAGGATGAAATCGCATTGCTGGCCAAAACGCAGCATAAGTCTGTTGAGAGCATCAAGAACCTGATCGCGTCGCTGCATGAATTCAACCCGATGATGGGTCACCGCGGCTGCCGCCTGGCCGTCACGTATCCCGAAATCGCCAAGATGCAGACCAGAGCGGTCATTCGCGCGGCCATCAACGTCAAGATGGCGCATCCGACCTGGACGATCGAGCCGGAAATCATGATTCCGCTGACCTGCGAAGCCAAAGAGCTTAAATTTGTCAAAGACATCGTTGTGGAAACGGCTGACGCGGAAATCGCCGCGGCCGGCAGCGACATGAAATATGAGGTCGGTACCATGATCGAGATCCCGCGCGCCGCTCTTACGGCTGACGAGATCGCCAAAGAAGCGGAGTTCTTCTGCTTCGGTACGAACGACCTGACGCAGATGACGTTCGGTTTCAGCCGCGACGACGCGGGCAAATTCCTCGGCAGCTATTATGACACGAAGATTTTTGAGTCCGATCCGTTTGCCCGTCTGGATCAGGTGGGCGTCGGTAAGCTGATGAAGATGGCGGTCAAGCTCGGCCACGAGACCCGTCCGGATATTCACTGCGGTATCTGCGGCGAACACGGCGGCGATCCGTCCTCGGTGGAATTCTGCCATCAGATCGGCCTTGATTATGTGTCCTGCTCGCCGTTCAGAGTGCCGATCGCTCGTTTGGCTGCCGCGCAGGCCGCTATTAAAGAGAGCAAATAAGGTTGTATATCGCTGTGACTGTGCGAGCGCGGGTGTTCTGAATCGTACAAGTTACTTCTCAGGTGCAAAAAGTCTCATCAGGTTAACTGACGAGACTTTTTGCACAGGTATTATCTAAAAAGGCGCATTTCCAATAATCAAAATGAAAGGAGCGTGTACCATGCGCAAGTCGATCCCGATTCTTTCAAGACTGTTTGCCGTATTTCTTGTTTTGATGATGTCGTTCTTGACCGCATGTCAGGTAAAGACGGATAATCTGGTGCCGGATACGCCTACAGTCATACCATCAATACCTGATACGGAATCCGGAGCAACAAGATTTGAATACAGTCTCGCGAACCATATCGAGGAATCCATGGGCGGCGCCCTCACCAGTTATATGGTATCGCCTGTTTCGTTTCAGTATGCGCTCGGCATGCTTCTCGCGGGAAGCGACGGGGAAACCAGGGTGCAGTTAGCGCTGTCTCTCGGAGTAGAAGAGTCTGCTTTTGAAGAGCATATCAAGCGTTTCAACTCCTTCGTCGAATGGTACAACAATAAGAAAACACACGATACCGAGGAGTATAACAGACTGTCGGAGGACGAGAAGCGGTTATGCACAAAGCCGGGCGGAGCGCTTCGTGTAGCGGATTCCGTATGGAAGCACGTAGATTTCTCGGATTTCCTCGACGAATACAAGCTGCGTCTTGAAATGTATGACGCGGAGTACTTTTCGTTCAAAAAAAGCGACGTCATTGATCGCGTAAACGCATGGGCAAACGAGAAAACAGAAGGAATGATCCCGAAACTGCTTCCGGAAAACTACAACGTATCGGATCTGGCCGTGGTTCTGATGAATGCGCTGTATTACAAAAACGGATGGAAAAACGAATTTACAGACGCGGGCGAAAGGGAGTTTACGACCATCAGCGGCGAAAAAGAGCAGAAGAAATTCATAACCTCCGTTGATCGATGCCGCTATTATAAAGACGACAAAACGGAACTTGTCATGATTCCGATGCAGGATAACGTGTTCGTGACTTTCGTTCTCGGAAGTACCGAGGATCTGGACCGGAAAATCGCAGAAGCGGAGTATAAGACAGTCCGCGTCTTTATACCGAAGTTTGAAATCGAATCGACATTTGATAACGGAGAACTCGTGAATTTCTTGAAAAAGCGCGGAGCAATCGACGTGTTTGACGCAGAGAAGGCAAATCTCGGAAGAATGTTTGATCCGACCAAGCTTCAAAAGAATCTTTTCGTGGGCGACATCGTACAGAAAACCAAAATCAAGCTGGATGAAACGGGCGTTGAGGCGGCTGCCGTGACGGCGATCATGGTGTATAATTCTGCTGTTGAGGCGCCGGAAGCAGAATTTACGGCCGATAAACCGTTCAGATTCTTCGTTTGTTCGAACGGACTGCCCGCAGATGACCACACAACGGAAAACGAGCTGTGGCGGCAGGGATTCATTTTGTTTGAAGGATTGCTCGCCGGATGATCGCGGCAGTCCAACAAGACCGCAGCCGGCAAAAGATTTCCGAAACAATACCTTGAATGAAGACTGAAAGCCCGACTCTTCCGGATTTCCGATGAAACGGGCTTTTTGCTGCGTAATCTGGATCCCATGATGGAAGTTTCTTAAAAATATTGGTTCGATGCGGTATCATCTCAGCGGGACTGAACGAGCTTTGGACATGAAAACAATTGGAAGGAGAGCAGATGATGTGCGGGAAAGGGAAAGTCGCGGTAGTGACAGGCGGGGGACATGGGATCGGGAAAGCGGTAGCAGATGCTTTTCTGTCTTTGGGCGTTAGCGTACACATCATAGATATCAATCACGGCGATTGGTTCGTAGGAGACGTGGGCGATAAAGAGACGCTGGAGAGATTTGCCGAACAGGTGATCTCCGAGTCCGGCCGCGTGGATTATCTGATCAACAACGTACCTCCGATCATGAAGGGGATCGATCAATGCAGTTATGAAGAATTTCAAAGCGCGTTATCTGTAGGCGTAACGGCGCCGTTCTATCTTTCCAAGCTGTTCATGCCGTACTTTGCGCCGGGTGCTTCGATCGTTAACATATCGTCTACGCGGGATCGCATGAGTCAGCCGCAAACAGAGAGTTATACCGCCGCGAAAGGCGGAATAGAGGCTCTTACTCATGCAATGGCCGTCAGCCTTGCCGGAAAAGCGAGAGTAAACAGTATTTCGCCGGGATGGATCGATACGACCGGGTCCGATTTTATCGGACCGGACGCCGCCCAGCAGCCGGCAGGCAGAGTCGGAAAACCCGAAGATATAGCTGAGATGGTCGTATTTTTGTGCTCAGATAAAGCGGGGTTCATCACCGGGGAGAACATTTGCATCGACGGCGGCATGACCAGACTGATGGTATATCACGGGGATCACGGATGGATATACGAAGGAAAAGGAATCGGGAGGCAGAAAGATGAATGAAGTAATCAAAGCAATGGAAGAACGCCGGAGCATTCGCAGATTTAAACCGGATATGCCGGAAAAGAAGGACATTGAGCAGATCCTTGAAGCGGGCCTGTATGCCGCAAGCGGCATGGGGAGGCAGCCGGTCATTACGATAGCGATCACAAATAAAGAGCAAAGGGACAAATTGTCGGAGACAAACCGTAAGATCGGCGGTTGGCCAGAAGGATTCGATCCGTTCTACGGCGCCCCAGTCATTCTCGTCGTGCTTGCCGACAAAAAGTATCCGACGTATCTATACGACGGCAGTCTTGTTATGGGCAACCTCATGCTGGCGGCGCATTCCCTCGGTTTGGGGAGTATCTGGATCCACAGAGCGAAGGAAGAATTCGAGCTGCCGGAATACAAGCGGATGCTGAAGGATTGGGGCGTTGCGGGAGAATGGGAAGGAATAGGGCACTGCGCCGTCGGATGGATCGACGGTGAAAACCCGGCCCCGGCAAAGCGGAAAGAAGGCAGGATCATTTACGTCGAATAAAAGACGGAAACAAGGAGGAAAAGGCCTCGATGAGGCTTGTGCGTCGAGTTCAGCGCAGAAGCTGTTGCCGGCGCGCCGGTCGGAGCCGGGAACAGAGGGAAGCTTCGGCGATCAAGACCGGATGAGAGGCGAGAAAGGAAGGAATGCGCAATGTTTGAAAAGGAAAAAAAGCAGGGATATGAAACGGCGGCGGAGCTTTGTGAAAAAGCCGGATTAAAAAGAGGACAGATACTGGTGGTGGGGTGTTCCACGTCGGAAATCCTCGGAGAACGCATAGGAAGCAATTCGAATCCGGAAGCGGCGCAGGCGGTATTTGACGGCATCTTTTCGGCATTGAAGGAGCGCGGAGTGTTTCTGGCGGCGCAGTGCTGCGAGCACCTGAATCGTGCTGTCGTTATTGAGCGAGAGGCGGTACCGGGCGCAGAAATCGTAAACGCAGTGCCGCAGCCGAAAGCGGGTGGGTCGTTTGCGACGTCGGCGTACAACAGTTTTGATGATCCCGTGGTGCTGGAGGAGATTCACGCCGACGCCGGACTGGATATAGGAGACACACTGATCGGTATGCATCTGAAAAGGGTGGCGGTGCCGGTGCGCCTGGAGCATAATAAGATAGGAGCTGCGCATATCACTGCGGCGAGGACCCGTCCGAAGTTTATCGGGGGTATTCGCGCTGTATACGACAAAAGCAAGCTGTAAGCCGACTGTATCGCAATGAGAAAGGAGTCTGTATCGTGACGGAAAACATCAAAGTGTTCAAACATAACCATATACGAGTTTTCATCAACGGCAAGATCGTTCATATCGATCCTTTTATGACGGATTCGGCGCCGAAGGATGCGGACTATATTCTGATCACGCACGACCATTACGACCATTTCTCCGTGAAGGACGTTGAGAGGACGGCGAACAAAACCACGATCATGATCGTTCCCGAAAATATGAAAAAGAAGGCTTTTGAAGCGGAGAAACATGTCGGCAGAATCGTCACCGTGAAGCCGGACGAACGCTATAATGTAAACGGACTCGAGTTTGAAACCGTGCCCGCGTATAATATCGGCAAACCGTTTCATCCGAAAGACGCCGGATGGGTAGGATACATCCTTCACGCGGACGGTAAGCGGATCTATATTGCGGGAGATACCGACGCGACCGAGGAAGCGCGGTCGGTAAAGTGTGACATCGCGCTCGTCCCGGTCGGCGGCACTTATACGATGAACGCGAAGGAAGCCGCGGAGCTGGTCAATACGATCAGACCGGAAGCGGCCGTTCCGGTTCATTACGGCGCGATCGTCGGAAAGAAAAAAGATGGGGAAGCGTTTGCAGGCATGGTAGACGGCGGCATAAAGGCCGTTATCAAAATAGAGTAAAAAGAATCCCGCCGCAGAAGAACGACGGGGCCTTTTTGGAATCATAACGAAAAAAGCGGTTCCCATCGGATCCGCTTTTTGCATCGTTACAGGTCGATATCAAGTTCTACGGGGCAATGATCGCTGCCGAGGATGGCGCTGTGGATCTTGGCGTCGCGGATATAACCGGCAACGCGCTCGGAAACCAGGAAATAGTCGATACGCCATCCGGCGTTGTTGGCGCGGGCGTTGAACATATAGCTCCACCAGGAATAAGCGTCGCGTTTGTCCGGGTACAGATAGCGGAAGCTGTCGACGAACCCGCGGGCCAGAAGTCGCGTGAAGAGCGCTCTTTCCGTATCAGTAAAACCGGCGTTATGATGATTCGACGACGGATTCTTGAGGTCGATCTCCTGATGCGCGACGTTCAGATCGCCGCAGAGGACGACCGGTTTCCGCGCGTCCAGCGCGCTGAGATAATCGGCGAAATCGCGCTCCCAGATCCCGCGGTAGTCCAGCCGCGTCAACTCGCGCTGGGAATTGGGCGTATAGCAATTGACCAGATAGAAGGCGGGGAATTCCAGCGTGATGACGCGGCCTTCCTGATCGTGTTCTTCTATTCCGATGCCGGTCGTTGCCGCCAGAGGGGAAACGCGGGTAAAGACCGCGGTCCCGGAGTAGCCCTTTTTTACGGCGCTGTTCCAGAAAACGTCGTAGCCGGGAAAACGGACGTCGGCCTGATCCGGCTGCATCTTGGTTTCCTGAATGCTGAAGACGTCGGCGTCAAGCGAGGTAAAGGCATCGGCGAAGCCTTTATTGAGACAGGCGCGGAGACCGTTGACGTTCCAGGAAATGAATCGATACATCATGGCACGTACCCGATCAATCCAAGCTGAACAGAAGTTTGCTGTACGTCGGGATCGGCCAATAGGAAGCGGCGACGTGCTCTTCGGCTTTGTCGGCCGAAGCGCGGATCGAAGCCATGACGGGCAGAATCTGATCCTTATAAAAGAGGGCTTTTTCGACGGAGCTGTGGCCGTTCTGCGCTGAAGACAACAGAGAACGAAGCTTTTCAACGTCGCGGTAGAGCGAGGTTGCCAAATCGGACAAGAGCGTCATAAGCGTTTCTTCGGTCACGGTGCTGAGAGAGGGGGAGAGCTGACGCTTTTTCAGAGCGGTATCGGTCAATGAGCCGACATAAGCGGTGATGGCGGGCAGGATATCGCGCGAAGCCATTTCTACCATGGTTTCTGCTTCAATGTTGAGAGTCTTTGAGTAGTTCTCCAACAGGATCTCGCAGCGGGAACGGATCTCCGTCTCGGTGAAGATCCCGTGGCGCTTGAACAACTCGATGTTTTTGGGTGAGGTGAAAAGCGGGATGACGTCGGCGGTGCTGGTAAAGTGCGGCAGGCCGCGGCGCGCGGCTTCGGCGACCCATTCGTCTGAGTAATTGTTTCCGTTGAAGAGAATCCGCCCGTGGTCTTTCATCGTATCGGCGATGATAGAAACGATTTCGCGGTTCGGATCGTCGGCACGGCGAAGGCGTTCGGCGAACTGATGGAGCGTGTCGGCTACGATCGTATTGAGGATGATATTGGGTCCGGCGATCGAGAAAGAAGAACCCAGCATACGGAATTCAAACTTGTTTCCGGTGAAAGCCATGGGAGAAGTGCGGTTGCGATCGGAAGTGTCCTGCTTGAAATGAGGCAGGATCTTGACGCCGGTTTCCATATCACGGCGCGACGAATGTTCCGCGTCGATGCCGGCGGCGACGGTGGTGAGCAGATTGATCATATTGTCGCCGATAAACATCGAGACGATGGCAGGCGGAGCCTCGTTGCCGCCGAGACGGTTATCGTTGCCGGCGCTGGCGGCTGTCAAGCGCAGCAGATCGCTGTGCTCGTCCGTCGCGACGATGACGGCGCAGAGGAAGAGCATGAAACGATAGTTTTTCTCCGGCTCTTTTCCGGGGTTAAGAAGATTCTCGCCTTTATCCGTGATCAGCGACCAGTTGTTGTGTTTCCCGCTGCCGTTGACGCTGGCGAAGGGCTTTTCGTGAAGAAGACAGGCCAGACCGTGCTTCTGAGCGACCTTCTTCATGACTTCCATCATCAGCTGATTCTGATCGGTAGCCAGATTCGCCGTTGTATAAATGGGCGCCAGTTCATGCTGCGAAGGAGCGACTTCATTGTGCTCGGTTTTGGCCAGGACGCCAAGTTTCCACAACTCTTCATCCAGATCGTTCATGAAGGCTTTGACCCGCGGCTTGATCACGCCGAAATAATGGTCGTCCATCTCCTGACC
>JAHAZM010000064.1 GCA_018385275.1 Eubacteriales bacterium | reverse complement strand
TTATTAAGCACAGAGGAGGTGCGTCCGCCCTATGGCAAACGCAATGATCAAGGAAGCGCTCGACGCGGCGACCGACAAAATGAATAAGACCGTTACGGTGCTCAAAAATGATTTCAAGCAGATCAGGGCCGGCAGAGCCAATCCCCAGATCCTCGACAGAGTTTTCGTGGATTATTACGGCACGCCCACGCCGGTCAATCAGGTCGGCAACGTGTCCGTGCCTGAACCGAGAATGCTGACGATCACGCTTTGGGATCCGAGCATGCTCACGGCGGTGGAAAAGGCGATCCAGGCGTCGGATATCGGCATCAATCCCTCCAACGACGGCAAGATCATCCGTCTGGTGTTCCCGGAGCTGAACGAAGAGCGCAGAAAAGATCTGACGAAGAAGATCGCAAAGATGAACGAGGGCTCCAAGGTGGCGATCCGTTCGATCCGCCGCGACTGTATCGAGACGATCAAGAAACTGAAGAAGGATTCTCTCATCACCGAGGACGAGCAGAAAAAAGCGGAAGAAGACGCGCAGAAGCTTACGGATAAGTTCATCAAGACCCTGGACGAGGTATCCGCGGCCAAAGAAAAGGAAATCATGGAGATATGACGGAAGAGCTTATCGGAATGGATCCCGATAAGGCCGAAGAGCGTCTCAAGACCGGATTTCCGGGCATGCGTATCGAACGAAAGGAATACGTCGACAGAAAAACCGGCGGGAACGGAGAAGCACGAGTAATAAGAGTCTCGCGCCTCAGCAAGGATACTCTTTTGCTCGTGTACTCGTTATTTAAGAGAGATATCGCAAAGGAGACCGAGTAATGGAGCAACAGGCCTTACCGAGACATATTGCTTTCATCATGGACGGAAACGGGCGCTGGGCCAAGAAGCGGGGGCTGCCCCGGACGGCCGGACACCGGGCCGGTACCCAGAACGTGATGAAAATCGTTGAGCATTGCGGAGACCTCGGGATCGAATGCGTGACGTTCTATGCGTTTTCGACGGAAAACTGGTCGCGTCCGGCCGCGGAGGTCAACGCGCTGATGTCGCTGCTGGGGGAATTTCTCGAAAAGAATCTGATGCGTCTGCACACCAACGGCGTCCGGATCCGCATTCTGGGAGAAGCCTCGCCGCGGTTCGGCGAAGCGCTGACGGCGACGCTGCATTCGGCGGTCGAACTGACGAAAAACAATACGAAGATGATCCTGAACGTGGCGCTCAATTACGGAGGCCGAGCGGAGATCGTCCGGGCGTTCAAAGCCATGCACGCCGATGCGGAAGCGGGGAAACTGGATTTTGACGCGGTGGATGAGAAAACCGTACAGGACTATCTCTATACGGCGGGCTGTCCGGAACCGGATCTGCTGATCCGCACCAGCGGCGAACAGCGGATCAGCAATTTCCTGCTGTATCAGTTGGCTTACACGGAATTCGTTTTCACACCGGTGAGTTGGCCGGATTTTACGCCGGAGCGGTTGGACGAAGCGCTGCGGGATTTTGCTTCGCGCTCCCGGCGTTTCGGAGGATTGGACAAGGAAAGCAAATGTTGAAGAGAATTTTGACGGCGGCGGTTTTGATCGCGGCCGTAGTGGGCATCCTGTTTATCGGAGGATGGGCGCCGTCGATCCTGGTCGTTTTGTTTACCGGAGCGGCGATGTATGAGATGTACCGGGCGCTGGCCAACAAAGAAGTGCGTCCGATCGAATACGTCGGTTACGCTTACGCGGCGCTGATGGCGCCGGCCTATCACTGGTTGGGAACGTCCGGTCTGCTGATCCTGCTGGTGCTGGGTTGTCTGGTGAGCGTGGGGCACGCGACGTTTTCGCCGGCGCATGATATCCGCGACGCGATCGCGTCGGTTTTCGTGCTGGTTTATCCGGGTCTGGCGATGTCCTGCCTGTACATGATGACGCGCCTGCAGCCATATGAAACGGCCGTGACGGCGGTGGCGGCGTCGGTCCTGCTGGCGGTGGCGACGGATACGGGCGCGTACTTTACCGGCGTGCTGATCGGAAAGCATAAGCTCGCGCCTGAGATCAGCCCGAAAAAGACCGTGGAAGGCGCGATCGGCGGCTACGTGCTCTGCGTCGCCGCGGGCGTGGCGCTGTGGCTCGTGACGGAACGGTTGCTGCCGGGCTTTGACGGAAAACTGTTTCTGTGGAGCGCGCTGGGCTGCGGCGTCGCGGCGCAGATAGGCGATCTGATGGCTTCGGCGATCAAGCGCTGGTGCGGCGTCAAGGATTACGGAAAAATCTTCCCCGGTCACGGCGGCGTGCTCGACCGGTTGGACAGCATCATCGCCGTCAGCGCGGTGATCTATATCGTTTTCAGGATCGGAGGGGTGGTCGTATGAAACGGATCGCGATCCTGGGATCGACCGGTTCGATCGGGACGCAGACGCTGGACGTGCTGGCGCTTCATCCCGACGAATATCGCGTCACGATCCTCGCGGCGGCGGAAAACGCCGAGCTGCTCGCCGAGCAGGCGCGGCGTTTCCGGCCGGAGTTGGTTTATCTGAAAAACCAAAGCAAGAGAGAAACGCTGCGCGCCCGTTTGCCGGAGGGGACGAAGGTTTTTGACGGCAGACTGGAGGAGCTGTGCGCGTACGACGGCGCGGAGGTTTTCGTTATCGCCGTCGTCGGGATCGCGGGATTGCCGGCGGTTCTGGCTTGTATCCGGAACGGAAAAGAGATCGCGCTGGCGAACAAGGAAGCTCTGGTGACAGGCGGCGCCGTCGTCACGAAAGCGCTGCAAGAGGCGGGCATGCGGATCCGGCCCGTGGACAGCGAGCACTCGGCTATCGCGCAATGTCTGGCGGGGAACCGGGAAAAAGACGTCGAATCGATCCTGCTGACGGCGTCGGGCGGGCCTTTCCGCACATGGGAGGCCGAACGCATTCGCCGCGCGACGGCGGCAGAAGCGCTGGCGCATCCGAACTGGTCGATGGGAAAAAAAGTGACCGTGGATTCGGCTTCGATGATGAACAAGGCGCTGGAAATCATCGAAGCGAGATGGCTTTTCGACATGGAACCGGATCGTATCCGCGTGCTGGTGCATCCGCAGAGCATCGTGCATTCGGCGGTGGAATTCCGCGACGGCAGCGTGATCGCGCAGCTTGGCGTTCCGGATATGAGGACGCCGATCCTGTATGCGCTTTCCGGGCCGGCGAGACTGACCACCGGCGTGAAGCGGCTGGATCTGGCGGAGAGGGGCGCGCTGACTTTTGAGAACGTCGACGAGGGCAGATTCCCCTTTGTGCCGATGGCGTATGAAGTGCTGAAGACGGGAGGATCGGCTTCGGTCGTTTTCAACGCCGCCAACGAGATCGCGGCGGCGGGATTTTTAGCAGGCGATTATTCGTTCGGCGGGATTTTCGACGTGGTGTGCGAGACCCTGCAGCGCGAAGCGATACGGCCGGTCCGTTCGGCGGAGGATATTTTCGAGGCGGACGAGGCGGCACGCGCGCGCGCCCGGCAAATCGCGCAAAACAGAAAGGAAATTTGATGCAAATTCTGACTACGATACTCTACGTGGTGCTGGCGCTGCTGTCGCTCTGCATCATGATCGTCGTCCACGAGCTGGGCCACTATACGGTGGGCCGGCTGCTGGGCTTCCGGATCCTGGAGTTTTCCGTCGGCTTCGGCAAAGCGCTGTGGCAGAAGGAAAAGAACGGCATCCTGTACAGCGTGCGGCTGATCCCGCTGGGCGGTTTCTGCAAATTCCTCGGCGAGGACGACGCGGACGATCCGGAGGGGAATAAGACCGCAGGCGTCGAAGGCGCGATGAACGAGATGCCGGCGTGGAAACGCGTGCTGGTGCTGGCCGCGGGCGTGACGTTCAACCTGCTGTTCGCGCTGATCGTCGCGGTGGGAATGTTCGGCGTTACGGGCACGGTCGCCACGCGCGTCGACGAGGTCGTGGCCGGTTCCCCGGCCGACGGCGTTCTGCAGACCGGCGATATGATCGTGCGCGTCGAGGACGGGTTTATTTTCAGCGGCGGAGAATTGTCTGCCGCGATCGCGTCTCGCGATACGGTGCGGCTGACTGTCGACCGCGGCGGCGAAACGCTGCGGCTCACGGTCTCTCCCCAGATCACGACGGACGAGGAGGGCAACACGGTAAGACGCGTGGGCGTGTCGATCCGCACGGGGACTTATCACAGAGGGCTGGGGGAAACGCTTTCATACGCGTTCGGATACTGCGGCTATGTGCTCGACAGCATCGTGAGCACGTTCGAGGGGCTGTTCACCGGCAGTATCGGATTGGATAAGGTCGGAGGGCCGGTCACGACGGTGACTGAAATGGTCCGGCTCGAACGGGAGTTCGGGGTGACGGTCCTGATCGAGCTGATGGTGCTCATCAGCCTCAATCTGGCGCTGTTCAATATCCTGCCGTTCCCGGCTCTGGACGGCGCGCGTATCCTGTTCGTTGTGATCTACGCCGTGGCGGAAAAGATTGCGGGACGTAAACTCAGCCATAAAGCGGAAGCTTATATTCACGCCGCGGGGCTGATTATCCTGTTCGGTTTTATCGTCGTTATCGAAGTACTGCGCCTTATCAAGCTGTTCTGACGGAGACGGTATGGAAAAGAGAACAACAAGAAGAATCATGGTCGGGAACGTTCCGATCGGCGGAGACGCGCCGGTTTCGATCCAGTCCATGACCAATACGGATACGCGGGATATCGCGGCGACGGTGCGCCAGATCAACGAACTGGCCGCGGCGGGCGCCGATCTCGTGCGGCTGGCGGTTTTTGACGCGGACGCGGCCGCCGCGATCCGCGCGATCCGTCCGCGCGCGGCGGTGCCGCTGGTGGCGGATATTCATTTCGACTACCGGCTCGCCATCGCGGCGATCGAAAACGGCATTGACAAGCTGCGCATCAATCCGGGCAATATCGGGAGCGACGACCGGGTCGGAGAGGTCGTGCGCTGCGCTTCCGAACACGGGATCCCGATCCGTGTGGGCGTCAACGGCGGCAGTCTGGACAAACGGTTTTCCGAAAAATATCCCGACAAGGCGGAAGCTATGGTCGAAAGCGCGCTGTATCACGTTTCGCTGCTGGAGAAGCACGGATTCGGGGATACGGTCATTTCGGTCAAATGCTCCGACGTGCCCACGATGTTCCGCGCGTACCGGATGCTGGCCGAGCGGACGGATTATCCGCTGCATCTGGGAGTCACGGAAGCGGGGACGGAGCGGCGTGCGCTCGTCAAATCCGCCGCGGGGATCGGCGCGCTGCTGCTCAACGGGATCGGCGATACGATCCGGGTTTCCATCACGGGCGATCCGGTGCGTGAGGTGTCGGCGGCCAAAGAGATCCTGCAGAGTCTGGGCCTCCGGCGCGGCGTGGATATTGTTTCCTGCCCCACGTGCGGGCGCAACCGCGTGCCGACGCTGCCCGTCGTCGAGGAGATCACGAGACGGACGGAAGGTCTGAACGTTCCGATCCGCATCGCGATCATGGGCTGCGCAGTCAACGGACCGGGCGAGGCGGCCGACGCGGACGTCGGCGTGGCCATGGGCGAGGGCAAGGGATTGCTTTTTGCCAAGGGAAAGAAGCTCCGGAGCGTTCCGGCCGCGGAAGTGACTGAAGCGCTGATGGCGCTGATCGAGGAGTTTGTGAGGGAGAACGGATCTTGACGATCGAGAGCAAAGCTTTTTGGAATAAACTGAAGAACAACGAACTCGACGGGAATCTGCAATTCGAAAGCTGTGAAAAAGACGGGGATACGATGGTATTCCGCTTTTTTTGCGGCGTGGGTTTCCGCAACGAGCAGGACGTGGAAAAAATGATCCGCGAGCAGGCGCGCCGCGACGGATTTTCCGTGCGAATGGAGTTTTGCTATGAAATGAGGGAATTTGCCGATGAAAGCGAGATCCCGGGGTTTCTGACCGACGTGATCGCGGCGGAACGTCCGGGTTACCGGGCCATGCTGAAAAAGTCCCGCATCACCGCCCGGGAAAGCGTTATTGAGATCGAGACCGACGACGAGGAAACAAGGGATACCTTTGTGTCGTCGCAGTTCGGGAAGTTCCTTGAAACGGAGATCGCCCGCCGCTGCGCCAGGAAATATCGCGTGACGGTCAAAGGCGCCGAAGGCGCGGGGATGAACGACGGCGAATACGCGGCCATGCTGGACGAGCTGGATACGGCGGAACTGCGCCGTTCGGCGGAAGAGCGGAAGCAGAACGGGAAAAAAGGCAAGAGCGCCGGAACGATTTTGTACGGCCGCGGCTCCAAGGAGGATAATACGCCGATCGGAGAACTGCGCGAGGACACGGGCCGCGCGACGGTGACCGGCCGCGTCATCAAGCTGGAGCATAAGGAGCTCAACTCCGGCAGTACCATCCTGATGTTCGATCTGACCGACGGCACAGGCAGCATCACGGCCAAGCTTTTCGATAAAACGGAAACGGCGGCTCCGCTTCTGGCGGAGGTGACGGAAGGAAAAATCCTCAAGGTGAACGGCGCCTGCGAGCCGGACCGCTTTGCCCACGAAACGGTGCTCAAGGTCTACGGCATCCAGATCGGGGAACTGCCCGAGAGACGCGACGACGCGCCGGAGAAGCGCGTGGAGCTGCATTTACATACCAAACTGAGCAAGCTGGACGGTTTCACTGAGGTCAAGACGCTGTTTGAGACGCTGCAGAAATGGGGACACGAAGCGGTGGCCATTACGGATCACGGCGTCGTGCAGGCTTTTCCGCTGGCCTACGCCGAGGGAAAAAAGCGCGGCGTCAAGCCGCTGTTGGGCGTGGAAGCCTATCTGATCAACGATTCGCTCGATATCGTGTCGGGGCCCGACGAGCGGGATTTTGCCGGCGAATACGTGGTTTTCGATCTGGAAACCACAGGGCTCAGTCCGATCAGCGAGGTCATCACGGAGATCGGCGCGGTCAAGATCGCCGGCGGGCGGATCGTGGACAGGCTGTCGACGTTCGTCAATTGCGGCCGGACGATCCCGGCCAAGATCACGGATCTGACCGGCATTACCAACGACATGATCGCGGACGCGCCGGACGAGCATATGGCGGTCGAACGCTTCTACGAGTTTGCAAAAGACGCCGTGCTGGTTGGGCACAACGCCGGTTTCGACGTGGCGTTCATGCGGGCGGCGGGCGAGAGGCAGGGCTTCGCTTTCCGCAATACGGTGGTCGATACGCTGAGCATGGCGCGGGCGCTGCTGCCCGATCTGAAACGCTATAAGCTCGATATCGTGGCCAAGCGGCTCGACATCGAGCTTACGCGCCATCATCGCGCGGTTTCCGACGCGGAGACCACGGCGCATATTTTTCTGAAACTCATCCGGATGGCGCGCGAAAAGGGCGCGGCCGATCTCGGACAGATCAACACGGTGCTGTCCGGGCAGATCGATTTTGAGAAACAGAAATATCATCACGTCATTATTTTCGCCAAAAACAAGACGGGCCTGTTCAATCTTTATAAACTGATCACGGACTCGCATCTCGAGCATTTCTACAAACAGCCGAGGATGCTGAAATCGCTGATTAACAAAAGGCGCGAAGGGCTCATCATCGGTTCGGCCTGTGAGCAGGGCGAGATCTACCGGGCCGTTCTGCGGGGCGCGTCCGACGAGGATGTCCGCCGGATCATTGATTTTTACGATTATCTGGAGATCCAGCCGCGGACGAACAATATGTTTCTGGTGCGCGAGGGAGAGCTGCCCGACGAGCAGGCGGTGCTGGATATCAATAAGCGGATCGTGGAGCTGGGCCGGTATTACAATAAACCGGTCTGCGCGACCTGCGACGCGCATTATCTGAACCGTGAGGACGGGATCTTCCGCAAGATCATCCTGGCGCCGACGTTCAAGGACGTCGACGAGATGCCGGACCTGTATCTGCGCACGACCGGGGAAATGCTGGAGGAGTTTGCCTATCTCGGCCGGGAGAAAGCCTACGAGGTCGTCGTGACCAACCCGCGCAGGATCGCCGATCAGATCGAGTGGCTGGAGCCGTTCCCGACAGACAAACTGTATACGCCGGAACTGGACGGCGTCGAAGAGGAGATCGAGCGCGTTTCGTATGAAACGGCACGGGCGCTTTACGGAGAAAACCTGCCGGAAATCGTGGAAAAGCGGCTGCGCAAGGAATTGGACGCCATCGTCGGCAACGGCTATACGGTGCTGTATTCCATCGCGCGGCGCGTCGTGCGCAAATCGCTGGCCGACGGATACCTCGTCGGCTCGCGCGGGTCTGTGGGTTCGAGTTTCGTCGCCACCATGATGGGCATTACAGAGGTCAATCCGCTGCCGCCGCATTACGTGTGCCCGAAATGCCACTTTTATGATTTTGACGTGGATACGCAGCAGTACGGCTGCGGGATCGATCTGCCGCCGCGACGCTGTCAAGTTTGCGGCGAAGAGCTGCTGCGCCTCGGCTTCGATATTCCGTTCGAGGTCTTCATGGGTTTCAAGGGCAATAAAGCCCCGGATATCGATCTGAACATTTCGGGCGAGTATCAGTCCCGCTCGCATAAGTACGTTGAAGAATTGTTCGGCAAGGAGCACGTGTTCCGTGCCGGCACGATTTCGGCGCTGGCGGACAAGCAATGCTTCGGTTACGTGAAGAAATACTTTGAGGAACGCGGTATCCCGATCAACCGGGCGGAAACGGACCGGCTGGTCCGCGGCTGCACGGACGTCAAGAAAACCACCGGGCAGCATCCGGGCGGCATCGTCGTGGTGCCGAAAGCGCACGATATTCACGAGTTTACGCCGCTCCAGTATCCGGCCGACGATACCAAATGCGGGATCATTACCACGCATTTCGACTTTACGACCCTGCATGATACGCTGGTCAAGCTTGATCTGTTGGGACATGATGATCCGACCATGATTCGTCACCTATACGATCTGACGGGAGTCGATCCCAAGACGATCCCGCTCAATGATGAAAAGGTCATGTCGCTGTTTCTCGGCACCGAAGCGCTGGGCGTGACGCCCGAGCAGATCGGCAGCGAAGTGGGAACCTACGGAGTGCCGGAATTCGGGACGGGCTTTGTGCGTAAAATGCTGGTGGAAACGAGACCGACGAGCTTTGCCGAGCTGATCCATATCAGCGGACTTTCCCACGGGACCAACGTCTGGACGGATAACGCGCAGACCCTGATCCGCAGCGGCGCGGCGACGCTGAAAGACGTGATCTGCACGCGCGAAGACATCATGCTGTATCTGGTGCGCTGCGGCGTGGAGGCCATCGACGCTTTCGCCATTATGGAAAGCGTACGCAAAGGCAAGGGCCTCAAGCCGGAAATGAAAGAGATCATCCGCACGCATAATCTGCCGGACTGGTATATGGATTCGTGCCTGAAGATCCAGTATATGTTCCCCAAAGCGCACGCGGCGGCCTATATCATGATGGCGCTTCGCATCGCATACTATAAAGTGTATTTCCCCAAGGAGTTCTACGCCACTTACTATACGATCCGAGCCGATTTCGACATCACGTATTTCGACGGCGGGCCGGAGAAGATCCGCGAGGCGCTCGACGAGTTTGAAAAGCGTGGCGATCTCAACGCCCGGGAGAAGGGCGTGCGAGCGACGCTGGAAATCGGTCTCGAGATGTTCGAGCGCGGGATCCGCCTCGATCCGATCGATATTTTCAAATCACGGGCCAGCGAATTCTACATCAGCGAGGAGACGGGCAATCTGGTGCCTCCGTTCACGGCGATCGCCGGGTTGGGCGCCAGCGTGGCCGATTCGATCGTGGAAGCGCGCGAGGAAAAGCCGTTTGCCTCCGTCGACGACATTATCAAGCGCACAAAAGCGGGAAAAAGCAACGTGGAACTGCTCAAAAATATGGGTGTGATACACGATCTGCCCGAAAAAGGACAAGTTTCAATTTTTGAGTTGTAATTTTAAAATACTTGTGTTATACTAACACGGTAGGAAAAACACGGCAGGAAACGGGAAGAGTGGGCATTTACCCGCTCTTTGTTTTAGAGGGGAGGCGTCGCGCGTGACAGACGGCGAAATGAGTCGGAAAGCGGAGAGCCTTTGCAGCGGGCTGATCGCGGAGGAAGGATTCGAAACGGTCGAGGTCAAGCTGGAAAAGGGTTTCGGCGGCAGGATGCTGGTTTTCTATATCTATTCGCCGGACGGCGTGTCCGTCAACGACTGCGAGCGCGTTCAGAACCGGATCGAGCCGGTCCTGGATGAGGCGGACATCTCGGAAGGACGGCCGTATTTCCTGAGCGTGTCGTCAATGGGGCTGGACAGACCCATCCGGACGCCGAAAGACTATCTCCGCCTCAAGGGGAAAGAGATCAGTCTGAAGCTGTATGCGCCGGACGCCGTAGACGGGAAAAAGGAGTTTATCGGCACGATCGGGGATTGCACCGAGGAAAAGGTGACGCTTCTTACCCGGGGCGGAAGCCGTGAATTTATGCTCAAAGACGTGGCTGTTTCAAAACAGACGATTTAAAAAGGAGAACGATTATGAACGCGGAATTCATCGAAGCCATCAACGCCATTTCCAAGGAAAAGGGGATCGATACGGAGACGGTTTTTCAGGCGGTAGAGACGGCGATTGCCGTTGCTTATAAAAAGAACTATCCTTCCGGCGCCGAGTCCTACGTGACGATCGACCGGCAGAACGGCCGTCTGCAGGTCTTTGACCGCAAGCAGGTCGTCGAAGAGGTGGAAGACGAGCTTTCTCAGATCAGTCTGGAGGACGCGCGCCGCATCCGCGACGATTACGCGGTGGGCGACTATGTGGACCGCGACGTGACGCCGACGGATTTCGGACGGATCGCGGCCAAGGCGGCCAAAGACAATATCACGCAAAAGATCCGGGAAGCTGAACGCAACGTGATTTACAATGAGTACGTCGATAAGCTCAACGAGATCACGACGGCGGTCGTGCGCCGTGTGGAAAAGAAGAACGTCTACGTGGAGCTGGGCCGTACCGAGGGATATCTGTCGGCCAACGAGCAGCTGAGCACCGACGATTTCAAAGTCGGCGACCGGATCAAGGTCTATATTTCCGACGTCAAGCAGACCGGCAAGGGCGCGCAGATCATCGTGTCGAGAACGCACACCGGGCTGGTCAAGCGGCTTTTCGAGCTGGAAGTGCCTGAAATCGCCAACGGCACGGTCATCATCAAATCGATCTCCCGCGAGGCCGGAAGCCGTACCAAGATCGCCGTTTATACCAACGATCCGGCGGTTGATCCGCTGGGCGCCTGCGTCGGTCCCGGCGGCACGCGCGTGGATCGCATCGTGAAAGAACTCAACGGAGAGAAAATCGACATCATCCGCTGGAGCGAGGATCCGGCCGAATATATCGCTTATGCGCTGAGCCCGGCGCGCGTCATGCTGGTGCAGACCAACGCCGACGAGCATATCGCGCGGGTCGTCGTGGCGGATAATCAGCTTTCGCTGGCCATCGGAAAGGAAGGGCAGAACGCCCGGCTCGCCGCTCGGCTGACGGGCTGGAAGATCGACATCAAGAGTCAGAGCAAGGCGGCCGATCTGCTGGAAAGCCTTTCCGAAGAAGCCGAGGAGGAGTGAAAAAATGACCCGACGGGAGGCCGTGATCCGCGCGCTCCGGCATGAAGAGACGGAGATCCTGCCGTATCATCTGGAGCTGACCGCGCAGGAGAACGACCGGGTCGCGGCCGCGACGGGCGAAAAGGACTTTGCGGCGCATACCGGCGGATTCCTGCATTATATGCAATACTGGGGATACCCGACCGAACGGTCCGACAGGCCTCTGTATTTTACCGATGATTTCGGTGTGACGTGGAATCGCAGCGGCGTCGACCGGGATATCGGCGTGATCGACAGCCCCGTGATCCGCGAGCCGGACCTCAGTCTGTATCCGGCTCCGTATTTGAACGAGAAGCGCATTCGCGAGGAGTGCGAGCGCCTGCTTGCGACGGCGGACGATCGCTTTTGCTTCGCGGGCATCGGGTTTTCCATGTTCGAGCGGCTCTGGAGCTATACGGGGATGGAGGACGCGCTCTACTACATGGCTGCGGAGCCGGCGTTTGTTCACGGGATGCTGGATCGTATCCTTGCATTCAATCTGAGTGTGATCGATATTTTCAACGAGTATCCTTTTGACGCGGTTTATTTCGGTGACGACTGGGGCCAGCAGCACGGGATGATCATGGAACCGAGACTGTGGAGGAAATTCCTCAAGCCGCGGATGGCGGAGATGTACGCCCGGGCGAAGAAGAACGGAAAGTTCATCATCCAGCATTCCTGCGGAGACGTCGAGGACGTGTTCCCGGATCTGATTGAGATCGGCCTTGATTGCTATCAGACGGTGCAGCCCGAGATTTACGGTCTCGCGCGCATCAAGGAGAAATACGGGGATAAGCTCGCGTTCTGGGGCGGGATTTCCACACAACGGGATCTTCCCGTCCGTACGCCCGAGGAAGTACGCGCGCTGGTGCGGGAGACGGCTGACGTTATGCGGCCGGGCGGCGGGTACATTCTGGCGCCGACCCATGCGGTCCCGCAGGACGTGCCGCCGGCCAACATCCTCGCCATGCTCGACGAATGCCGACGGGAGTCCGTCCGGCTCGTTCGCTGAGAGAGCGGAACGCGGCGTTGCCGCAAAAGAGACCGCGGTCGATCATTTTTCGAGGAGGAAGCCGATTGAAACAGAAAAAAACGCCCGAGCGCACCTGCATAGGCTGCCGTGAGATCCGTTCCAAGCGGGACATGATCCGGATCGTATGCAATCAGGACGGGGAGATATCGCTCGACACGACGGGGCGCAAGGCGGGACGGGGCGCGTATCTGTGCCCGAAGAGCGAATGTATGGAGAAATGTCTGAAGGCCCATGGCCTCGAGCGGGCCTTTTCCCGCCCGATCCCCCGGGAGGTTTCCGAAAGACTCAAGGAGGAACTGAAGAGCCTTGAACAAGTTTGACGGAGCATTGGGACTGGCGATGAACGCCGGATGCGTGACGTTCGGTTATCAGGCGGTCGTCGACGCCGTAAAAGACGGCCGTGTCCGGCTGGTCCTGCTGAGCGATCAACTCTCGGAAAACACGGCTAAGAAGGTTCGTGCCTGCTGCGACGCCGGCGGCACGCCTTATATCACGGCGGCATGCCCGGATTTCGGGCCGGCCATCGGGAAAATCAATAAACTGGTGATCGGGGTCACATCCGAAAACTTCAAAAAACTGATTATCAACTCGCAAAGGAATGCGGAGGTACGGTAAAAACATGAGTAAGATTCAGGACGCGCAGAGGTCGATCAATGAGAAAGGCAACGCTTTGCTGGAAAAACTGAGAAGCACGCAGCGGGATATCGGCGTGTATTCTCAGCGCGCCAGAGCGATAGCGGAGCAGATCGCGGAGAAGCGCAGAAAAGCCGAAGAAGAAGAGGCACGCCGGCAGGAGGAGATCCGTCGGCAGGAGGAGGCCGCTTCTCAGGCTGCCGAAAGAGAGCAGGAAGCCCGGCGGCAGGAGGCTGAAACAAAAACCGCGCCCGAGCAGCAGGCGGAAGAGAATACGGTAAAACCGGACACGGCGCAAACAAGCGCAGCGCAGACGAGCGCGGCCGAGCAGCCGGACGAACGGAAACCGGAGGAGCAGCCGACCGAAAAAGAAACGGAAACAAAGACCGGACCGGACAAGGCGGAGTCCGTGAAAAAGGAGACTGCCGCGGCCGCGGAAAAACCGGAAAAGACCGAGTCGGCTCAGAAGAGCGGAAAGGCGGGCGGAAAACCGAAGAACGGAGAGTTTCTCGGTACTTATCAGCCGCGTCCCGAGACGCCGCAGCAGCCGCGCCGCAACGGGCAGATGCTGGGCACCTATCAGCCGCCCAAACCCAATACGGGAGCGCAGAAACCGGCCGGAGCGGGTTCGCCCCGCGGCGCCGGCACGAATGCGAACAGTACGTTCCGCCCCAAGACCGGGAATTATCAGCCGCGTCAGGGTGCGTCGGGAACGCAGCGCCCGGCCGGAGGATTCCGTCCGAACAATCAGAGCGGCGGCCGCAGCTTCGGAGGATTTGACAAGGATAAGGACGAGCAGCCGCGTCAGCAGCATACGGCGCGTCCGGCCGCCCCGAGAAAGAACGGCAATACGAGTCTGTTCGTAGCGACGGAAAAAGGGAAAGTCAGCAATTACGATCCGAACAAAGGCAGTTACCGGAAGGAATACGAAGGAAAAGAGAACGTCAAGAAAGGCATCAAGACGACGATTATCGAAGACGACGAGAGAATGGGTTCGCGCCGCAAGGGCAAGAAAGCTCTGCCGGCCAAGAGCAAGATCAAGCCGATCGTGATCGAACACGCCGTGATGACCGGCAACAGCATCACGGTCAAGGAGCTTTCCGAAAAACTCGGCAAGCCCGCCACCGAGATCATCAAGATCCTGCTGAAGCTGGATATTTTCGCTTCGATCAATGAAGAGATCGATTTTGCCACGGCGGATCTGGTGGCGCAGGAATTCAATATCACGCTCGAGCAGAAGGTGGAGAAGACCTTTGAAGAAAAACTGATCGACAGTGATGCGGCGGACAGCGACGAGGCCAATCTGCGGCCGCGTCCGCCGGTCGTTACGATCATGGGACACGTCGATCACGGCAAGACCTCGCTGCTCGACGCGATCCGTTCGACCAACGTGACCAAATCCGAAGCCGGCGGTATCACGCAGCATATCGGCGCGTACACGGTCCAGTGCAACGGCCGCACGATCACATTTATCGATACGCCCGGTCACGAGGCGTTCACGTCCATGAGAGCGCGCGGCGCGCAGGTGACGGATATTTCCGTTATCGTCGTGGCGGCTGACGACGGCATCATGCCGCAGACGGTCGAAGCGATCAACCATTCCGTGGCGGCCGGCGTGCCGATCATCGTGGCGATCAATAAGATGGATAAACCCACGGCCAATCCGGACCGCGTCAAGCAGCAGCTCACAGAGCACAATCTCGTGCCGGAGGACTGGGGCGGCGACACGATCTGCGTACCGGTTTCCGCGTATACGAAGCAGGGTCTCGACGATCTGCTGGAGATGATCCTGCTGGTGGCCGATATGAAAGAACTGAAAGCCAATCCCGACCATATGGCCCGCGGTACGATCGTGGAAGCCAGACTGGACAAGGGCCGCGGTCCCGTGGCGACGGTGCTGATCCAGAACGGCACGTTGCGCATCGGAGACACGATCGTGGCCGGTATCGCGTTCGGACGCGTCAGAGCGATGATGGATCATATGGGGCGCAAGGTCGACGCGGCCGGTCCGTCCATGCCGGTGGAGATCCTCGGGTTTTCCGAAGTGCCGGCGGCCGGCGACGTGATGTACGCCGTGGAAGACGACAAGCTGTCCAAGCAGGTCGTCGACGAAAGAAAAGACCAGATCAAAGCCCAGCAGCAGAAGGCCAAGGCCAAGATCTCGCTCGACGAGCTGTTCGACAAACTGGCTGACGGCGAGATCAAGACGCTCAACGTCATCGTCAAGGCGGACGTTCAGGGCTCGGTCGAGGCGGTCAAGCAGTCGCTGGAGAAGATCTCCAACGACGAAGTGCGCGTGAGCGCCATTCACGGCGGCGTCGGCGCCATTACCGAAACGGATATTATGCTGGCGGCGGCTTCCAACGCTATCGTGGTCGGTTTCAACGTCCGGCCCGATCCGATGGCCCGCGCGGCGGCGGAAAATGAAAAGGTAGACGTCCGGTTGTACCGCATCATCTACGACGCCATCGAGGATATCCAACTGGCCATCAAGGGCATGCTCAAACCGGTTTACCGGGAAGCGATCATCGGTCACGCCGAAGTGCGGAACACGTTCAAGATCTCCGGCGTCGGCACGGTGGCGGGTTGCTATATTACCGACGGCAAGGTGACCCGGAACGCCAAGGCGCGCGTCAACCGTGACAATATCGTCGTGTACGAGGGCGGCATTGATTCGCTCAAGCGTTTCAAGGACGACGCCAAGGAAGTCATGGAAGGCTATGAATGCGGCATCACGCTGACGAATTTCAACGATATCAAGGAAGGCGACGTGATCGAATCCTTTGTGATGGAAGAGATCCCGCGCTGAAAAAGAGGAGAATATGAACAACAGAACGGCAAGAGTGGCCTCGCAGATCCAGCGGGAAGTCAGCGATATTATCCGCACGGAGATCAAGGATAGCCGGATCCCGGCGCTCATCAGTATTCTGCGCGTGGAGGTCAGCGGAGACCTCGAGCACGCCAAGCTTTTCGTCAGCACCTACAGTTCCAAAGAGGAGGGAGCCGCCGCGGCCGAGGCTCTCAACGGCGCCGCGGGATTTATCCGGAAACTCCTCGGCGCGCGCATGAAACTGCGCGTGACGCCCCAGCTCCATTTTGTGTTCGACGATTCGATCGAATACAGCGTGCATATATCGGAGATCCTGTCACATCTGAATACAGGCGGGGAAGAAAAATGAACCAGTTGTCAGCTGTTTGCGAAACGATCCGGAACGCCGGGAGTTTGGCCTTGATCTGCCACGTGAACCCGGACGGCGACACGCTCGGCAGCGCGCTGGCGCTTTGTCTTTGCTTGCGCAAATTGGGAAAGCACGTCGACGTCCTTTGCCCGGGCGCGATACCGAAAGCGTATCGTTTCCTGGAGGAGACGGCAACCGTGCTTTCTGCGCAAAAGGCGGGAGAATATGACGCGGCGGTCCTGGTGGATCTGAATTCGCCGGAAAGAGCCGGGGACTGCGGGGACGTTTATCGGAACGCGCCGCACCGCGCCGTCGTGGATCATCATTTATATAAAGAAGAGCCGGCGGATCCGCATTATATCCGCTCGGATTACGGCGCGACAGCCATGGCGGTCATGGACCTGGCCGGGGAATTGGGCCTGGCAATCGACCGGGACGCGGCTCGGCTGCTCTACGTGGCGCTGGTCACGGATACGGGGCGGTTCGGATACTCCAATACCGACGGCCGTACGATGGAATACGGCGCGCGTCTGGTGGCTCTGATCGGAGACGTTTCGGGGCTGATCGAGGAGCTGTATGGACGCGTCAGTCTGCGCCATACGCTTTTAGTCAAAAAAACGCTGGAGCATATGGTCCTGGCGATGGAGGGACGGGTGGTCTGGTCGATCCTGCGGAAAGAGGATTTTGCCGAATGCGGCGCCACGGCCGAGGACGCGGAAGGCCTCATCGACACACTGCGGGCCATCGAGGGCGTATGCGCCTGTTTCGTTATCCGGGAAAACCCGGACGGCAGCCTCAACGTCAGTATGCGTTCGACGCGGGAGATCCGGTCCAATGAGATCATGGAGCTGATCGGCGGCGGCGGTCACGCGCAGGCGGCCGGCGCGCATTTGAACGGCGATCCGGAGGAAACGGCCGCGCGTATCTGCGACGCCTGCCGGGCGAGATTGAAGGAAACGAAATGACCGGCGTCGTGAATTTTCTCAAGCCGACAGGGATGACCTCGTCGGACGCGGTCGTTTGCTTGCGGCGGCTTTAAGTTGTAAATTGGGGGCATTTGGGGACGCTGGTCCCGGACGCGAGGTGCGTGCTGCCCGTGGCGATGGGGAACGAGACAAGGCTTTTCGATCACGCTGACGGGGAGAAGGAATACGGCGCCGGTCTGCGGCTCGGCGCCGTGACGGACACCGGGGACGCGTCCGGCGCTGTTTTGCAGAAACGGCCGGTCAGCGCGACGGCTGACGAGGTGCGGACGGCGCTGGCGGCGTTTACCGGGACGATCCGGCAGATCCCGCCGCGGTTTTCGGCAGTCAAAGTCAACGGACGCGCCGCATATCGGCTGGCGCGGGCGGACAAGCCCGTGGAACTGCCGGCGCGCGAGGTCACGATCCGGGAAGCGGTCTATCTGCGGCAGGAGAACGAGGTCACGCACGTGATCCGCATCCGCTGTTCGCGCGGCACGTATATCCGTACGCTGTGCGCCGACGTCGGAGAAAAGCTCGGGTGCGGGGCGTATATGAGTTTTCTGGTGCGAACGGAAGCGGCCGGTCTGAGGATCGAGCAGGCGAGGACGCTCGACGAGATCCGGTCCGATCCGGCCGGGGCGATCCTGCGGGCCGATCGCGTGCTCGGCGGCATACCGTGCGCGTTTCTCGCGACGGAGCAACGCGACGCGCTTTTCAACGGCCGCAGCGTGTCGACGGAGGCGAACGGATGGAGCCGCGTTTACTGCGGAGAAGATTTTCTCGGCGTCGGGATGGCCGAGCACGGAGAATTGAGAATGAAGGTACGTTTGTGAAGAACGAGACGATACGACAAGACCGCACCGTGCTGGTGCTGGGCACATTTGACGGCATTCACCGCGGACACGCGGAGCTGATCGCCGCGGCCCGGAAAATCGCGCTCGACGGGAGAACCGTGGAGCTTTTTACCTTTTCCGACAATCCGAAGGCGGTTCTTACGGGAAAGCGGATCGGCCTCCTGATGACGCCAGCCGAAAAAGAGGCCCGGGCCCGAGAACTGGGCGTCGACCGGGTCACGACGACGCCTTTTACCCGGGAGATCGCCGCCATGGAGCCGGAGGCGTTCTTTGAACGGCTGACCGGGGACGGAAGGGTGAGTCATATCGTGGTCGGATACGATTATACGTTCGGCCGGGCCCGTGCGGGCGACGTGAGTTTGCTGAGAAAGTTGACGGCCGCGGCGCATATCGGTCTGACGGTGATTATGCCGGTGACGGATGAAGACAACGACGTCGTGAGCAGTACGCTGATCCGGGAAGCGGTGGCCGCGGGCAATATGGAAAAAGCCGAGCGTCTGCTGGGCGTTCCGTACGCGCTGACCGGGACGGTACGAGCCGGCAATCATATCGGAGCGGGGCTGGGTTTCCCCACGGCCAACGTCGCGATCCCGGCCGAAAAGCTGCTGCCGGCCGACGGCGTCTACGCTACGTTCTGCGAGACGGACGGGCTGAGTTTTCCGTCCGTGACCAACGTCGGGACGGCGCCCACGATCCGCGGCGACGGACAGAGATGGGTAGAGTGCCATTTGCTGGGCGCAAGCGCCGATCTGTACGGGAAAAGCGTGACCGTGCGATTCGTTCGCCGTTTACGCGGAGAAAAGCGGTTCGATTCGGCGGAAGAACTGCGTAAACAAGTGGAGACGGACAAGGAACTGGCCAAAGCCGTTCTGGATCTGCGGAGAAGAAAAAGTGGAGAATAAGGAAATCAAGGAACAGATCTGCGTTTTGCTGGATCAAAGACTGGCCGGCGTGCCGGAGCGGAAAGCCTGCGTGGTGACGTACGGCTGTCAGATGAACGCCTGCGACAGTGAAAAGCTGGCGGCGGTGCTCAGGGAACTGGGTTTCGTCCTGACGGAGGAGGCACGAGCCGCCGATCTGGTGATATTCAATACCTGCTGCGTTCGCGATCACGCGGAGAAGAGAGTATACGGCAATGTCGGCGCTTTGCGCAAGATCAAGGAGGCAAGCGGCGGACGCATGATTATCGGCGTCTGCGGCTGTATGATGCAGCAAAAGGGCGTGGCCGAGCATATCCGTACGCGCTATCCGTTCGTGGACATGGTGTTCGGGACGCATAATCTGCATGAGTTTGCGTCGATCCTTCTGGCGGCGCTGGAAAGCGAGCGCACGTTTGTCGACGTGCGCGAAAAAGAAGACGGCTGCGTGCATGAAATGCCGGCCGAGCGCAAGAGCCTTTCCACGGCCTACGTCACGATCATGCAGGGGTGCAATAATTTTTGTACATACTGCGTCGTGCCTTACGTACGGGGCCGCGAGCGGAGCCGGGAAACGGAACGGGTACTCGACGAGATCCGCGGCGTGGCCGCGACGGGTTGCCGGGAGATCATGCTGCTGGGGCAGAACGTCAATTCCTACGGCAAGGACTTGGGCGGCGGCGTGAATTTTGCCGCGCTTCTGCGTCAGGCCGATCGCATCAAAGGGATCGAGCGCATCCGTTTCATGACCTCGCATCCGAAGGATCTCAGCGACGAGCTGCTTGAAACAATGGCTGCCGGACGGCATATCTGCCGGCAGCTGCATCTGCCTGTGCAGTCCGGTTCGGACCGGATCCTGAAGAAAATGAACCGCGGTTATACGCGGGCCGATTATTTGACGATCATTGAAAAAGCGCGCCGTCTCATGCCGGAGGCGGGGCTTTCGACGGATATTATCGTGGGATTTCCCGGAGAGACGGAAGACGATTTCGCCGCGACAGAGAGCTTGCTCGCCGAGGTGCGGTATACCAACGCGTTTTTGTTCAAATACTCGCCGCGGCGCGGGACGCCGGCCGCCGCCATGCCGGACCAGATCCCGGAGGAGGTCAAGCAGGAGAGACACGCGCGCGTCATGGCGCTGCAGAACGCCGTGACGGCCGAGGTGAACGCGCGCCTGATCGGGCGGGAATTGCCGGTTTTGGCTGAAAGCGTCAGTAAAAAGAACGACAGGATGCTGTCGGGACGCACGGACAGCGGGATACTGGTGAATTTTTCGGCCGACGGAGTTGAACCGGGCACGATCGTGCCGGTCCGTATAACGGGTGCGACGGTGTCTGCGCTGAGGGGAGAAAGGGTGTGAGCCGATGGATCAGGCGTTGACGATGAGAAACGACAGCGAAGTCAAGCGCGTACGGGCGCTGCGCAACAACGAGGAATACATGGCTGATGTGACGCCCATGATGCGCAGTTATCTCGAAACGAAGAAGCAATACGAGGATTGCCTGGTTTTTTACCGGCTCGGAGATTTTTACGAGCTGTTTTTCGACGACGCGGTCATTGCCTCGCGAGAACTGGAACTCGTGCTGACGGGACGGGACTGCGGGCTGGCGGAGCGCGCGCAGATGTGCGGCATTCCGCATCACGCGGTCGATACCTACGTGGCGCGTCTGATCCAGATGGGGTACAAGGTCGCCATCGTGGAGCAGTTGACCGATCCGAGAGAGGGCCCCTGTGAGCGCGGCGTGATCCGGGTCATCACGCCCGGAACGGTCATCGAGCCGAACATGCTGGAGGAGAAAGCCAATAATTATATCATGGCCGTTACGACCGGCGCGCGGCGGACGGGACTGGCCTGGTGCGACGTGTCCACGGGTGAGTTTTTCGTCAAGGAGATCCAGAAGGGACGGGAAACGCTGAAAGCCGAGATCGAGACGGTTTCGCCCATCGAGATCGTGGCGGCGCAGGGCGAAATGCTGCGGCTCGGCGGGATCGACAACGGGATCCTGGAGCAGAAAACCACGAAATACCGGGATTCGGCCTTTGAATACAAACGGGCGGAGTGCGAATTGCTGGAGCATTTCGGCGTCAACGATCTGAGCGTTTTCGATCTGACGGAACAGAAAACGGCGATCTGCGCCGCAGGCGCGCTGATCGCGTACCTGCACGAGACGCAGAAAAACCGGCTGACGCATATCAACCGGATCCGCATCGCGCATACGGACGGCGTGCTGATCCTGGACAGCGCCGCGCGGCGCAATCTGGAACTGACGGAGACGATCCGCACCGGAAGCAAGCGGGGAAGTCTGCTTTGGCTGTTGGATAAGACGGAAACGGCCATGGGCGGTCGGCGTCTGCGCCTGATGGTCGAACAACCGCTCAACGGCGTCCGCGCCATCAACAAACGCCTCGACGCGATCCAGGCGTTTCTCGCGGACCGGGAAAGTGCGACGCGGGTGCGGGCGGCTCTGTCCGGCATCTACGATATCGAGCGGCTTTGCAGTAAGCTCAGCTACGGCACGGCGAACGCGCGCGACTGTCTGTCCCTCATGCAGTCTCTGCAGCGCGTGCCGGAATTGAAAGCCGCGGCCGCAGGGATGGACGCTTCTCTGCTGAAAGAATTGGCCGCGGATATGGACGAAATGGCGGACGTGCGGGATCTGATCGAGCAGGCGATCGACCCGGACGCGCCGGTTTCGGTCAAGGAAGGCAATCTGATTCGCCGGGGATTCAACGCACAGCTCGACGAACTGCGCGATACTTCCTACAACGCGAAAGCCTATATCGCCGCGCTGGAGACGGAGGAGCGCGAAAAAACCGGCATCAAGAACCTCAAGATCGGATTTAACAAGGTGTTCGGTTATTATTTTGAGGTCACGAAATCGTACTACGAGCTGGTGCCGTACTATTTTACCCGCAAACAGACGCTTACGAACTGCGAGCGCTTTATCACGCAGGAGCTGAAGGAACTGGAAGAGAAGATCCTCGGCGCAGACGAAAAGAGCGTGGAGCTGGAATACAAGATTTTCTGCGGTCTGCGAGACACGGTCACGGCGGCGGTGCCGCGCGTTCAGAAACTGGCCGCCGCGGTGGCTTATACCGACGCGCTTGGTTCGCTGGCGCTGGCGGCGGAGGAGAATCGCTACGTCCGGCCGGAGATGACCAACGACGGACGCATCGACATTATCAACGGCCGGCATCCGGTCGTCGAGCTGACGGCGCGCGAGAACGGCGCGTTCATTCCCAACGATACGCACATGGACACGGACGCCAACCGCATCATGATTATCACCGGGCCCAATATGGCGGGCAAGAGCACCTATATGCGGCAAGTGGCCGTCATTACGCTGATGGCGCATATCGGCTCGTTCGTGCCGGCGACGTCGGCTTCCATCGGCGTGTGCGACCGGATCTTTACGCGGGTGGGAGCCTCGGACGATCTGTCCGCCGGGCAAAGCACCTTTATGGTGGAAATGAACGAGGTGGCCAATATCCTCAATAACGCGACGTCGCGCAGTCTTGTCATCCTCGACGAGATCGGCCGCGGGACGAGCACTTACGACGGGCTCAGCATCGCTTGGGCGGTCGTCGAATACCTGCGCGAGAAGAAGCTGATCGGTGCGAAAACGCTGTTTTCAACGCACTATCACGAGCTCACGGAGATGGAAAAAGAGGATAACGGCATCCGGAATTATTCGATTTCGGTCAAAGAGGTCGGAGACGACGTGATTTTCCTGCGCAAGATCGTGCGCGGCGGAACGGACAAGAGTTTCGGGATCTACGTAGCCAAACTGGCCGGACTGCCGAAGCCCGTCATCGAGCGAGCCGGCGAATTACTGGTCGATCTGGAGAAAAAGAATCTGGAGCGGGAAGCAAGCGCCGTTTATCAAACCGATCCCTTCGGGCCGCGTGAACATGCCGTGCAGATGGGGATGCTGGGCGTAAACGAAAACGATATTATTCGTCGCCTGAACGAACTCAACGTCAATCAGCTGACGCCTATGGAGGCGATGAACGAGCTGTTTGAACTGTGCGAGTTGGCAAAGGAGTTGAAAAAATGAACAAGAGGATCAACAGGCTGGATCCGTCGGTTTCCAACAAGATCGCGGCCGGCGAGGTCGTCGAGCGGCCCGCTTCGGTGGTCAAGGAACTGATCGAAAACAGCATTGACGCCGGCGCCGATCTGATCTCCGTGGAGATCCGGGACGGCGGGTCGACGCTGATCCGCGTCAGCGACAACGGCTGCGGCATTGAGGCCGACGACGCGGCGGTGGCTTTTGAACGGCATACGACCAGCAAGATCCGCGATGAAAAGGATCTGGTGGGCATCGTCACGATGGGATTTCGCGGAGAAGCTCTCAGCAGTATCGCGGCGGTCTCGCGCGTCGAGCTGATCAGCCGCGCCGCCGAAGGCGAAATGGGTTTCCGCGCCGTGAACGAGGGAGGGCTCATGCGTGAAATCAAGCCTTACGCCGCGACACAGGGCACGACGATCCGGGTGAGCGATCTGTTTTTCAACACGCCCGCGCGACGGAAATTCCTCAAGAAAAACGCGGTGGAGACCGCGCATATCACGGACCTGATGGAGCGATATATCCTCGGGAACCCGGGGATCTCGTTCCGGTACAGCGTGAACGGACAGAGCGTTTTCTATTCCTACGGTACGGGCGTGCTCATCGACGCGATCGAGGTCGTGTACGGCCGGGAGGTCCGCCGGAACCTGACGCCGGTCGAGGGAAGCGCCGACGGACTGCGTGTGACAGGGTACGTCGGCAATCAGGCCGTGGCAGCGAGCAATCGCTCCAGACAGAGCTTGTTTATCAACGGACGCTACGTGCGCAATCCGCAGATCACGGCCGCGGTGGAAAAAGCGGCGGATACGCATTTTACGATCGGGCATTTTCCGCTCTACGTGCTGGACGTCGAGGTCGATCCGGTCAAGGTAGACGTCAACGTTCATCCCAATAAGATGCTGGTCAAGTTTTCCGACGAGGAAGGCGTCAATGAAACGGTCTACCGGCTGGTGGCCGAATCGCTGCGGAGGATCGAAACGCCCGTGTCGGTTTTTGCCGAGGAAGAGAAGGAACGGCCGAGCGTGACGGTCACGGAGACGATCGCTCCGTCACAGGAGAGCAATCCGGCGCTGGAGGCGCTCAGAAGTCTCACGGTCGAAACCGACGAGACGCCCGGGAATGGCGGGAGCATGCGCGAAAACGAGAACCCGTCCGCCGGGCGAAGCGCGCCGCCGCGCTTTGTTTACACGCCGGAAAAGAACGTGTCGGAGAAAAAAGAAGAAAAACCGGAACCGATCCGGCCGTTTACCGAAAAAGAAGAGGCGTTCGGCGGATCGTACCGGATCGTGGGCGTTCTGTTCGACACCTATATCATCATCCAGAAAGAGGACAACGTTTATTTCATCGATCAGCACGCGGCGCACGAACGGCTGCTGTACGAGCATTTTCTGCGCTGCAAGCATGATAACGTCGTCTCCCAGCGGCTGCTGGTCCCGATGATTTTCAAGGTCTCCAGCGCGGAGTTTCAACTGCTGGACGCCAATGCGGAGCTGCTTCGGGAGATGGGATTTGAACTTGAGCCGTTCGGCGCGCGCGAGTATAAAGTCAACGCCGTGCCCGTTATTTTCGGAGAGCCGGCGGTGCGGGAGTTTTTCAGCGAATTTCTGTCCAACGCCGACCGCGTCACCTACGTCAAGGATCTCGATCTGCGCCGCGCGCGGCTTATGCAGATGGCCTGCAAGCGCGCCGTAAAGGGCGGAGACAAGCTTTCCGACGCGGATATCCGCGCGCTGCTGGGCTTTATCGACGCGGAGAAGATCCCGCTTTCCTGCCCGCACGGACGGCCGATCCTGGTAGCGATGACGCGCAGTGAACTGGAAAAGCAGTTCAGAAGGATCAACTGATGTATATCGTAACGGTAGCCGGGCCGACCGGCTGCGGAAAAACGGAGTTTGCCGTGAGGCTCTGCGAAAGACTCGGCGGAGAGATCGTTTCTGCTGATTCCATGCAGATTTATCGAGGCATGGATATCGGGACGGCCAAGGCGGATGGGACGGAAACGCGCGGCATCCGACAGCACATGATCGATATTGCGGAGCCGACCGAAACGTACAGCGCGGCGCTTTACGGACGCGACGCGACCCGCTGCGCAAACGAGATCGCCGCGCGCGGCAAGCTGCCCGTCGTCGTGGGCGGAACGGGATTGTATATCAACAGTCTGCTTTTCGGGATGAGCTTTTCCGACAGCGCGGGCGACGAGAGGGTCCGCCGCCGGTTGGAAAACGAGTGCGATACCGAGGGCGTGGGGACGCTTTACGCGCGGCTGTGCGCGCTCGACGCGGCGGCCGCGGCTCGTATCGCCGCAACGGACCGGAGGCGCATTATCCGGGCTTTGGAGATCTACGAACTGACGGGACGAACGAAGAGCGAAAACGCCGACGCGATGCGCTTGCAGATGGAAACGGACGCTTTTCTGCTGACACGTCCGCGCGCGGAACTGTATGAGCGGGTGGATCGTCGCGTCGACGAAATGATGGCGCGCGGCCTTGTCGACGAAGTGAGAAGGCTGCTGGCTGCCGGCGTTGAGCGGAGCTGTCAGTCCATGCAGGCGATCGGCTACAAGGAAATCGCCGCGTATCTGGCGGGCGAGTGTACGGAAGCCGAGGCGGTCGAGGCGGTGAAACGCGCGACGCGGCGCTACGTCAAACGCCAAGAGACCTGGTTCAAACGATACGATTTTTTTATTCCGACGGATTTGTCGGGAGGAATGGACGCGGCCGTGGAGGCCGCCGTTGAAAGGATACGGAACAGAAAATGAACTATACGGAAGAATGCATCAGCGACTGCCGGGAGCAGTTTGCCCGGATCGACGGCATCGCGCTGCGTAATCAGAAAAAAGTGCTGGATGCGTTTCGCGCCAATCGGATCGAACCGAGGCATTTCAGCGGAACGAACGGATACGGAAATCCGGATGTCGGCCGCGATACGCTGGATCGGCTTTTTGCCGACGTGCTCGGAGCGGAGGACGCGCTGGTGCGGCCGCAGATCGTATCAGGCACGCACGCGCTGTCGATCGCGCTTTTCGGCCTGCTGAAAAGCGGGATGCGCTTGACGGAGGTCACGGGGGCGCCTTACGATACGCTCGCTCCCGTTATCGGGAAAGAAGAAGCGTGGGGTTCTTTGAAACAGTGCGGCGTGGCCTATGAAGAGATCGATCTCATCGGCGCTCGGGAATTGACGTCGCATCAGAGAGAAATCCTTGCTGAAACGGACGTGGTGGCGCTGCAGAGAAGCAGCGGTTACGGCTGGAGGCGCGCGCTGAGCGTCGCGGAGCTGGGCCGGATCATCCGGCTGGTACGTTCGGTCAAGCCGGACGTCGTGGTGATGGTGGACAACTGTTACGGAGAGTTTACCGAGGAAACGGAACCGACAGCCGTCGGCGCCGACGTGATCGTAGGTTCGCTCATCAAGAATATCGGCGGCGGGATCGCTCCGACCGGCGGTTATATCGCCGGCACGCGGGCGTGTATCGAGAAGATCGCTTACAGCCTGACTTGCCCGGGGCTTGGCCGCGAGGAGGGCTCCTATGCCGGCGGATACCGGGAATTCTATCAAGGACTGTTTCTGGCGCCGCACGTGGTGGCGCAGGCGGTGAAAGGCGCCGTGCTGTGCGCGCGCGTCTTCGGAAAAGCCGGGTATGAAGTGCTGCCGGCGTACGACGAAGCGCGCAGCGATATTATTCAGGCCATTCGCCTCGGCAGCGAGGAAGCGATGGAAGCGTTCTGCCGCGCGGTGCAGAGCGTTTCACCGGTGGATTCCTTCGTCGTGCCGGAAGCGTGGGAAATGCCCGGTTACGCAGATCGGGTCATCATGGCGGCGGGCGGTTTCGTGCAGGGCGCGTCGATCGAACTGAGCGCCGACGGGCCGATCCGGCCGCCGTATATCCTGTACTGGCAGGGCGGGCTGACCTTTGAGCATTGCGTGCTGGCGATCACGGAAGCGGCGGAAAAAATCCTCAAAAAAGAATAAAAATAAAGACCCGGTCGATGACCGGGTTTTTGTTTGTCGGAATCAGTCGAGCGGATATTCCATCGTCACGGAGCGGGGACGCATCCCCATTTTGAGATAAAAAGCCTGCGCGTTGTCGTTGCCCGACCAGACGTTAAGGGTGACGGTCTGACAGCCGAGAGAGCGGGCATAACCGACCGCGTGGTCGAAGAGGAGCTTTCCGATATGGCGGCCGCGGACCTGCGCGTCCACGCAAAGATCGTCGATATAAAGAAGGCGGGACGGCCGCATGACGGCGGAGGAGGACTCTTTCAGGACGCAGAAGGCATAGCCGATCAACCGGCCGGTTTCATCCACCGCCGCGAAAACGGGGGTCCGGTCGTCAGCGAGGATGCGGCGCAGTTCTGCGGGAGAATATTTGGTCGTGCCGGGGCGGAAAACGTCCGGGCGGATGGCGGCATGGATCTCAAGCACCTGAGAGAGCAGGTCCATGATCCGGGGAATGTCCGCTTCGACGGCGGATCTGACGGAAACGCTCATGATTTCAGATGTCCTTTCTCAACATGGGTGCGCAGGATCACGTCCGTGACCTCGCGGTACAACTGTTCGGCGCCGGCCTGCGTGGGACGCTGGCGCGCGTAGACCTGCGCGGCTGTCACGCCGTGTTCGACCCAGTCGCTGCCGTCGTTGCTGTTATTAAGGAGAAGGGGCTGGAGGTTATCCATGGCGCGGGCAAAACGCGCTTCGGGGGTTTCGCTGCGCTCGAATTCTTCGAAAAGCGCGGCCAGTTCGCGGCCCTGATCCGGCGGCAGCATGCCGAAGAGGCGTTCTTTGGCGGCTTCTTCGCGCTCGTGCTGCGTTTTTTTACCCTCGGCGTCATAGGCATAGGTGTCGCCCGCGTCGATCTCGACGACGTCATGGATCAGGCACAGCAGCATCGCGCGGCCGACATCTATCGGCTCGTTGGCGTATTCGCGCAGCAGATAGGCCATGACGGCCATGTGCCAGGCGTGCTCGGCGTCGTTTTCGGCGCGGCCGTGGCCGGAAAGATGAGTTTGCCGGAAGACGTTTTTTTCTTTGTCCAGCTCGAGGATAAAGGCGAGCTGCTGAGACAGACGTTCGTTCATAGATAAATCCTTTTATTCAGCGGAATAGGGGGTTACGACGGAAAAACGGCGGCGGATCAGAGCGCTTCTTCGTCGTCGGGAACGGCCAGACGCATGCCGGCCGTGGCGGTAACGGGCAGCGCGAAGCAGACGGCCTGAGCTTCCGTGTGAAGACCTGCCTGATCCATGATCGCACGCATCACGGCGTCGCGGTTGCCGCTCGGGACGACGATATAAATCATTTCGCGTTCGGAGGCCAGAGAAACGCCGAAGAATTTCTGCGCGCCTCTCGAACCGGTGCCCTTGACGTGGATCACTGTGCCGCCGCGGGCTTTCGCGCTGCGGGCCGCGTCCATGATCTGGTCGGCGTACCCCTGAACGGCGATCACGACGATGAGCTCCTGCTCCGTGTTTTTCAATTCGGTTTCCTCCCTTTTGATAAACTCTTGCTCTCCCAGCATCATCTTGAGCAGCGGCTTTCCACCGACTGCGCTCATCGGTATCAGAAACACGATTCCCGTACCGGGCACATCGATCAGGAAGCGGCGCTCCAGCTCCCGCCGGATCGAAGGAAACACGTCGTTGACGACGGTGGTGGAAAGAATCGCTTTTTCCGATTGCTCAAGGCCGAAAGCATCCAGCACCCGGGAAGTGGCGGTGCCTCTCCCGTAAGTGACCAGCATGGCGCTGGCGCCGTGCTTTTCGTACAGCGCGCGGAATTTATCGGCGTTGACTTTATTGGTGATGGTGACCATCCAGGACAGTTCGCTCATAGACCCTCCCGTTAAAGCGGAATAATGGCTTCATCTTCGAGACTCTCAAACTCGCGCAGGATCTCGGCCAGTTTCTTTTGATCGGCGCGTTTCCTCCACTGTGCCGCCAGTCCCATGATCTGGATCGTGATCAGCGGCGTCATGGCCACCATAGCGACGATGCCGAACGCGTCGGTGACGATATTTCCGCCGACGGCTTGGCAGGCACCCTGCGCAAAGGGCACGAGGAATGCCGCTGTCATGGGGCCGGAAGCTACGCCGCCCGAGTCGAAAGCGATGGCGGTATACATTTTCGGCACGAAAAAGGAAATACCGAGGGCGATCAAATAGCCGGGGATCAGGAAATACAGGATGGAGATCCCCGTGAGCACGCGGAGCATCGCCAGTCCGATGGACAAGGCGACGCCGATAGACAGAGCGAAACTCATTGCTTTTTCGGAAATGTTGCCGTCAGTCATATCGGAGACCTGTTTGTTCAGGACGTAAACGGCGGGCTCGGCGCGGACGATGAAGAAGCCCATGACCATACCGATCGGAATCAGCAGCCAGGAGGCGTCCATGCCGGCAAGGAGTTTGCCCAGGTGCATGCCGGCTGGCATAAAGCCGATATTGGCGCCGGTCAGGAACAGGACGAGCCCGATATGAGTATAAACCAGTCCGACAAGGATGCGCGCCAATTCTTTGAGCGGCATGTGCAGTACAAAGATTTGATAAGCGGTGAAAAACAGCAGGATCGGCAGCAGAGAGATGCTGATTTCTTTAATATACGTGGGCAGATTGCTGACGATCAGCTCCCACAGAAGCCGCGAGTCCGTCACGTCGGTCGGCTGGATCAGAGTGAAAGCCGAATCGACTTTACCATAGACGATACCTAAGATCAGGACGGCGATGATCGGGCCGATCGAGCAGAGGGCGATGAGGCCAAAGCTGTCGCTGGCGGCGTCTTTATCGTTGCGGATGGCGGAAACACCGACGCCGAGCGCCATGATAAAAGGCACGGTCATAGGGCCGGTGGTGACGCCGCCGGAATCGAAAGCGACGCAGAGAAAATCTTTCGGCACAAAGATCGTCAGCAGGAGCGAGAGGGCGTAACAGCCGATCAGCAGAGGGATCAGAGGGATGTGGAAAAACATGCGGAGCAGCGCCAGTACCAGGAATACGGCGACACCGAATGCGACGGCGCCGATCAGGACCGTATTCGGAATCGAAGGGATCAGACCGGCCAGCACCTGCAGATCCGGCTCGGAGACGGTGACGATGAAGCCGAGGATGAACGACAACACGATGATAAGGGGAAGTTTCCGCGTCTTTGTCATGTGCGCGCCGACGTGTCCGCCCATCGGAGAAACGGAGATCTCCGCGCCGAGCGTGAAAAACATCATACCCACGATCAGCATGACGCTGCCGATCAGGAAGGTCAGCAGGATGCCGGACGAGACCGGAACGAGAAAAAAACAAAGGGCCATTACGATCAGGTTGATCGGCAGGACCGAGGCAAGAGCTTCTTTCAGTTTGGTAATCAGGTTGGTTTTCAGATTGTTCAAGGGAGAACTCCCGCATAATTGAATTTATCTGTTTATATTATAAAAAAGAGGGCTCGGATTGTCAACGGTATTGTACGGGAAGCGGGAAAACACCGGGGAACGGTTGAGTTTTTTCCGCGGACATGATATACTGTTTGCGCAGACTGCCGGCGATCCGGCAAAAACGGTTTTCGGGAGGGACTCGGATGGAAGAACTGCATCTGACGAATTATAAACTGACGCCTTCTGTCGTCGAGGTCGGTCGTCCGACTGAAATCACGATTTCTCCGCGCGGAGACAACGTGTATTTTTCGGACGACGCCGTTTACCTGCTGGATATCCACGGCGTTGCCGACGCGACCGGAAAACTCAACGGCGCGCACGGTAAAAGACGGGAACTCAGAGCCGAAAACGGCGTGCTCCGGTTCACGGAGACCTTTGAGCGTGAGCAGCAATACGCGCTCAAGTTGACTCTGCCGGAAGAGCAGCAGTATTGCTCAAACCCGTACTATCAGCCGCCGGCGCACGGACGAGTGCCGCGTCCGAAGGATCAACGGTATCCGGTGCTTTATCTGTACGCGCTGGAGTCGGATCTGTATTGTCTGCGCCCGTATAAAGGCGATTTTCATCTGCATTCTTCGGATTCTGACGGCCATGAGTCCTCCTGCGGCGTTCTGGCCAACATGAGGAGGGCGGGGTTTGATTTTTCGGCGCTGACCAATCACTATTGGTTTCATTCTGCGGAAAAGGTCGCCCGGCTTTGGAAGGGGTTGCCGGACGTGTTTACCGTGCTGCCCGGCGAAGAGGTTCACGTGCCGTCCGAATACCTGCACGCCGTGGCCGTCGGCGGGACGAAGAGCGTCAACGATTTTTATTATCGGAATCGCGAAGCTTGCGATCGGGAGATCGACGCGATCGCCGGCGGGCTGGATCTGCCGGAGACGATCGACGCGCACAATTACGCGTCCCGCATCTGGGTGGCGGACAAGATCCGGGAATTCGGCGGCTTGTCGATCCTAGTGCATCCGCATTGGATCTGGTTTGAGGTATACTTCATGCCGGAGGATCTGACGATCAAACTGTTGGAATCGGGCGTATACGACGTGCTGGAGCTGTTGAACGGAGGCTCGGAGAATCGGCTGCAGGTCGCGATGTATTTTGAGGAACGCGCCAAGGGGTTCGATCCGCCCATTGTCGGCAGCAGCGACTGTCATCTGACCGATCAGCGCGACGAGCGTTTTCCCACGCAGGCCTTCACCTATGTATTTGCCGAAAACCGCTCGCCCGACGGTATCCGGAAAGCGATCCTGGCGCATCGCACCGTGGCGGTGGAAAAGAACCTAGAAGGCAGGGATTATCAGATTTACGGCGGATACCGGCTGGTGAAGTACGCCAATTTCCTGATGCAGAATTATAACCCGGTTTATACCGAGCTTTGCTACCCGCAGGGAACCCTGATGCGGGAATATGAGAAGGAGCCGAGTCCGGAGACCGCGCGGCTTTTGCTGGCGCTCTATGAGCGGAGCGAGGCTTTCGCGAGGGCGTTTTTCGGAAGACGGGAACCGGAAGAAACCGGGGATACGCGAACCGGAGAGGACTGAAATCAGACAGAAATATAAACCTGACGAACAATCCGGGCGGGATTGGGAGAAGTGAGGGCAACATGGATTTTATTATCTACTTTATGGTGTTCGCGGGCAGCGCGCTGATGGCATATAACGTTTTTATGTATATACGCTTTGCCGGAAACATCAGGAAGCGCGGGAACTGGGACAGGGAGAGACAGGTGCTGAATATCCCCATCGTGCTGTTGATCCTGTTTTTGGCGGGATACCTGGCCGTCGGCATATTCGGGCATCCTGATATTATCATGTCGGGCATTCTGTTCGGAGGCAGTATTTTCGTTTTTATCATGCTGTGGCTGATCAAGCGGACGGTCGACCGCATCCAGGAGAACGAGCGTCTGGAAGCGAAACTGGCCGCGGCAGAAGACGCGAGTAAAGCGAAGACGTTTTTTCTCTCCAATATGTCGCACGATCTCAGGACTCCGCTGAACGCGATCATCGGCTACACCACGCTGGCTAAATCCGAGCAGATCACGCCGGAAGAGCAGCGGGAATTCATGGGCAAAATCGAAAAAGCAAGCCGGCAGCTCACGGAAATCGTGAACGACGTGCTGGAAATGAGCCGTATCGAAAGCGGCAGACTCGAACTGGAGCCGACCCGCGTCGATCTGGAGGAATGCGTGAAGGAAGCCGGCGAGATCATTCGGGATCAACTGGCCGAAAAGCGGATCGGCTTTGTTTTCTCGAGCGAGATCGAGGACAAATGGGTCCGATGCGACGTAAATTTGCTGAATCGGGTCCTGCTGAATCTGCTCAGCAATGCGGAGAAGTTTACAGGGGAAAACGGGAACGTTTTTTTGAAGCTGAAAGAGTTGTCGAAAGACGGGGAAAACGGCGTCTACGAGATCCGCGTCAAGGATACCGGGATCGGAATGAGCCGCGAGTTTGCCGAGCGCCTGTTTTTGCCGTTTGAGAGAGAAAGGACGTCGACGGTCAGCAAGATCCAGGGAACGGGTCTCGGCATGGCGATCACGAAGAACATTCTCGATCTGATGGGCGGCAGCATCGACGTTGCGACGGAAAAAGGGAAGGGGACGGAATTCGTCGTCAAGGTCGCTTTTCCGATCGAAACGGCTCCGGAGGAAGCCAAAGAAGCGGAGAGTCCCGAAGAAATCCGATTCGACGGCTGCAGAGCCCTGCTGGTCGAGGATAACGAGATCAACAGGGAGATCGCGCAGATGCTGCTCACGCAGGCGGGGTTCGAGATCGAGACCGCGGAAAACGGTCAGATCGCGGTGGATAAGGTGGTTTCGGCCGATAACGGCTACTATGACCTGATCCTGATGGACATTCAGATGCCCGTTATGGACGGATACAGCGCGGCAAAGGCGATCCGCGCTCTTCCGGTCCCCGAGCTGGCGCGCATCCCGATCATCGCGATGAGCGCCAATGCCTTCCAGGAGGATATTAAAGCGGCGGAAAACGCCGGAATGAACGCGCATATCGCCAAGCCGCTCGACGTGACGGACATGATGACGACGCTGAGAAGAGTGATGGCGAAATAATAACGGACGCCCGGCCGAAAACGGCTTGGGAGAGAGACTTGATCTATCGCGTGAAACAAACGCCTGAACGGCGGCGGTTGCCGTTCAGGCGTTTGTCTGGTCATGCCGTCGTGCTCCCGGGACGAACGGAGCCGGATTTCTTGCGAGGAGGGCTTTTCGCCCTGAGGAAACGGCTGAATAGGATAACGTAAAACCCGTTGGGGTTCAGGAATACTCGTTTTTTAAACGGCGCCGCCGCGGCGAGAGATGGTCGGAACGGCAACCGCGAGGATCCAAGAATAAAGCCTTCAGAAAAAACTTGAAATATTGCTTAAAGCATGTCAAAATAAAAGAAACTACTCGCAGAAAGGGGCTTGAAGGGATGAAAAAAAGAGCGTGATAAGTTTTTCATTCATCTGCTTTTTCCCACCCCCCCTTTTTGAAAGCGTTTACGATCGGCGCGATACGCTCGTTTGATACGGGCTCGTCGCGCCTTTTTCTGTTTTCAAACAGAGATGCGAGCAACGCTGAGTTTTTAAGGAGAGTATCGTTATGGCAAAATTTTGTTCGAACTGCGGCTCGGCAGTTCATGACGGCGCGCGGTTCTGCGGGAAATGCGGATCCACGATTCGGCCGACGGAGGCCGCGCAGGGCGCAGTATCGGTATTTTGTCCTGAATGCGGCGCGGCGCTCAAGGACGGCGCGAAGTTCTGCGGAAAATGCGGCGCCGCCGTTCGGCAGACGGAGCAATTCGTACGACAGACCGTAACGGCGCCTCAACAGCCGGAGCCGAGGCCCGAACAGGATAAAACAGGGGAAAGCGCTTTTTACGCCGGTTCCGTTTGCTGCCCCGAGTGCGGCGCGGCGCTCAAGGACGGCGCGAAGTTTTGCGGAAAATGCGGATACCATGTGATTCAGGCGACGCAGCCCGCAGAACAATTCGTGACAGGATCGGAAGAACCGGCCGCGCCGAAAGAACCGGCCGCGACGGAAGAGTCGGCCGCGTCGGAAGATGACCGCGGCGTTTTCCGCCCGCTGCGGCAGAGAGACCGCGGGCGGTATCAGCCGAATAAACCGCGCTTTTGGCAGTCTTCCGACGAAACGGAAACGAACGTGTATCCTGTGTCTGAGATCGCTTTTTTCAGCGCTTCTTCCTCTATCGCGTTTTCTGAAAGGAACGTCGCCTCGCGGCGTTTTCGTGAAGCGGAAACCTTCTTTGCCTCGGGGAAAGCGCGTCTTATCGTGTCGCAGATATGCGCCTCGCACATCCGGCACATCATTCCGTCGATTTTTATTGTTATCCTCTTCATATCCAACCTCTTATTCCGCGTTTTTAAGCGCTTCGACCATGTCTATTCTCTTATTCTTTCGCGCGACCATCCACCCGACGAGAAGCGAAACGCCGAACGTGAGCAGAATGGAAACGGCGTACGTCAGAGGGCCGAGCATCAGTTTCATTTCGTATTCGGACGCAAGTGCCGAAAGCATCCACTGAAGCGTGCCGAGTCCGGCGGGAAGGCCGAGAACTACGCCGATGACGGTCAGCCAGACGTTCTGCGATATCAGAAGACGTCCGATCTTCCGGCTCCTGAAACCGAGGACTTTCAGCGTCGCAAGTTCTCTCGAACGCTCGACGTAACTCATTATTCCGAGATTATACAGGACGACGATGCCGAGTATCACGGCGGCGATGACGAGAATGAAGACCATTCCGTCCATGATCTGAACGAAACTGCCGAAACTGTCCATAAGCTGACGCTTATCCTGTTTGCCGGATATCAGTTCCGACGACGGTATTTCGCTTGAGAGCTTTTCCGTATAGATCGCCGACACGCTGTATTCTATGCCGAGTTCGTTTGCGAGTTCGTCGGTCATCGTGATGCTCTCGGTCATGATCGAGCGGTTATAGCCGATAACTTTTACGCGATACGATTCGTCGCTGCCGTATGGGGAAAATTCGATGGATTCGCCTATTTTTGCTCTGTCCGAAAGACGCAGGCAGAGATATACGCCGTCGTCGCTCAGATCTATCGGATTGTTGTCTTTGTCGATGACGCTGAATCTGCCTTTGTCGTTATGAACGATGTCAAGCGTCGCGGTATAGCCGTCGATGCTGATGCCGGAATAACTCTCCCAGTCGCCGTCGAGGTCGGCGATCAGCTGGCGCGCTTTTTCTACGCTCGTGTTTTCGATCACGTTGACTTTTGTCGCGTAATGCGAAACGCCGTTGTCGAGCAGGTCGAGAAATCCGGCCATAGTGTCGCGCATACCGAGTCCGCCGACAAGCAGTATCATGCAGCCGATGATGCCGATGAGGGTCATGGCAAAGCGGCTTTTATGACGCATAAGGTCGCGAACGTTCCATTTGGTCGCGAAACTCATTTTTCCGAAGAGAGGGAGTTTTTCAAACAGGGTTTTTTTCATCTTCTTCGGCGTGTACGGGCGGAGCGCGTCGGCCGCCGTGCCGGCCAACTGCGCGCGCACCGACAGGAAACTGATAAGCGCAAGAAGCAAAACCGTTCCCGCCATGACGGGATAGCAGAACGCGGGAGTCGCCGCCGACCAGTCGGGCATATCGAAATACGTTCCCATCATACCGTTTTCGCTCATCACCGCTTTGCAGACGAAATATCCGACAACGGAGCCGAGCGCCGTTCCGACGACGCCGATAAACAGGCCGTAGAACGAATAATGGAGCAGGATCGTCTTGTTTTTGAAACCGAGCGCTTTAAGCACGCCGATCTGCGTTTTTTCCTTTGTGGCGATGCGGTGCATCGTCGTCACCATCGTGAGGATCGCGATGGCGAGAAACAGCACGGGAAGGATGGAGCCCATCGCTTTGCCTTCCGTCGCTTCGCCCATTGCTTCCTTGTAAACGAGGTGATCGCTTTTCGGCACGACCATAAGCGTTTTGCCGAGTTTTTCTTTCACGGCGTCTTCAAGCTCGGTCTTTTCCATATCGGAACGCAGATTGATCTGTGAAAAGACTTTATCCTTCGCTTTGTCGAGCATTTCGTCGGTGAGCGCCGCTTCCGCTTTTGTCCTTGCCGCGTCGGCAGAGAGGCCCGCCTTCTGCATTTTATCGGCGGCGCTCTTTATCATCTTCTCGCGCAGTATCGTATTCAGTTTCGCGGGCGAAATGCAGGCGTAGCCGAACATCGTGAAATCGGGCATCACCTGGTTGCTGTCGGCGACGCATATCATATGCTCGCCCGATTTGATGAGGCCGACGACCTCGCTTTTTATTTCGGTTCCCTGAAATTCAAGCGTCAGCGTATCGCCGACGGCGAAACCGTTCAGTTTTGCAAACTTATCGGACAGCCAGATGCCGTCGCCGTTTTTATCGTATCCGGCGCCGTCGATCAGCGTAAACGTCGAAACGGTATAGTTTTCCGAAACGTCGAGCGCGAGCGCTTTTTTGCTGGCGCCTTTTACGTCGACATTGACGGACAGATAGCGCGTCGCCGCGTCGACGCCGTCGATCGACGCTGTTTTGTCGAGGTCGTCTTTCGTAAAGCCCGTTTCGGAATACAGGCGGTAATCGGCGTATTTCGTATCGTCAAAGAAATTCAAAACGTCGTATTCGATCGTTTTCCATTCCATATTGAAGCCGAGAAAAATGCCGATGCCGAGCGTCATCATGACGATCATCGAAATAAACTGCGCTTTATAACTCCACGCGGTGCGGAGCAGTTTGCGGAAAAGCATCACCATTCCACCTCGTCAGCGGAAAGCGGATTTTCCTGCTCTTCGATCGAGCGGATCTTTCCGTTCTTGACGCGGATCACAACGTCCGCCATTTTTGCGATGTTCTGATTGTGCGTGACGATGACGATCGTTTTGCCGTAGTTTTTCGCCATGTCGAGCAGCAGTTTCAGCACCATGACGCCGGTTTCGGAATCCAACGCGCCGGTCGGCTCGTCGCAGAGCAGGATCTTCGGATTCTTGCACAGCGCTCGGGCGATGGAAATACGCTGCTGTTCGCCGCCGGACAACTCCGCCGGAAAGTTGTTCAGATGATCGAGCAGGTCGACTTTGCCGATGACGTCCTTCGCATCAAGCGCGTCCTTCGATATTTCAGAAACGAGTTTGACATTTTCGTAGACGGTCAGCGTCGGGATGAGGTTATAAAACTGGAACACGAAGCCGACGGTCGAAGCGCGGTAATCGGCGAGTTCGTTGTCGGATAGTTTTGAAATATCCGCGCCGGAGACGGTTATCGTTCCTTCGCTCGGACTGTCAAGCCCTCCGAGCAGATTGAGCAGGGTGCTCTTGCCCGCGCCGGACGGACCGAGGATCACGACGAATTTTCCCTCGTTGAGCGTAAAGCTCACCTTATCGAGCGCCCTAAGCTCGTGATCTCCGGTTTTATACACTTTTGAAACGTTTTCAAACTGTACGATCGACATAGGATCCTCCTTATAGCGTCATATTCTGACTTTGTCTGTTAAAATCAAGCGGTTTCGTTCCGGTTATCCGAGCGCCGTTATGACCGTAATGCCGAGCGCGACCATCACAACGCCGGCTAAACCGGATCGTGCGCCGTCCCTATGAACGGGACGGTGATTCCGAGGGCCGCTTTTACTACACCATGCCCTCAAAAGGCCGTTAGCCATTGCTAACGCGAGGCCAAAAAAACAAAGAGTCGAGACTCTTTCACGGAAGGCCGCGGTACTATGGTTAGCCTACGCTAACCATAGTACCACAGGGAGCTGTCTTTGTCAATAGGTTTTGAACAAAAGCCTTTTATTCTGTGTGCCCGCGGTCCGGGCGATCGCAGCGTTTGCAAGTCTTGGATGTCTCGCGGCAAGCCCGGTTTACGGCAGGAAGCGCGTGAAAGCGAAGTAAACAAAGTCTTTACAACCAAACACTGCCTTTTCAGGTGCCGCGAGAGGATGCGACACCTGTTTTTTTACTCGGAAAGCGACAACTCCCGCAAGTCCCCGCGGCACGGCGCGATACACGCTCCGACGACCGAAAGTCGGCTCGGCTTATCTGAAACAATCAAGAAAAAAAGAAAAACGGAGATTCTTCAATCTCCGTTTTCTTGTAAAAGACGTGCATAAGTGACCAAAATCGAGGTAAGAAAAGTTAAAAGTACACCAGACGCAATTCGCTGCCGAACGATCTTTTTGCCTGATTTATAACGATTTATGTATTGACATCTCAATACTTTAGTGCTATAATCTTATGCAGAAAGGTGGTGCAAATATGGCTTTTTCTTATAAGCCTCTTTGGAAGCTCTTAATTGACCGCGATATGACAAAAAAACAGTTGATGCAAGAAACGGGCGTTTCAAAATCAACCATGGATAAAATGGCTCGCGGCGAACAAGTATCAATGGATGTTATTGATCGTATTTGTACGAATCTAAACTGTAATGTTGAAAGTGTAATTGAACATATAGAAAGGTGAAATTATGTCTGGATATAGCACATCACTAGGAAAATGCATTCAGGGAGACAGTCTTGACGTGCTTCAAGGCCTTGACGATAACAGCATTGATTTAATAATCACATCTCCTCCGTTTAGTCTTCAACGGCATAAGAGCTATGGCGAGGTTGGCCAAGAAGAATATGTGGACTGGCTGCTCCAATTCGGAACAATAGCCTTTAACAAACTAAAAGAAACCGGTTCTTTTGTGATTGATCTTGGTGGTGCTTATCAAAAAGGAAGCCCAATCAAGTCTCTATATCCCTTTCGGTTTATGCTAAAAATGTGCGATGAAGTCGGGTATTATCTTGCTCAAGATATGTATTGGCACAATCCATCGGCTCTCCCGACGCCTATTGAATGGGTGAATAAGCGAAAAATGCGCTGCAAGACATCTGTGAATACTGTTTGGTGGTTGTCAAAAAGCATGTTTCCAAAGTCTGATATAAAGAAAGTGCTGGTGCCATATTCTTCTAGGATGCAAGACCTTATCGATAATCCCAAAAGCTTTGTGAAGGAAGAAGGCGTTGTTCGTCCGTCAGGACACGTCATGGGGATGAAATCGTGGGCAAAGAATAACGGCGGTGCAATCCCCGCTAACCTGTTGCAAATAAGCAATAGCGAAAGTAATAGCCAGTATTTACGTTATTGTAAATTATTAGGCTTAAAAGGGCACCCTGCGCGCTTTCCGGCTAAACTTCCGGAATTCTTTATAAAAATGCTTACAGATGCTGGTGATTATGTTGTTGACATATTCTGCGGAAGCAATACGACTGGAATGGTCGCGGAAGAACTGGGACGAAAATGGTTGAGTATTGATTTGTGCAATGAATATGTAGCAACCAGTTCTTTTAGATTTGCAAAAAGCGAGGAACAAGCTCGCCAGTTTTATTCAGATATTATTTCTGGAAAAGATATTGTTGTGGACTCTTCTACTAATGCATAAGTCATAAGACTCTTAATGCTTCAGCGGGATCAAGAGGAATATCTAACGGGTAAACTTTAATACCGACGTTCCGAACATATTTTAAAGGTATTTTGGGATTGTTCAGATGTGCGTTTTCATTATGCCCTGCGATTTTAATTCGTACAGCATCTTCCCACTTAGAAAAATACTCTTCGAGAGCTATCGGGCTTACTGCATAAACTTCTTGTAAAGATATACCGCGATAAGCGCTAAACAGCCAACGCTCTTGGCGAAAAACAGCAATCCTTTCAAGATTGGTGTGGTGATTTGTAGAGAAACTGCTTGTTAAGTCAATATTAACCGTTTTGAGTTCCCATGCATGTCCATATCTGTCTATTGCATCGCTACCCTCACGACCTGGTTGATTTTGAAAATCAAAAAGGACAAGCGTTTGGAGCAGTTTTAGATTGTTGTCTTGTGCAATATCACTGATGTTATAAGTCCGCGCGAGATCTTCAATTCCGCTAAGCCTAGACCACATTGAGGATAAGCTTTCTATTTTTTCACGATGTTGATGATCATAATATGCCATATTATTTGTTCCTCTTTTTTTCTAACATTTCGTCTTCATACTAATTAACGCTGTTTTATAACCCTTCAAACAATTCGCTGAGTGTGACACCCAGTCCATCGGCAATCTTTTTGATATTGCAAATGGAGATATTTCGCCGTCCTGCTTCGACAGAAGCAAAGTATGTCCTGTCCATCTCAATTTTCAGAGCAAACTTCTCTTGACTAAGCCCGGTCTTTTGACGAAGCTCTCTGATGCGATTTCCCAAATCCTTTGTAATCATTTCACTTCACCTCATAGGTAGGGTATAATAATATTATAGAGCATACGGACTATAAAACAACGGTTTATGAGTAACATTGACATTTTTCTTGTTTTTCCGAGGTTCAAATCCCCCCACCCTGTATTTTTTTGGAGTTCTTTGCAGAGCAAAGAAACGCAAAAAGTACACCAGCGTTTTTGACCGTTTTTGCTACCTGAAATGTAAAAATCGGGCTTCCGGACGGCTGATCCACCGTCTGAAAGCCCGATTTTACCTATATTTGCTCGATTTTTGCCCAAAATGCAAGAAAAAACCTCTTTTGTCGTGGTAGACAAAAGAGGTTTCTTTTATGGTGCGGCTGATGGGACTTGAACCCATATCCTCTCGGACACGCACCTCAAACGTGCGCGTATGCCAATTCCGCCACAGCCGCATGATAAAACCGTTCAGCCGGGCGGCGGCTGAACACTCGTTATTATACGCAGAGCGGACGGGATTTGTCAAGCGCTTTTTGCGAGAGAAGAAAGAACGGAAACAAAGGGCGTCGGCGGCGGAAAGGCGTGAAAAAGGCACGGAGTCCGTTTGAAAACGCGGCGCAGAGCGGGACTTCCGACGCCGCCAAGGCGGGACAAAAAAGTGAAGAGATGAAAAACAGGCGCCGGGAAAGAAGCCGGTTGATCGTGAAAAAAGAATGCGAAAAAACGCGGCAAAGAGCCGGCTTCTTGATAGACCTTCGTTGCCGGAGAGGGCGTGCTGTCCTCCGGGGCGCGGTTTTTAAGAAAAAAAACGGATTTTATATGAAAAATCGAAAAAAACACTTGACAACGAACGTTTGTTCGCATATAATACAAATAGAAACAAACGTTCGCATATACGTCCGGGAGGGTTTTTTATGAGAGCAAAAAAGAGGATCGTTATTAAGAATAAAACACGGTTTATCGCGGCGCTGTCGGCCGTGCTGCTGCTCGGCGCGCTGATCGTCGCCGTGAGCGGCGGAGCCGCGGCGGTCCGGCCCGAGCGCGAGACGATCGCTTATACGGTTTGCAGCGGCGATACGCTTTGGGAGATCGGGCGGCGTTTTGCGCCGGCGGACACGGACGTGCGCTATTATATCGAACAGATCGCCGCGGCCAATTCGCTGAGCGGAAGCGATATTTTTCCGGATCAGGTTTTGATCCTCCCGTAAGCTCCCTGCGTGGATTTAAGACAAGCGATGAGAATTCATCGCTTGTTTTTTTGTTGCGGCGGGCGACGGGATATAAGCAGACTGATGAGCCGAAACGCACTGACCGGAGGGGAAAAACGGAGAGTGCGAAACAAACCGGGAAACCGCTTTCGGGAGAGCTGACGCGACAGGAGAGCGCGGCGAGGGAATTCTCGGGGAAAAGCACGAAAAAAGTGATTGACAGGTCGAGGACTATCCACTATAATTCGTATGTAATTTGTTTACTTTCCCTAAACTTTTGGTTTAGTATACAGTGCCCGGAGGTGATGGCATGAAGATCGGAGAAAAGATCAGGCGCATGAGGATGCGTCTGGGCCTGACGCAGGAGGAGCTGGCGAACCGCTGCGAGCTTTCCAAGGGCTTTATTTCGCAGTTGGAGAGGGATCTGACCAGCCCGTCGATCGCCACGCTGATCGATATTCTGGAAAGCCTCGGCACGGATCTCAAGACGTTCTTCAACGATACGGATCAGGAGAAGATCGTTTTTTCAAAAGACGATTTCTTCGAAAAACACAGCGAAGGCACTTCGATCGTATGGCTGGTCCCGAACTCGCAGAAAAACGCGATGGAGCCCATCCTTTATACGCTGCAGCCGGGCGCCGAGAGCGAAGAGGATAACCCCCACGAGGGCGAGGAATTCGGTTACGTGCTGTCCGGGCGCATCACGCTGGTGTTGGGCGACAACGCATATAAATGCGGAAAGGGAGAGTCCTTTTATTTCAAGCCGACGATGCCGCATTTCATCCGGAACCACGGCAAACAGAAAGCGGAGCTTCTTTGGGTGTCCAATCCGCCGAGTTTTTAGAAGGGAAAAGCAGAAACAATGGCAGAAAAAGTACATTTGACCAATGAAAAGATCATCGAGCTGAAGGGGATCAATAAATCCTACGGCAGCAACAAGGTGCTCGACGATATCAATCTGTATATCCGGAAAAACGAGTTTATTACTTTCCTGGGCCCGAGCGGATGCGGAAAAACCACCACGCTGCGGATCATTGCCGGCTTTGAGCAGGCGGACAGCGGCGAGGTGCTTTTCAAGGGCAAACCCATCAACGATATCCCGCCGTATAACCGGAGCGTCAACACGGTGTTCCAGAAATACGCGCTGTTTCCGCATCTGAACGTGGCGGAGAATATCGCTTTCGGACTCCGCATCAAGAAAAAAAGCAAAAAAGAGATTGCGGAAAAGGTGGAAAAGATGCTGGAGCTGGTCGGTCTGGCCGGCTACGGCAAACGCAGCATCGACTCCCTGAGCGGAGGTCAGCAGCAGCGCATCGCGATCGCGCGGGCGCTGGTCAACGAGCCGGAGATCCTGCTGCTGGATGAACCGCTGGCGGCGTTGGATCTCAAACTGCGCAAGGATATGCAGCTGGAGCTCAAAAAAATGCAGCAGCAGCTGGGCATTACTTTCCTCTACGTGACGCACGACCAAGAGGAAGCGCTGACGATGTCGGACACGATCGTCGTCATGAAAAACGGCGTGATCCAGCAGATCGGCAAACCGACGGACATTTACAATGAGCCGAAGAACGCCTTTGTAGCGGACTTTATCGGGGAGAGCAATATCGTGCACGGCATCACGCCGCACGACAACGTGGTCATTTTCGGCGGCGCCGTTTTCAACTGTGTCGACAAGGGGTTTGCGCAGGGAGAGAACGTCGACGTCGTGATCCGGCCGGAGGATTTCATCGTGACGGACGAGGCTGCGAAGAGCTCTGTCGTCAACGGCAGCGATATTCTGCGCGGCGAGGTCACGTCGAATATTTTCAAGGGCGTCCATTATGAGACGGTCGTCAAATGCGGATGGTACGAGTGGGTCCTGCAAAACACGATTTCGCACGAAAAAGGCGACCGGATCGGTCTGCGGGTCGGCCCTAATGACATTCACATCATGGAGTCCGAGATCACGCCCACGCCGACGCGCACCAATCTGCTGGTCGGCAAGGTGTACGAGGAGGGCGTCGTCGAAGTAGCGGGACATCGTTTTTCCTGTCCGACCACCGGTTACGGCGAGGACGAGGACGTCGACGTCGTCATCCGGCCTGAAGATATCGTCGTTTCCGACAATGAGGACGATATGTTTACCGGGACTGTCGAGAGCTGCATTTTCAACGGTGAGCAGTACGAGCTGGTCATTAAGGCCAACGACTGCGAGTGGCTGGCTTATTCCGACGTGGTGCGCGACGAGCAGACCTTTGTCAGCATGAGCATCGCCGACGACGTGCTCTTTGTCATGCCGAAGGAAACCTCGCACGGCGCGGTCAATCATTTCACCGCCACCGTCACGGCGGCAGATACGATCGAAATATGCGGGCGGAAGCTGAAAGTCGCCGCGCCGCGTGACGATATCGGCGCGGTCGTCAGCGTCAGCGTACGGCCGCAGGACGTGTACGTCGTCGATCCGGGCAACGGCGTGTTTGAAGGCACGGTGGCCGACGTCGAATACAAAGGTATTTATTATAACGTGTACGTGGACTGCGGAGACGGGCTGATCTGTAAGGTCCGGGCCAATGAGGAATGGGACCGGAGCGAAAAAATGGGTCTGTACATTCATCCGCTGGATATTAAATTTGATTGAAAGGCGACCTGCTGTGAAGAAGAAGGCAAAGAATATCGGCGTTCGCGCCGACGTCAACAATCGAAACAAGTGGTGCGCCGTCCCGTATTACGTCTGGATGATTATTTTCATCGTCGTCCCGTTGGTCATGGTGGTGTTTTTCAGCTTTACGGACAGCGATTATCATTTCACGACGGCAAACTATGAAAAATTCCTGACACGGGGAGCCAATGGCGAGCTGATCTATGTAACGACGCTACTGCGTTCGCTGGGACTGGCGCTGATCGCCACGCTGATCTGCCTGATCGTCGGATACCCCGTGGCGCTGATCCTTTCATCCAAACGGATCAAGCGCTCGGATCTGCTGATCACGGCGATCATGCTGCCGACGTGGATGAATTTCCTGCTGCGTACCTACGCGTGGATGACGATCATCGGCCGCAACGGTCTGCTGGACACGCTGCTGGCGCTGATAGGACTCGGCCCGGTGGAAATGATCGGGACTAACGGAGCGATCATTCTCGGTATGGTGTACAACTTCCTGCCCTTTATGATCCTGCCGATCTATTCGGTGATGGCCAAAATGGATCATTCGCTTGTGGAAGCGGCGACCGATCTCGGCGCCAATCCGCTCCAGGTTTTCCTGCGCGTCAAGCTGCCGCTGTCGATGTCCGGCATCGCGACCGGCATTACGATGGTCTTCATGCCGGCGGCGTCGTCTTTCGTCATCCCCAACTTGCTGGGAGGCAATAAAGTCTCCATGATCGGCAACACGATCGAGGATCAATTCAAATCGGCCGGCAACTATAATTTCGGATCCACCATCGCCATGATTCTCATGGTGTGTATCCTGCTGAGCATGCTCATTTTCAACGGCAAGGGCGATAAAGAGGAGATGATCATGTGAAGAAGAAAAAGAACGGACTGCCGATCCTTTATATCGCGCTTATCATTGCGTTTTTGTATCTGCCTATCCTGGTCATGATCCTGTATTCGTTCAACGAAACGAGCGCGACCGGCCCGTTCACGGGCTTCACGGTCAAATGGTACGAGAGCGCTTTCCGCAATCAGAAGATCCTCGACGCGCTGGCGGTGACGTTCAGTATCGCCGGAATCGCCACGGTCGTGTCCACGGTGTTCGGGACGCTGACGGCCATCGGAATCTTCAATTCACGGATGCTGACGCAGAAAATCGTTACGAACGTGACGTACGTCCCGATGCTGAATCCGGATATCGTAACGGGCATCTCGATCATGCTGCTGTTTGTTTACGCGGGAATCCCGCGTGGTTATATGACGATGCTGATGGCGCATATCACGTTTTGCCTGCCGTACGTCATCTTCTCGGTCCTGCCGAAACTGCGCCAGTTGGATCCCAACCTTTACGAGGCGGCGTTGGATCTTGGCGCCCGGCCCGGTTACGCGCTGGGGCGGGTCGTGATCCCGCAGATCATGCCGGGGATCATCACCGGCGCGCTGCTGGCTTTCACCATGAGCATCGACGATTTTGCCATCAGCTTTTTCACTTCCGACGAAGCGAACCTGTCGATTTACGTGTATTCGGCGGCCAAACGCGGCATCAAGCCGGAGATCAACGCGATCTCGACCGTGGTCTTTTTCGGGGTGTTAGCATTATTAATCATCATTAATTTCAGAAAGAAGAAGGAGAATTGACATGAAGAAAGTATTGTCGGTATTGCTTCTGGCCGCGCTTGTCTGCGGTACGGTCCTTTGCACGGTGGGATGCGGCTCGGGAAAACAGCAGCTGATCTTCTATAACTGGGAAGACTATATCGATCCGGAAGTGCTGCGCATGTTTGAACGGGAATATGACTGCCAGGTAGTCGAAAAGCTTTTTACGCTGTGCGAAGACGCGTATACCAAGATCAAGAACGGCTCTCGTTACGACGTCGTGACGCCCTCGGACTATATGATCGAGCGGATGATCGCGGAAGGCATGCTGGCCGAGATCGACGTCAGCGCCATGCCGAACTATAAGTATATCGGCGACGATTTCAAGGGACTGGATTACGATAAGGACAACAAGTATTCCGTTCCGTTCATGTGGGGCACCGTCGGTATCCTGTATAATACCGAAAAGGTCACCGAGCCGGTCACCAGCTGGAACATCCTTTGGGATGAAAAATACGCCGGTCAGATCATCATGCAGAACAGCATCCGCGACTGCATCGCCGTGGCGACCTGCAAAAACGGGTTCGATATCAACACCCGCGTAGAGAGCGAACTGCAGAAGGCCAAGCAGGATCTGATCGATCAGAAGCCGCTGGTGTTTGCTTATTACGTCGATGAGACCAAGGATCAGATGGCCAATAACGCCGCCGCGCTTTCCGTGGTATGGTCGGGCGACGCCGCTTATGCTATCGCCAAAAACGACAAGCTGGCTTATTCGCTTCCCGAGGAGGGCACCAACTATTGGTTCGACGCCATGGTCGTTCCGAAGAACGCGCCCAACTATGCTCTGGCCGTCAAATTCATCGATTTCATGTGCCGTCCTGAAATCGCGAAAATGAATCTCGAGTATATCTATTATTCCACGCCCAACGTCGGAGCGATCGAGCTTCTCGACGAAGAGTACACGTCCGACGAGACGATCTTCCCGGACATGGAGTACATCCGCACCAAGTGCGCGGTGTTCCGCGATTTGGGCGAATATCGCGGGCTGTATCAGGACATCTGGGACGAGATCCGCGCCACCAACTGAGAACCGTTTTTTAAAAAGACCCGTTTATAACGGGTCTTTTTTGACGTTCTGACGGCATAAAATGCAGGGATGGGAGATGAGTGCATGGAATTGTCGGATGTGAGCGTCCGGGTTTCGGGACGGAAAAAGAGTCCGGCGCCGGATGGGCCGGGGAATCGGGGCGCCGTCGTTGCTGCAATCTGTCTTTGTCTGGCGGCGCTGTGCCTGTCGGTGGTCGATCTGGCGCCGGTCAACGCCGCGCGCTCGGCGGTGCGCGCCGCGCTGGGGGAACCCGACGGGAAAGAAGACTACGGTAATTACGGGAAAAAGATTTTTGTCGACGAGGTGCTGCCGGGGATCACGCAGGTGCTGAGCGAGGGACTCTACGTCAAACGGGATATTTTCATGCCCGTACAGGGGACGATCAGCCGGCGGTTTGAAAAGGGCGACTTTGAAAGCGTCGAGATCGCGGCGCCGGCGGGAGCGGCCGTTTATGCCTGCCGGGATGGACGGGTCAGCCGGATCGCGGAATCCGGCGCGGGAAAATGCGTCACGCTGACGCACGCGGACGGGGAAACCAGCGTGTACGACGGGCTGAGGATCGTGACCGTCGAGGTCGGGCAAACCGTAGAAAAAACAGAGCTGCTCGGATCGACCGAAACGGAAGCGCTGCGTTTTTCCTATACGGACGGAACGGGCAGAGCGATCGATCCGCTTTCGCTGATTTATAAATGACGCTGCGCGGGATCCATATCCGCGTGCACCCGGCCACGATCGCGGCGCTGGCCGTCGCTTTTCTGCTCGGCGACGCGATCAACACCCTGATCGCGCTGCTGCTGTTGGCGCTCCATGAATCTGCGCATATCGCGGCGGCGGAGGGGTTAGGCGTTCGGGTCGCGGAAGTCGAGCTCCTGCCTTTCGGCGGCCGGATCCGCACGGAAGGAGAGGCGTTCCAGGCAACGAAAAAGGAAGCCCTGATCGCGCTGGCGGGTCCGGCGGCCAACGCCGTCGCCGCGCTGGCGATCGTGGCGGCGGGGACGGTGACTGATCTTTCGCTGCCGGAGGCGGAATACGCGCTGCAGACGAGTCTGCTTCTCGCGCTTGTCAATCTGCTTCCGGCTTTTCCTCTTGACGGCGGCCGCGTGCTCTATGCGCTGGTCGCGGCGCGGGCGCGCCCGGGAAGAGCCGAGCGGATCGTCCGAACGATCGGCCGGTGCGTGGCGGCGGCGTTCGCGCTTCTGTCCGTCGCGGCCGCGGTCTGCGGGATCTATAACTATACCCTGTGGCTCATGACGGGGTTTTTGCTGGCAAAAGCCTGGCGCGGGCCGACGCATCCGGCTTTTGGCGCGCTGCGCGCTTTCTATGCCAAGGATCGCCTGATTTCGACGGGGGAGGCGGTGCCGGTGCGGCATCTGGTCATGAGGCGGGACGCCGACGGCGCTGAAGTTCTGCGGGCGCTGTCGGCCAACCGATATAATCTCGTGACTTTTGTCGACGAGGACGGCCAAACCGTGGAAACGCTCTGGGAGAAGCAGCTTTTCGGCCGCATCCTCGAAGAAAGAACGGAAACGGCGGCGGACCGTAATATCGAAAAAAACGCGGAGAAAGGGAAGATATACGACCGGAAAAAAACGCCCGGTCATGGGCGATAAGGCTTCGATCCTCTTTGAAAACAAAGAGGATCTTTTTTTTGCGGAGGGCGTTTTTCGGTCAGGGTTTGAGAACGGGGAAAAAGGCAGGAGGCGGGAGAGCGAGGAACGTTATTCAAACAGAGAAAGGCTGCTCCTGACGATGCGTTTGACAAAGGAAATGACCTCGTCCCGATCGTATTTGCCGTATCCGCCGACCACGACGTTCATCAGGCCGTTGGACAGATGCGTATAGAGCATTTCCAGCTCGGTGTCGGAAGCGCGGGGCAGCTGTCGTTTCCAGGCCGCGATACTGGACGGCCGCGCCATATCGATCATCTGAGAGAGGATCGAGGGGCTTGCGCCGTTGAAGATCAGGATGCGGCATGCCTCCTCGTGCTGCGCCACCATCGCGTAGATCGCGGCGATCAGCGCGCTGACGTCAAAACCGTCGATCAGACGCAGGGATTGTCGGAAGGCGCCCAGGAGTTCCCGCTCGATGCTTTCCATCAGCGCGAAGCAATCGCTGTAATGCGCGTAAAAGGTCGCCCGGTTCAGTTCCGCCAGTTCGCAGACTTCCTTGACGGTGATCTTATTGACCGGCTTTTCCCGAAGCAGGGATAAGAAGGATTCTTTCAATACGCGCTGCGTATAGCGTACTCTGGCGTCGCTTTTGCTCATAGACTTCCCTCGTTTACAAAAAGTTTATTCTTTTTCTCAACACCGGACGGCTTTTTGTCGCTTTTCTTTCTTCCGGCGGCATATTGTCGATTGTCGTCCGCTTCAACGCTTATTATACTATAAGTGTGAAAGATAATCAACACTTGTCTTTCGGAAAGGAGGGCGTCCGATGTTTCAAAAGTATCTGGTGACGGGAGCGGGCGGTTTTCTCGGGCGGGCCGTGCTGGCGGAACTGAAAAAAAAGAAAGCGGAGATCCGCGCGCTGGTTTTGGAGAACGACCCGCTGACCGCCGAACGGCCGGACGGGGTCGACGTCGTAGTCGGCGACGTGTGCGACGACGCGTCGCTGGAGCGGTTCTTTTCCGGGGCCGACCGTCGGACCTGCGTGATCCATTGCGCCGGGATCGTTTCGGTGGCGTCTCATCCGGGCGAGCGGCTCTATCAGGTCAACGTGGGCGGTACGAACCATATTTTGCGTCATTGCGAGAAACGGGGCGTCGGCAAGCTGGTCTACGTGAGCTCCGTTCACGCGATCCCCGAAAGACCGAAAGGAACGGAGATCACCGAGGAGGCCGTGTTTTCACCGGATCTCGTGAAAGGCGATTACGCCAAAAGCAAAGCCCTTGCGACGGCGCTTGTTTTCGAAGCGGCGAGCCGCGGGCTGAATGCCAGCGTGGTTTTTCCCTCCGGGATCATCGGGCCGGGCGACAGCGGGAAGGGCAGTATCACCCATATGCTCCTGTCATTTCTGGCCGGAAAACTTCCACTGGCGGTGAAGGGCGGCTATGATTTTGTGGACGTGCGCGACGTGGCGGCCGGTATCGCGGCCTGCGCGGAGAGGGGGGCTCCCGGTCGCGGGTATATCCTTTCCGGGCAATACGCCTCTATCCGCGATATTCTGAAAGCGGCTCAAAACACGCTCCGGCTCAAACGGGCGGTCACTTTTCTGCCCCTTTGTCTGGCAAAACTGGTGGCGCCGTTTTATGAAAAACGAAGCCTGCGGAAAAAGCAACCCTTGTATTTTACGCCGTACGCCGTCGCCGTCCTCGATTCCAACAGCCGGTTCAGCCGCAAAAGCGCCGCGGCCGCTCTGGGATATGCGCCGCGATCTTTGCAAAGCAGTATCCGCGACACAGTGCTTTGGCTGAAAAAAACGATCGTCCGGGAGGGATGAAGGGAGCTTTTCCGCCGCGTCGGAAGAAAACGCGCGGGCGGCGAACGAAAAAGAGATGCTCGACGAAGCATCTCTTTTGTTTGTTGCTTGGTTCGGACGACCCGGGGATTCCGGCGCGTTACTGCTCGGAAATATCCTCGATGAAGAGGGTCTTGTCCAGCTCGGAACGCTTTTTTCTGCCCTCGATCAGTTGGTTCTCGAAAATGTCCGGGCGGATCAGCGGCTCATCCCCGTCGTCGGCGGGCTCGTTCTCGTCGACCGGTTCATCTTCGACAGCCGGCTTGTCCTCCGGTTCGGCAACCGGTTCGCTTTCTTCGGCGGCAGGCTCGGCGGACGCTTCGCTCAGAGACTCGATCGGCTCGACCGGAACGGTCTCGGAGAACTGTTCTTCGACGGGCTCTGAGACGTCGTTCGTCTCTTCGCGGCTCGGAGTTTCTTCCTCGGCGGGGAGAGGATTCTCCTGCGCGTCCTGCGGCCGGAGACCGGGAACGTAAGCGTTCTGCCAGTCGGGCACATAGATGTTGCGCAGACGCTTTGAGCTGAAGCAATAGACCGGAGAGAAGCGGCGGTTGTTATATTTGGGCTTGTTAAGGTAGGTGCGGTCGTAATAGACGCTGAAAAGCGCCAGCAGCGGCAGCGCGCCGTCCTCGCCGGCGGTGATGTTGTACTCGTTCACGCGCTCGTTGATGCAGAGCGGATGCTCGATGAGCGCGACCTGCTGCACCTCGTCGAAAACCATGGCGCGCAATCCTTCGGCGCCGAAGCCCACGACGTCGGCCGTGTAGGCGTAAGGGCCGGTTTCGAGGATGAAATACGGCGACTGGCCGCGTTCGCGCACGAAGCAGAACTGGCCGACCGCGACGCCGTCGGCGCTCAGCGTGTGCTTACGGCCCGATTTGCCCTTGAGAGGGAATTTCATGCTCAGGACCTCGCGGTCGTCCGCGTCGGTCAGCGACAGCTTGAGACCACCGGAGAGATAGCGCACGACGCAGCGGTAGAGGAAATCATTGTCCTGTGAAACGATATATTCCGACGAGCTGAGAGAATGCTTTTTTTGCCATACGGATGCTTGAATCATACGGACCTCCGTGAAAGGTTTTTGTTCCATATCGCTATTATACAATGCTTTTCGAAAATAATCAAGAAGCCGGACGCATTTTTTCACAGAACACCGTCGCGGGTCGAACGGTGTCGGCGCGGAGTTGGCGTTAGGCTGCGATAGGAAAGAAGAGTGTTTTCCGTTGCTCAGCCGGCCGGGTGAGCCAGCTCGTCAAACGCGACGCGCGTGCCGCACGAGCGGATGACCGAGCGGCGGATGCTCTTGGAGCAGTTGGCGTAATTGACGTCAAAGACGCCGCCGAGCTCGGGCTGCAGGGCGCTTTCGTAAGGCGCGTCGGAGATATAATTGGCCTTGACGGTGTTGGCCTGACCGCGAACGACGAAATTGCGGACGACGTTTTCAAGCACGTTGCGCCGGACGACGATGCCGTTCGAGCCGTTGTCGAGATAAATACCCTGTTCAGTACTGCCGTTGATATAATTGCCCTCGATGATCATATCCTGCTGACGGCCGAGCGTGTAAATACTGCCGCCGTCGGCCAGCAGAGCAGGAGAGTTTGCAATATAATTGCAGATCACAGCGTTGCCGGTGAAGACGCCGTAGGGAAACTGATCGGTCGTGGCGTTCATATCGACGCCGCCGTGACCCCAGCCCCAGCCGATGCTGAACGCGGTATACGGATTGTCGCGTACGGTGTTGTAGGCGACGATGGTATTGTAGGCGTAGCCGCGGACGATGCCGACGCTGTCGTAGAATATCGCGCCGACGTTGTGGACGTAGTTGTCGATAATGGCGTTGTCCGTGCTGCGGACCTTGTCGAGCGACGATTTGCTTGGACGGAAATCCACTGTGTCGTCGTGACCGCCAAGCATGATGCCGTTGCAGGCGCAGTCCCAGACGTGGCAGCCGGCGATCGTGACGTTCTGCGACGAGGTATTGAAATCCACGCCGCAGTTGCCGACGTGCGCGACCGTGCAGTTCACGATCGAGATATAGTGGGCGTATTTGAACATCAGCGCGGCGGTGGGACGGATGCCGGCGGTCGTGGCGACCTTCTTGCCGTCGCCTTTATAGAACCCGGCCTGGATGTCGATGTGACCTTCAGGACGCGCGGCGGGGTTCCATTCGGTATAGAGGAAATCCAGACTGTCGAAGCGCAGATGCTCGATGGTCGCCACGCGGCCGCCGACGGCGGAAACAAGCGTTTCGAGACGACCCAATACCGTGTCGGCGGAGGTCATGTTTTCGCCGGAACGGGGGATATAGTAGAGCGTATTTGTGTGCGTGTCAAGGTAGAATTCACCGGGCGCGTCCAGCAGTTCGTAGGCGTTTTCGATTTGATAGATCGAGCGGTACATGTTGAAATCGTCGCCGTAGGCGTGACTGCGCTGACCGATCAGGATCGACTCGGCCAGTTCGGTGGTCCGGAACGTGATGCGGCCGCCCAGATCGACGATTTGGCTCACAGGCACGCGAGGATTGTGCCATGCCCAGACGAAGACCAGCTCGAGATCCTCCGGGTGAGCGAATGACAGGTACGACCGGTCCGTCGTGCTAAAACCCTCTCCGTACTGGTCAAAGCCGGGGAAGATATTGCTCGCGTCGGTGAAACAGGCGCCGCGGCTCGAATCGTAGGAAACCTTGGCTTTGGCGGTGGCGGCACGGTCGGCGCGCACGCCGTTGACGAAGAAGTTGCGCGAGTTCGTGCCGGCGGGGACGGGAGCGGACCAGATGTTTTTGCTCGCGTCGTATAGGCTCCATCCGGTGACGCGCGTGCCGCCGGAAACGATCGCCCGCTGTCCGTCGGCGGAGCGGTAGACGACGTCGAAACCGTTGGAGCCGCCGTCGGCGGTGCTCAGCGTGAGGGGCGCGTCGAGCACGAATTCGCCGATGAGATTGACGACGATGTCGGCTTTCATGGACGGAATGAGCGGACGAACGGCTGCGCGCGCGTGCTCGAGCGTGCGCCACGGCGATGAAACTGAACCGTCGCCGCTGTCGGAGCCGTTGACGGCGTCAACGTAAAACTGCCGGGCGGTCGCGGCCGGAACGTATGCGCTTACAACATCGGGAACGATGACCGTCGGCACGTATTGGTCGGGGTTATACGGCGTAGGAGTAGGCGTAAGAGTCGGCGTAGGAGTGGAAATAGGCGTGGGCGTAGGAGTGGAAATAGGCGCGGGCGTAGGAGTCTGCGTGGGAGTCGGCACAGGAGTGGGCGCAGGAGTGGGCGCAGGAGTTGGCGTAAGAGTGGGCGCAGGAGTCTGCGTGGGAGTCGGCGTAGGAATGGGCGTAGGTTCGGGCGTAGCCGTCGGAGCAACCGTCGGCGTCGCAGTCGGCGTCGCAGTGGGCTCAACCGTCTGTGTGCAAGCCGTCAGCGCCAGCAGACACAGTACCATGAGCCAGGAGATTCCTCTTTTCATGTTTTCCTCCATCAAGAACAGGGTCACAGCCGGGAGGATTCTTCCCGGCGCTCATCCTATAAAGGCTTTATAACATTATTATACAATGCTTTTTTTGAATAGGCAAGCCGCGGGAAATAATCTGACAGCAAAAAAGCCGATCTCACGATCGGACTTTTTTGTTATATTACGATAAGGGAAGAGCGTTTTTTGCTGCTCAGCCGGCCGGATGAGCCAGTTCGTCGAAATCTACGCGCGTGCCGGACGAGCGGATGACGGAAAGACGGGTTTCTTCAGAGCAGTTGGTGTAATCCACGTCGAAGACGCCGCCGTACTCAGGCTGCAGGGCGCTGGCGAAGGGGGCGCCGGAGATGTAGTTTTCTTTCACGGTGTTGGCCTGGCCGCGGATGACAAAGTTGCGGACGACGTTTTCGAGCACGTTATGCTTGACGATGATGCCGTTCGAACCGTTGTCGAGATAAATACCCTGTTCGCTGCTGCCGTTGATGTAGTTGCCCTCGATAATCATATCCTGCTGACGGCCGAGCGTGTAAATACTGCCGCCGTCGGCCAACAGGGACGGGGAATTTGAAACATAATTGCAAACCACCGCGTTGCCGGTGAAGACGCCGTATTTGAACTGATCGGCCGTGGCGTTCATATCCTTGCCGCCATGACCCCAGCCCCAGCCGATGCTGAACGCGTCATAGTAGTTGTCACGCACGGAGTTGTAAGCGATGATCGTGTTGTAGGCGTAGCCGCGGACGATGCCGACGCTGTCGTAGAATACCGCGCCGACGTTGTGGACGTAGTTGTCGATGATAGCGTTGTCCGTGCTGCGGACCTTGTCGATCTGATATTTGCTCGGGCTGAAATCCGTGGTGTCGTCGTGTCCGCCGAGCATGATGCCGTTATTGCCGCAGTCCCAGACGTGGCAGCCGGCGATCGTGACGTGCTGCGAGGAGGTGTTGAAATCCACGCCGCAGTTGCCGACGTGCGCGATCGTGCAGTTGACGAGACTGATATAGTGCGCGAATTTGAACATCAGCGCGGAGGTGGGACGGATACCGGCGGCTGTGGAGACTTTCTTGCCGTCGCCTTTATAGAACCCGGCCTGGATGTCGATGTGACCCTCGGGACGTGCGGCAGGATTCCATTCGGTATAGAGGAAATCCAGACTGTCGAAGCGCAGATGCTCAATCATGGAATTGCGTTCTCCGAGAACGGAGACGAGCGTTTCGAGGCGGCCCAGTACCGTGTCGGCGGTGGCCATATCGTCGCCGGAGCGGGGCATATAGTACAGTTT
>JAHAZM010000063.1 GCA_018385275.1 Eubacteriales bacterium | reverse complement strand
CAACATACCGAGGGGATTATCCATGAAATATATCGAGTCAACAGATAACAAAATATGGTTCTTGGTCACCCCGTCTGAACTTGAGACAGTATTGTCCGGGTTTCACCTTGTTATTACAAATACCGGCGTGAAGAAGGATTATTCAGAGAACAACTTTGATGATTACATCCGTTCGTATGAAAACCTATATCGTTTCCTTTGTTCCGGACAAAAAGCAGAATGGGAAGCAAATTACGATTTATTCAGATTAGAGATAGGAATTACAAAGCATTTAAAAAACATAATTTATAAACCTTCTACGCTGCTGTCTGTGCCCGATTTTGTACAACCATGTGTAACAATGGGGCCGTTCTGCGTCATTCCTTACGGCGATGCACCGCTCACAAAAGGATGGGCGCTTCACCAGTTTCCGGAAAATACTATTGGACTGGTGATTCGATTCCCCAAAAAAGTCCGTTTTTGTGAAAGCGACGAGGAGCAAAAAGCGGATGCGTTAGATGATTATGAAACATGGATCGAACTCAAAAACCGGATTCGAAGCATCACGGTTCCGTTGAGAATAAAAAGCAACGGCAAAGAATACAATCCACACATTCGAATTTCAAAGCAGGCAAAAACAGATTTACAATGCTTTTATGTGAAAAAATCTCTCGGCTTTGAAACTATGTGTTTTGAGAAGAATTCAAGATAAGGACAACGCTTAATTCTATTATCGGTTCGTTGAAAAGAAGCAGCATTCAAACGGCTTGCAAACTATTCATCTCGGGAGGTTTTATTCTTTCGCATGCGCACATCCAGACAAAGGAAGGCGACACCGCGGATAAGCGGTGTATAAGTGCGCTCGTCCAGAAAAAGAGTCTTCCCCTTGAGGGGAAGACTATGCTTGAAACCCCCTTTAGAAAATAGCTCTTCGGTTTCTTTCTTTTTTGCGCCGGCGTCTTGACTTCTCGTTTCGTTTCCGTTAGAATCAAAGTATCTTACAGAAACGAGGTGCCGCCTATGCCTAAGCTTACTGAGTTCACCTTTCCCTCTTCGAACAAACAGAACGATATCCGGGTCCGGATGATCGAACCGGACGGACCCGCGCACGCGATCGTGCAGATTGCCCACGGCGTCGCGGAGCACAGCGAACGCTACGACGCGTTCATGCGTTACCTGGCGGAACACGGTTTCATCACAGCAGCCAACGATCATCTCGGTCACGGGAAAAGCGTGCGGGACGAATCGGAACTGGGGTACTTCGACGAACGGGACGGCTGGGCGCGCGTGGTCGACGATATGCACACGCTCCACGAAAAGCTCTGCGCCGAGCATCCGGGGCTGCCGTATTTCCTGTTCGGACACAGCATGGGGTCTTTCCTGACCAGGACGTATCTGATCCGGTACCCGGACGAGCTGAGCGGCGCCGTGATCTGCGGAACGGGTCAGCAGTCCTCTCTCCTGGTCGGCAGCGGACGGCTTCTGGCGCGGCTGATCTGCGCGTTCAAAGGACCGAAGCACAAATCAACTTTCTTGGGCAATCTGGCTTTCGGCAGTTATAACAAGGATTTTGCCCCGATCCGCACGAAAAACGACTGGCTGAGCCGCAACGAAGCTTCCGTCGACGCCTACGAGGCTGATCCGCTTTGCGGGTTCGTCTCCAGCGCGGGACTCTATCGTGATATGATGGGCGGGATCGCTTTTATCGGCAAGCAAAGCAATATCGGGCGGATGCGGAAGGATCTGCCGGTGTTCTTTATCGCGGGCGACATGGATCCGGTGGGCGAAAAAGGAAAAGGCGTCCGGCGCGCCTATGAACGATTCCTGCGCGCGGGCATGACCGACGTAGCGATCAAACTTTATCCGGACTGTCGTCACGAGCTGCTCAACGAGCTGAACCGCGACGAAGTCATGTCCGACGTGCTGAACTGGCTGTCGGAAAAAGAAAAAAAGGCATAAACGGAAGGAACGAATCGTGACGGAAAAAGAGGCCTATATAGCCGATCCGTGCCGCGTCGCAAGCCTGTCGTTCCGGAAGGCGCAGACGGTCGTCATCCCGGAAAACATGCGCATTCTGCTCGACGGAGAGCCGATCCCGGACGGATACGCGGACGAGCCGTATTTCAAGCTCGTCCATCGACTGGCCGGGCTTGACGCGCCCGTCCTGCCGGCGGAATTTACGGCGGCGGAAGCGGAAACGGCGGTTTTTGCGGCGCACATCCGGCGCTGTTACCCCGGCACGGACGTCACGAAAGAAACGCTGCAGACCTACCGCGAACAGATCGCAGCCGATCCCGGGCTGTGGATCGCCGTCAAGGACAAAGCCGGACGGACAGCCTCCAGCGGGATCGCGGAGTTTGACCCGACCGTCGGGGAAGGCGCGTTGGAATGGATCCAGACGTCGCCGGAATATCGACGGCGCGGACTCGGACGCTACGTGGTCGGCGAACTGCTGAAGCGGTTAGCGGCGCGGGGCGCGGCATTCGTCACCGTTTCGGGACGGATGCGCGACGAAGCGGCGTACGAACTGTACAAGGGCTGCGGGTTCAGCAATTGCGCGATCTGGCACGTGCTGACGCGGCGCAAACGGTAAAAACACAAGCAATTTGGAGGAAACAATGACTTCACGCGAGAAAGTATCCGCTATCTTTAACAGAAAAAGCACCGGCGAAGGGGCGATGTGGACCGGGCACCCCAACGATAAAACCATCCCGATCTACGCGGAAAAATGGGGGATCGAACCGACGCGGGAAGCGATCTTCCGGTATCTCAACGACGACTGCCGCTGGCTTTTCGTCGACGGCTCGTATCATCATCCGCAGGGACTGCCCGCGATCGATCCCGGCTATCAGACAAAGCGCGAGACGCTGAGCGCGGGCGGGTTTTTCGCCAACGCCGAAACGGTCGCGGACGTGGAAAAGTACCCGTGGCCGGATCCGGATTACTGCGATTTCACCGAGTTCTACCGCGAGGCGGAGGCATTCCCGGACAAAATGATCTTTACCGGCATGTGGTCGCCGTTTTTCCATCACGTTGCGGACTTCTTCGGGATGGAGAACTACTTTATCAAGATGTATGAGTGCCCGGACGTCGTGGAGGCGGTGACGGAGCATATCGTCGATTATTACGTCGCGGCGAACGAAAAATACTTCTCCGCGCTGGGAGATCGGGCCGACGTCATGTTTTTCGGCAACGACTTCGGGACGCAGCGGGATCTGCTCATCTCGCCGAGATTGTTCCGGAAATTCGTCCTTCCGTCGTTCAAACGCCTGATCGCCGTCGGAAAGAAATATAACAAAAAGATCATGCTGCATTCGTGCGGATCGATCTGGCGGATCATTCCGGATCTGATCGACGCGGGCGTGGACGTGCTCCATCCGATCCAGGCGCAGGCCGCGGGGATGAGCGCGCAGGAGCTCAAGCAGTTCAAAAACGATCTGGCCTTCGTCGGCGGGATCGACGCGCAGAGCTTTTTTGTCAACGCCACGCCGCAGCAGATCCGCGAAGAAGTCTTCCGCGTGCGGGACATCCTGGGGCCGAACATCGTCATTTCGCCGAGTCACGAGGAGATTTTGCCGAACGTGCCGGCCGAAAACATCGTCGCGATGGCGGAAGCGGCGCGGGAGTAAGAAACGCCAACCATCCTCCCTGTCAAACAGGGGGGATTTCTTTTTGATTTTTTCTCATCGGTAACCTTTTTCCCGCCGCCCGACTACCACGTGGTTTTCCGCCACGACAAAAACCCGTCCCGCCGGTCGGGTTTTTTCATGCTCTGTCCAGGCGATCTTTCCGCCGCCCCGATCGAACAAACCCTTGTTCCCGCGCAGAACTTTGCTTTTCTCCGGGCGCTTGTTCGGGTATAGAAAAAAACGACCGCTCTCGCGATCGTCCTTTGGTGGGGTTAATTGGGCTCGAACCAACGACCTTTACGATGTCAACGTAACGCTCTAACCAGCTGAGCTATAACCCCGGCAACGCCTATTATATTACCAAAGTTCACCCGGATTGGCAAGCACTTTTTTCAAAAAAGAAGCGGCGCCGTGTTTTCGCGCCGCTTCGATCCGTTTTACCCTCTGTACCTTTTTATCAGATCCATCGTCGTTTTTTCCAGATAATCCACGTCCGCCAGCGGTCTCGACATCAGCGCGGTCTTCTGCCTGCCGTGATACGGCGCCTTCCAATAAGCGGGGATCGCCTTTTCTCCGATGCAGGCGCCGACGATCGCGCCCAGCGTCGCGCCGTTGCTGTCCGTATCGAAAGCATAGGCCTCCACCTGCGCCATCGACTCGGTGAAATCCAGCCTGCCCGCCAGCAGCGCCGAAGCGATGAGCATATCGTTTGAGATCGTATGGCACCAGCCGTAGATATGGTTTTCGTCAAACCGAGCGTGCACCACGTCCGCGATCTCCTTGGGACTTTTTCCGTCGGCGACCATCGCCTGCACCTCACGGATCGCGGCGCTGAGCCGGCAGTTCTTCGGAATCTGCGCGAGGCCCGCTTCGAGGATCTCCTCCGCCGTATCGCAATACGGCGCCGCAGCGATCATGGCCGCGGTATACATCTCGGTATACACGCCGTTTTTGACGTGCGACCAGGACCCGTCATGATAAGCGGCGCGCGCCGCGCCGGCCGGATCGCCCATGCGGGTAAAGCCGAACACGTCCGCGCGAAGCCGTGCGCCGAGCAGCTCACGATACGGATTGTAATGCTTTGCCGTTTCGGGCGGCAGCAGACCCGCCGCGGAATTGCGATACGCCACACGCTCGGCCGTGCAGCAGTAATAGAACGGCATATTGTGCAGGATTCCGTCGGCCAGCTGCGCGGGCGTCGCGTCAGGCAGGCATTTCAGCGTTTCCAGCACGTGCACGCAATAGGTCGTGTCGTCGTCGATCGGGGAAGCGTCCGTCACCGTATCCGCCCACGGCCGGTTAGGTCCCACCTTATAGACCGACTCTCCGAACTTGGCGTTGAGGTCCTCGTAATTCATTTTGTTTCCGTAGAAATAATCCCGCGGCGGATTGTTGCCCGTTTCTTCCATCAGGATATTGAGCTGTTTGCGGCGGATCCCCTCGATCGGTTTGCCGAGCAGACAGCCGATGATCCGGCCGTGCCAGGCGCCGCGCACCTTATCAGACAACTCCGCGTCCGACAGCACGCGCTTCTTGTTAAATGTAAAATCGGGACACTCGGCCAGAATGCCCTCCAGCGTTTCCGGCTCTGTGTACGGAAAATCGGCGCGGATCGGACGGCTCTCCATTTCGTCAAACAGGGCTTTGGCCAATCTGTTTCGCTCTTCCGAATCCTGTATCGCTTCCACCGCTTTTACGGCAGCTTCATACTCTTCTACGTCTCTTCCTTCATCCCGGCACTCCAGATATTCGCAGGTGATATCGTCGCCCGGAAGGATCCATGGCTGTTTCGTCAGCATCGTTTTTTCCTCCTCTTTTTGATGGTTTCATTGTATCATAAATCGACCTGATTTTACATGTATATATGCGCCATACATCTTGTTTTTTCGTGGGATATATGGTATTCTTTCTATGGAGGTGTTTTTGTTGCTGAATTCCTTTGACCTGACTGCCCTGCATCCGGTCGCTCATGCCGGTTCAAATCATTTTTCCGTCGGTATCGTTCATCCGACCCGCTTTATCAATGAGCACTTATTCATTTACATGCTGGACGGAAGCTGGGAGCTTTGGCAGGACGACGAACGGTATCTTCTCAAGAAAGGCGACCTTTTCATCTATGCAGCCAATCATCTCGAGCACGGCAAACTCCCCTGCGCGCCAGGCACGGCGACGATCTACTTCCATGTGACAGGCGCTCCCACCGACGAACTCGTACGCGAGAGCGACGACGCTTCCGCGCCGGGCCGCGTTCTCATCCCGACCCTCATGCACATCGCCCACGATCCGGATCTGCTGGATTATTTCAAAAAAATGATCGTCATCCACAACTCTGAAAGCCCGAACGCCGTATACGAAGCGTCGTCGGTATTCAATCTCCTCGTCTGTCATCTGCGGGATTTCGCCGCGAACAATTATATTCGCACCGACGTGGTCGACACCGTCCTGTTCACCATCCACACTCATCCGGAAAAATTCTTCTCCCTGGACGAACTGGCCACCCTGTCTTTCGTCAGCCGCCGGACGCTGTCCCGGCTCATCAAAGAACGCACCGGCCTGGGCGTGCACGCCTATCAGATGAATCAGAAACTGGAGCAGGCGGCGCGTCAGCTTTCCGAGCAGAGCGACCGCTCGCTCAGCGAGCTCGCCGGCGATCTCGGGTTCTACGACGTGTTTCATTTTTCCAAGCAATTCAAGAAAAAATACGGCGTCTCCCCTACTCAGTACCGTAAACGGTACTGAAAACAGCGCACAAAAAAAGCCGGCTGATCCGGCTTTTTCTTTTTTGTTTTTCAGAATTTTGAACTGATCCGCATATCAAAAGTCCCCGCGTTGGTCCCGGCGACGGTCATCGCGTAATTCATCTGCAGTTCAAGCTTTTCGTCCGTCTGCTCGATATGTACCTGCGAAGGCGATACCGCCAGATCCAGGATGCCGTACGGCGTGCTGTACGCGCCGAAATACCGCTTCCCCTGCTCGAGCACCAGCGCCATCGTATACTTTCCGTCGCGCTCCAGCGTTACCCGCTCGTCGCCCTCCAGCATGATCTTGGTGACGGATCCTTCCAGACCGGTCAGTTCGCTTTCTTCATATTCAATATAGGTCTTATCCCCGTCGCGGCTGTACCGGGCGTTGGTGACCAGTTCCATGGACTCCGGTTCAGCCCCGGGCTGTTCATGGGACATATTGATATTCAGAATGACGTCTTTCGTGGTCATGATCGAATCCTCCTTATTATCATTCTATCACAACCGCGGAAAAAGTCAAACACCAGTTTCTGCCGTCGTCCCGATACAGGTCCCCGGATAATAATGCGTCAGGATCTCCCGATAAGACCACCCTTGTTTGGCTAAAACATTAGCCCCCACCTGGCTCATCCCGACCCCGTGTCCGCTTCCTTTCACGTCAAAGACCGCGACCTCTCCGCTGAAAGTCAGCACAAAATCAGCGCTCCTGAGCCCGAACAGACTCCTGGCATGCGCGCCGTCGAGATTCACGCCTCCCAAAACCAGCTTTTTCACACGCCCGTCCGCGCTCCGTTCGGCGACGAACGCCTCTCTTTTGACGCTGCGCGTCGTTAATCCCGCGGCCGGATACGCCGCGTTGACCGTATCGACAAAAGAAGAAAGGGAAAAACTCTTTTGTGTCGCATAATGCTCCGCGCCGGCGTCTGACGGCGAATCCACGCTGATCAGATACGGCTCCGACGACCCGAAAACCGTCACGCAATCAGCCGTAAAACCAACGCTGTTGGAGTGATACAGCGTCAGCGCCGGGTTCCCGTCGTACAGCACGAGCTCGCCGGCGGTGGCGCGGACCGCTTCGGCTATGCGGGCGCTGTATTCTTCAAACCCGCCGCCCCACTTCCGGCGGAGTTCTTCAGCCGAAGCATAGCATTGACAGCACTGCGAATCGGTGCAGACGTCGGCTTCCGGATGTGAGGGACAGCGGCCTTTGGCGACGGCATAAGTACGGCAGGCCACCGCCTGCGCTTTCAACGCCTCGAGCGCGAACAGCGCAGGCATTTCGGCCGCCACGCAGCCAAAGACGTACTCCTCCGTCTCCATTCGGACGCATCGGCCGGCGGAAACGTCGAAAACGACCAGCCCGCCTTCCGGGCTCTCCGTCCGACGCGCCGCTCCGACAGGCTCTGTTTTCCCTTTCGGCACCGACAGAAAAACCCCGCCGATCAAAATCGCCGACGCCAGGACCGCCGACGTCAGAATGATTTTCAAACGCGCCATACTCTCGCTCCCAACGCAGATAATTTTCGCTCCAGCCGTTCGTATCCCCGATCGATCTGTTCGACGCCGAGGATGCGGCTGGTGCCGGAAGCGCAAAGCGCCGCGATCAACGCCGCGGCTCCGCCCCGGAGATCGAGCGCCCGCGCGCCTGCTCCGGAAAGCGGCGCGCCGCCCCGGATGATGGCGCTCCCGTCCTTTACTCTTATATTCGCGCCGAACCTTTTTAATTCATCGGCATAAGAAAAACGGTTTTCAAATATCGTCTCCTCGATCAGGCTGACGCCGTCGGCCGTACAGCAGACCGCCGCCATAGGCGCCTGCAGATCCGTGGGAAACCCCGGGTACGGCATGGTCCTGATCTCAACGGCCCGCAGTTCTTTTGCCGAAACCGCGATCGAGTCTGCGCACTCCATCACGCTGCAGCCGCATTCGCGCAGTTTGGCCGTGACGGGCAGCAGATGCGCCGGCTCGACTCCCGTGACGCGCACCGATCCGCGGGTAGCGACCGCCGCCGCGAGCAGCGTCCCCGCCTCCATCCTGTCGGGGATGGGAGCGTGCGTCGTTCCGTGCAAAGGCCGTCCTCCGTGGATCACGAGCCGATCCGTTCCCGCGTTCTCAATATCCGCGCCCATCCCGACGAGCAGACGAGCCAGATCCTCCACCTCGGGCTCGGTAGCGGCGTTGGCAATGACCGTAGTGCCCGGCGCGGCGGTGGCCGCCATCATCAGATTTTCCGTCGCGCCCACGCTCGGGACGTCCAGATACAGCGACGCGGGACGCAGCCCCTGCGGCGCTTCGGCGCAGAGACAACCGTGCTCGGTACGGATCTGCGCGCCCATCCGCGCCAGCCCTTTCAAATGCAGATCCACCGGGCGGCTGCCGATGGCGCACCCGCCGGGCATCGCGATATCGGCTTTGCCGAAACGCGCCAGACAGACCGACAGCAGCAGGACCGAAGCCCGCGTTCTGGCGCAAAGCTCATATCCCAGCCGCGCGGGCGCCGCTTTCGCGCCGGAAACCGTCAGTTCCTCCCCTTCACGGGCAACCTTTCCTCCGAGTTTCTCCGCCAGCGCCCCCATTGCCTCGACGTCCAGCAAATGAGGCGCGCCGCGCAGGCGCACCGTCCCTTCCGTCAGCAGCCCGGCGGCTATGGCGGGCAGAACGGCGTTTTTCGCCGCGCAAACCTCTGCCGTTCCGTGCAGAGGCACCCCGCCGCGAACGACAAACATTTCGCTCATCCGTCAATACCCTTCGTCGATATACGGACAACCGACCGTGATCTTGCCGTTCCGTTCGGCGATCTGGATGTGCTGACCCGTCAGAAGATGCCCGGTCCCGACCCGCAGACCGCCTTCGTATTTTTTGATCGTCACATCCGGCAAAAGCGACGCCGCCGCGTCAAATCCGCCCGCGTACGCGACGGCTTTCATCAGTCCCAGCGCGCCGTAGCGTGAAAAAATCACGACAAGCATCACGACAAGCACGGTATAAAGGAATTTCTTCATACGATCCCTCCTTTACTCATGATTGTTTCCGCCGCCCGCGCCGATTATACAAAAAAAGCGCCGCAAGAAAAAACTTGCAGCGCCGCTTTTTATTAAATTATTCGAGCCCCATCCCGGAAACCGTTTCCCCGACGTACACGCTCGGCGTCGACGACATCTGCGGCGCCAGCGTATTGTGCACCAGGATCTCGATACGGTTTTGCCCTTCTCTGATCGCCCGGGTGATATCCGCGCGGAACGGCGGGCTCGTCAGCGTCGCGATCCGTTCGCCGTTGACCGTGATTACGGCGCTCGCGTTGACCTTTTTCAGGTCGAGGATCGTGGAAAGGCCGGCTTTCAAAGTCACGTCGCGCCAGTAGCGCACCCCGCCGGAATACCAGTCCAGTCCCATTCCCTTCGACCAGTCACCGCTCCGGATCAACCCCTCGCCGCACGCAAAGCGGATCGGTCCGTTCAGGACCGCGCCGTCCTCACTGCCGTTTTTCAAGCGGAACCGCAGAGCGACGCGCACCGGACGCGGGCACGGTTTTTCCGGTACAAAACCGCCCTCGGCCGCTTTCATCGGAACGCCGTCGGCATACGCCGCTTCAAACCCGTCGACGAGCAGCTTCTCCATCCCCGGCGGCGCCGTCAGGCGCATCCAGCAGGTCTTGCCGATGTCGTCCGGGAACGCGTCAAACGTCAGCAGACCGGGATGACGGTACCAGCTCGTCGTATGCCGGTCGTGCGCGGGCGTCGGCGCCGTCCGCAGCATGAAATGCGTCCGTCCCGCCCGCTCATAGCGGAGCGTCAGCCGATGCCGGCCCTCCGTCAGTCGGACGCGGACGCCGTTTTCAACATCGGAAACAAGTTTTCCGTCGAGCCGGACCTCCGCCGGCCTTTCCGCGCCGCAGTCGACGATCGCTTCCACGGCCCGCCGTGTCGAAACCGTCGTCTCGAACACGTAGGGTCCCTCTCCCTCGTAGCGCCTGTCCGAACCGGCCTGTGTGACCACGCTCTCGCCGAAACAGAGAACGTCGTCTCCGACGCGGCCTTTGAGTCCGTGATAGCTGTGCTGGGGACCCGGATCGCTCAAGTTTCCGCGCTGCAGGGAATAGCGGTACGGCCGTCCGTTGAGCGTAAAATACCGGCCCTCGCCCCAGCCGACGCTTTCCCAGTCCGCGTCGTCGAGATCCGCCCCCGAACAGTCCTCCTCGGTCACGCGCACGCGCACACGACGCGCCTCGGGCCCGATCAGCCCTTTTTCCGGCGGATACGCATAGTCCCCGAAGGCGTTATCCAGCGTCGGCTCCAGCCGGCAATGCCACTCTCCCTCCGGCCCGATCGTCTGCGCCGGCTCGGTCTCCCGCGCCGCGGGATAAACCGTCGGAGAGACCAAAAAGACGTTGAGCCCCTCGCGCGCCGTCACCGCCACGCCGTTTTCCGTCTTCTCCGACGCGACGCCGACGATATCGCCGGTTTTCCAGTCCATCGCCGCGACTTCTCCGACCGCCCGCAGCCGGCAGCGCGCGCCCGGAACTCCTCCGTACAGCAGAAAAACGTCTTCTTCGCCGATCCGTCGATGCAGATACCAGCAGCCCTCGTTTCCCGTCATATCCCGTGGGATATTCTTTTCTATGAGCCGCACCATCCCGCTGAAATCGTTGTTTTCTATCTTATATGCTTGTTTGAGCATGTATTCATTTATTTTTGTCAGCTCCGGATCGTTCCGTCCGATCCGATCGGAAGCCTCCGGCAGATCGCCGAGCAGCACCACGACGCCGCCGAGTCGCGCAAAGCGCGCCATCTGTCGGTACGCCGCGTCTCGAACGGTTTTCATCCCCGGCAGAATCAGCGCACGATACGCCTCCCCGCCGATACAAAGGCGTCCGTCTGTGATCTCCGCCTTTTCGAGCGCGGTAAAATCCACGAAATCAAAATCGATCCCGCCGGCATACAACGCCTCGCCCGCGGCGAACGCAGAGCGCACAGCCTGTTCGCCGTCCGTCGGATCGGCTTCGGCCGCCGCCACCGGATAATACACGGCCGCGTCGCAGACGTGCTCCCCCTGCGAAAGCAGCCAGCTCAGCCGCTCCGTCCCGGCCAGCGTTTCTTTCAGCTCCGGCCAGTACGGCATATGCCAGTGATTGCACGGCGGCGCCCATTCCCACGAGGAGGCGTCCATGCTGTAATAAAGCCCGTGAAGCGACAGCAGATTCTGCCCGGTCAGAAAATTCCGTATCACCGCGTCGGCCACCTGCGCCGAGCTCGTTCCCCAGCCGCTGCCGTAGAAACCCTCGAGCCAGGTGCGCCGGCGACCGTTGAGATGGGCGATCGAACTGTTGACTTTGTTTTTGATAATGTCGCAGGCCAGATGCGGCTGATCGTTGCCCGGCGCGGTATACCATTTGGCCGTCCGGAAATAGTCCCCGAACTCCGTGACGTCTTTCCCCCGTCCGCCGTGATCGCATCCGAACGTCATGCCTCTGTCCGCGTGCCACGTTCCTACCGGCTCGAAATACCGTTCCTCCTCCAACCGCACGATCACGTCTTTATAGTCGAGTCGCACTTTCGGCGTTTCCGGCCCGATATCCGTAAAGATCGCCGGCAGGAACGGCGTCAGGTCGTAACCCTTGCGGGCGGCAAACTGCTCGGCAAAATCGTCGCACCACAGATTGCCCGCGATATTGAAGTTCAACTCGTCGGAAAAGAAGTAATTGATTCCGCGGCCCGTTTCGCCGGGGAAACGCCGCTCGAACTCGCCGTAGAAACGCTCCACGACCGCCTCTCCGCATCCCGGCGCCAGCGGATTGAGCGACCAGGGGACGGTTTCAACCATGACCCGCTCCCCGTCCCAACTCAGTCTTTGACCGAGAAACTCCGGATGCGCCGCCAGGATCTCGTCGGTGAAAAACCCCTGTCCCGGGGACGCCAGCGTATAGTCGCTGAGACTGATCGAGATGCCGTAGGGACGGCAGGCGTCCAGAAACCAGCCCAGCAGATCCCACCATTCCTCGCTGAAAGGGCGCGGACTGCTGTCCAGGGTCAGCCCCCAAAGCCGGCCGCCGCTGTCCCCGTGGGCGTAGTTGATCTGCAGACCGGAGATATGCGCGTCGCGCAGTTGTTCCAGAATATACGTCAGCTTTTCGCGCGTGATCCTGTCTCCGTGCCACCAGAAAAATGCGACCTCGCCGTAACCAGACGGCGGTTTTTTCCATAATGCCGGTTCCATAGACTCCTCCCGGGACTTGCTTTGCCCCGCAGACAAAAAAGGGGCGTTTCACATGGGAAACGCCCCGCTTATCAACTCAGACCTCGCGGTCGGTGATCATCTCGGACAGGATCGCCTCAAGCTCGACCTCGTCGTTGGACGGCTTGCCGGCATGTTCGAACAAATGCCACTGCTCTTCATGCTCGGCCGCCTCGCCGGGCCCGACCAGAAACAGCGGAGACAGGGTCTCCATCTCGACCATGAAGTCGCAGGTATAGGTCTCGAAGCTGCAGCCGTTATCCGGATACGGAAGCGAGCTGTCCGCGTCGAACGTTTTGACGAAGCAGTTGTCGCTGACGAAATACGCCGCCCAGCCGATGTCGTTGCTGGTGCCGACCTTGAAAGCGGTCTTGGCCTTCTTATCCTGCGTCAGCGTGATGTATTTATCGCCCCAGTAAACGCGCTTGTCGTTCATTTTGGTATAGTGCCAAAGCGTCATGGAGCGGTTCGGCCCCAGACCGGTGTCCAGACGGACCTGCGGGAAAACCTCTTTGCCGCCGGGAGCCAGCACGGACATGGCCCAGACGCTCATCTCCACGTCCCACGCGCCTCTGTTGAAAAGCCGATGAACGATACGGACGCCCGTGCCTTCCTCGTCGAGGCGGATCTCCATCTGCTTCTCAATCTGCGCCCAGGGTTCGACGGGCTGCAGCGTCACGATGCCGTTGCGGATCCTTCTGTATTTGACGGGCGTGTTGTCCAGTTCATAAGTACGCTTGGCGTCCTCCGGGCTGTGCCACAGCCGATGTCCGCCGTAGATCTGCCATTCCTTGGCGCCCTTGGTCCCCATCTGACCTTCTTTTTCACACATGACGTTGGGTCCGCCGATAAAACCGTACCGGATGATGCGCGGGCCCACCTCGGTGGTGACGATGAGTTCGACTGTGCCGTTGCTGATGCGGACGCATTTGTTCCATCCGCCGAACGCGACTTTCTCCACGATAACCTTGCTCATGGTATTTCTCTCCTTTTATATTATTTCAAAATTGCTTTGATCCGTCTGACGCCGGCGGAGCTGCTCTCCTCTTTCTGGATCACGAACGTCCCCAGTTCGCCGGTGTGCTCCGCGTGCGGTCCTCCGCAGATCTCTTTGCTGAAAGAGCCCATCGTATAGACCTTGACCACGCTGTCGTATTTGTTCTCAAACAAGCCGATCGCGCCGGATTTCTTGGCTTCTTCGACCGGCATCTCCTCGCAGACGACCGGTACGTCGGCGGCAATGGCCTCGTTGACGAGGCGGCTGACCTCCGCCAGTTCTTCCGGCGTCACTTTGCGCGGGAAACTGAAGTCGAAGCGCAGACGCTCGGCCGTGATGTTGCTTCCCTTCTGCTTGACTTCGTCGCCCAGCACGCGGCGCAGAGCCGCCTGCAGCAAATGCGTCGCCGTATGCAGACGCGCGGTCTCCACGGAATGGTCTGCCAGCCCGCCCTTGAAGCGCTGCTCGGCGCCGGCCGCGGATTTGGCCTGATGCTCCCTGAAGCACGCGGCAAAGCCTTCCGTATCCACCTCGAAACCCTTTTCCTTAGCCAGCTCGAGCGTGAACTCGATCGGGAATCCGTACGTATCGTAAAGATGGAACGCCGCCGGACCGTCGATGCGGCTGCCGTTCAGACGGGCGACGAGCTTTTCAAACTCGCGCATGCCCGTCGTCAGCGTCTTGTCGAAACGCTCTTCTTCCAGAGCCAGCTGTTCGAGGATGAAAGCTCTCTTCTCCTCCAGCTCGGGATAAACGTCCTTATACTGGTCGATCACGATGCTGCTGATGCGGCCCAGACTGCCGTCGGGCATGCCGAGCTGACCGGCAAAGCGGATCGCCCGACGGATCAGACGACGCAGGACGTAGCCCTGATCGACGTTGCTCGGCGTCACGCCGCGGCGGTCGCCGAGGATGATCGTCGCCGTGCGCATATGATCGGCCACGATACGGAACGCACGGGTGTATTCGTCATGATCGGTATACTTTTTGCCGGAGAGCTCCTCGATCCCGGCCAGAATGTCGGCAAAGATTTCCGTGGCGTACACGTTGGTTTGTCCGTTGAGGATACAGAGCGTCCGCTCGAGACCCATACCGGTGTCCACGTTCTTCTGCGTCAGCGGCGAAAAACTTCCGTCCGCGTTCTTGTTGTACTGCATGAACACGTCGTTCCAGATCTCGAGATAGCGACCGCAGTCACAGGCCGGCGAGCAATCCGGTCCGCAGGCGGGCTTGTCGGTGATGATGAACATCTCCGTATCGCTGCCGCACGGGCCCGTGATACCGGCCGGTCCCCACCAGTTGTTCTCTTTGGGCAGATAAAAAATATGATCCTCTTTCACGCCGCAGGCACGCCACAGGTCATGCGCTTCGACGTCTCTGGGCGCGTCGGCGTCGCCGGCGAAAACCGAGAACGCCAGACGGTCCGGGTCGATCCCGAGATACTCTTTGCTCGTGAGAAACTCCCACGACCAGGCGATGGCTTCTTTTTTGAAATAATCGCCCAGGGACCAGTTGCCCAGCATTTCAAAGAACGTCAGGTGGCTCGCGTCGCCGACCTCGTCGATGTCGCCGGTCCGGATGCATTTCTGCACGTCGGTCAGGCGCGTCCCCGACGGATGCTTCGTGCCGAGCAGATACGGAATGAGCGGATGCATGCCGGCGGTGGTGAAAAGCACCGTCGGATCGTTCTCCGGGATCACGGACGCGCCGTCGATGACGGCGTGACCTTTGCTTTCAAAAAACTTCAGGTATTTTTGTCTGAGCTCGTTTGCTTTCATAGATTGGACTCCTGTTGATTAAAAATAACTGTATGTATTATACAAGTAGAAGGATTCTTTGTCAATTAAGATAAAATAAATGCTTGCTTTTATCGGAAGCCTATGCTATAATGCACACGTTACAAACTACCTTGCCCTTTGCAATTCTGTCAAAGGGCCGATTTAGACCGGGAGGTGAAAGAGTATGAACAAATACGAAGCGCTTTACATCATCAAGCCGGACCTGGAGGCGGAAGCCAACAAGGCCGTCATCGACAAATTCGCCGCGATCGTGACCGATAACGGCGGCGTCGTCGAGAAGATCGATGAGTGGGGCAAGAAAAAGCTTGCGTATCCGATCAACTACATCGAAGAGGGCTATTACGTCCTGATGAACTTCGAAGCAGCGCCGTCGGTACCGGCTGAGCTTGTCCGTGTTTTCGGCATCACCGAAGACATCATGCGTAATTTGGTCATTTTACGCGAAGAATAAGTTTTTCCTGAAGTAGGAGGGACAAGATAGTGAATAAGGCATTTTTAATCGGGAATCTCACCCGCGATCCGGAGCTCCGCACTACGCAGGCCGGTCTTTCCGTCTGCACGTTTACCGTAGCCGTTTCCCGCGGGTACAACCGCGACGGCAACGATTCACAGGCGGATTTCATTCCCGTCGTGACCTGGCGGACCACCGCGGACAACTGCCATAAGTATCTGCGCAAAGGCAGTCAGGTCGCCGTATTCGGAAGCATCCAGACCCGCACCTACGACGCGCAGGACGGAAGCAAGCGCTACGTCACCGAAGTCATCGCCAACGAGGTCAAATTCCTCAACCGCACGGTTTCCAGCGCCAACGAGGTCTCCGACGGCTTCACGCCCTCTTCGGACATGACGCCCGTCGAGGACGACCTTCCGTTCTGATTCTCAATAACATAAGGAGGTACACGCAACATGGAAGATAGAATGGGCGGAAAGCGCCCCCATATCAAGCGCCAGAGAAGAAAAGCTTGCGCTTTCTGCGTTGACAAGATCGAGCATATCGACTATAAGGACGTCGCCCGTCTGAGAAGGTTCACGACGGAGCGCGGCAAGATCCTGCCCCGCAGAATGAGCGGCGTTTGCGCCAAGCATCAGCGTCAGTTGGCTATCGCCATCAAACGCGCCCGTGTGGTCGCTCTGCTGCCCTACACGGCGGACTAATCAAACAGTTTACTTGAAACCACGATCGGCATAGCATGGACCCGTACCCATCTATGCCGATCCTTGTATCGGGCTCCGCGTAACCCCATGCCTCACGGCATTTTATTACACAGAATAGGAGTTGAAACTATGGACAAAGAAAAAAAGAAAATCCTCTTCCGTATCATCATCTGCGTCGCCGTTCTGGCGACCGTGATCCCGCTCGGGTTCCTGACGAACATCTTCAATCCCGCGACGTGGAACATCACCTTTGATCTTTCGGTTTTACTCAAGCTTCTTATTCTGATCGCGGTCGTCATCGCCGTCGAAGCCCTGCTGGTCATGATACTGGGCGCCATCAAGGTGCAGAACCACCGCGTCCGCTCCATTCTGTCGATCGTTTCCAGCCTGCTGAAATACGTGGCCGGCATCGTCATCCTCTGCGGTGGTCTTTCGATCCTCGGCGTCAATCTTTCCACGATCGTCGCCAGCGTCGGAATCCTGGCTCTGATCGTCGGTTTCAGCGCCGAAAGCCTGATCGCCGACGTCGTGACCGGCGCGTTCATGCTGTTTGAAAACCAGTACAACGTAGGCGACATCGTCGAAGTGGACAATTTCCGCGGCACCGTCACCAATATCGGCATCCGCACGACCTGCATTACCGATCCGGGCGACAACGTCAAGATCGTCAACAACTCCGCTATGCGCAACATCCTGAACCGCTCGGATAAGCTTTCCCGCAGCGTCAGCGATATCGCCATTCCCTACGGCACCGATCTGGAAAAGCTGGAGAGCGAGATCCCCGGTCTCATGGAAGAGATCTACAACAAGCGATCCGATATGATGAAAAAGCCTCCGGTCTATCTGGGCGTCCAGTCTCTGGCCGACAGCGCCGTCGTCCTTCGTTTCGTCGTCAACGTCGATGAAAAAGACATCTATTCCGGCGCCCGCGTCCTGAATCACGACCTTCTTCTCGGCTTCCGCCATCTGGGCGTGGAGTGCCCGTTCCCGCAGGTCGACGTCCATACGGACTGAGCCTCTTAGCGCTTTGCGAAAGGAGGCGATTCCGGCGTGACAAACAGAATAGACAAAGAGTTCCATCTCCCGCCCGAGGAGCACCTTCCGGCGCCCGAACTCACCTGCGCGCCCGAACTTACCGCCGCAGCCAGGGAAGACCGCGTCCCTTCTCCTGTCGCCACGTCTTCGCGTGAATACGATCAAGCTTCCGGAAAAGCCGGCAAAGCCGACGAAGCCGAGGTCAAGGAGGACCGTCACAAAAAGCTGAAGATGACGCTCCTGAAGCCCGTCATCGCCGTCGTCGCGACCGTCAGTATCGCGTCCGCGGCAGGCGGCTACAGCATCCTCACCGGCGAACCGCTCGACGACTTTTCTAAAGACGATTACTGGTGGCATCAGAAGAGCCATTATTCCGAGTATATGGAAATGGCCGACGATGCGTTCCCTACGCTCACCAATCTCGAGCCGAACGGCGAGGTCCCCGGTTACGGCGTAATCAACGAAGAGTATATCCTGCTTCGTTCCGAAAACAAAGAGGACACGAAAACCATCGTGTCCGGCTCGGCCTACGCGTCGACCGATGAAAACGGCGAAGTCTACAATCCGACCGATAAAGTTCCGGGCGTTTCCTACGACTCAGCCAGCAACACCCTGACGCTGGAGAATTACTCCGGCCCCCTGCTGGAAGTCAACATGATGGGCAACGGTTTCAAGATCTGCCTCATCGGGGAAAACACGCTCGAGGGCGTCCTCGTCTGGGGCTTCCATTACGGCGGCAGCGTGACCTTTATCGGTTCCGGCAAGCTGACTGTGACGAAAAAAGGCATCCTTCTCCGGGCGGAAGGCAGCGAGAGCTGCGTCATGATCGACCGCGGCGTCAAACTCGATATTACCGGCGAGGACAGCCCCATTCTGGTCGAGGGGATCTCCTCGAGCCGCGGACTCAAAGGGCTCTATTATCTGTCCCCGCTGAGCATGACGAAAGGTTGCCGGCGTGATTTCGACATTGAATCGGTCGAAGTTGAAGGCTCCACCGTTCATTACTCCAACCATTATCTGCGAAAGATCAACGGCGAATCCATCACTCATATCATATTCCAATAACGCTTTGACACGCGCAGCGGCCGTACGGTTTTACCCCGTACGGCCGTTTTTTATCTCTAATCCACCGCTTTTCGAGACTGGGCCTCTGCGCCTCGCGCTTCCGGAAACGGGCTTTGGCACAGCGGCTGTTATCTTCCGTTTCTCCACAATCCGTTTGACACAACGCCCCGCTTCCTCTATAATACTGATGTTCCTGGTTCGTGCACCTCAGGAAAAACCGCGAACAGATGAGAAACCGCAAGCGTTTCTCCCGCGATCCCGCCGTTTCGGGCACGCAAAACGGCGAACGTGAAATTGACTATGATGTGTCCCCGTAGCTCAGTAGGATAGAGCGGTCGCCTCCTAAGGTTACGTTACAACAGCCACCGGAGAAAACTTGAATAAGGGATTGCAGTTCGACTTTCGTCGGGCTATAATCATAGATGACAATACGTCGCTATAGCTCAGTTGGATAGAGCGACCGCCTCCTAAGAGTTTGTTCCACCTCTCGCCTTTCGCAAAAAGGCGGGAGGTGCGTAGAATAAAAATAACCACATATTGCTAAATGTCT
>JAHAZM010000062.1 GCA_018385275.1 Eubacteriales bacterium | reverse complement strand
AAAGAATAAGGAGAAAAGACAAGGAAAAGTATTATGACCGAATCGACCATTGATCTGCGTGGATTGAATACGGAGCAGAAAAAAGCGGTCCTGCACACCGAAGGACCTTTACTGATCCTGGCCGGCGCCGGGACGGGAAAGACTCGCGTGATTACCTATCGGGCCGCGCATCTGATTTATGATAAGGGGCTGCCGGCGTACCGGCTGCTGGCGATCACGTTTACCAATAAAGCCGCCAACGAGATGAAGCAGCGCATCGACGCGATCACCGACGGGGCGGCGCATGACGCATGGATCAGTACATTCCATTCCATGTGCTGCCGGATCCTGCGGCGTGATATCGAGAAAATCGGTTACGACCGGTCTTTTTCGATCTATGACGACAAGGACCAGATCAAGGTCCTGAACGATATTCTGAAAGAAAAACAGCTGTCTGAGAAGCTGTATTCCGCGCGGGATATCAAGTCGAGGATCAGCGACGCCAAAAACAGGCTCTTATCGGTCGACGGCTATATCGAATCGGTGATGGCCGGAGATTTCCGCGCCGAAAATATCATGAGCGTAATGAAGGAGTATGAGCGCAGACTCATGCTGAACAACGCGCTGGATTTTGATGATCTGCTGGTCAAAACGGTGGAATTGTTTGAAAAATGCCCCGACGTCCTGAGCTATTATCAGAACCGCTTTCAGTACATCATGGTGGACGAATATCAGGATACCAATTACGCGCAGTACCGCATCGTGGCGCTGATGGCGGCCCTGTATAAGAATATATGCGTCGTCGGCGACGACGATCAGAGCATCTACGGCTGGCGCGGCGCGGACATTCACAATATCCTTGATTTTGAGAACGAATTCGAGGACACTTACGTCATTAAGCTGGAACAGAACTATCGTTCCACGAAGAATATTCTTGAGGCGGCCAACGCCGTGATCGCCAATAATTTCGAGCGGAAGAGCAAGCGCTTGTGGACGCGGGGGGAAGAGGGCGACAAGATCAGCGTCGAACGTTTGGGGAACGAAAAGGACGAGGCAATTTTCATCGCGCAGGAGATCGGACGCGCCTGCCGTGAGGATAAGGCGTATTCGGATTTTGCCGTTTTGTACCGGTATAACGCGCAGTCGCGAGCGATCGAAGAAGCGTTCTCACGTTTCGGCATCCGGTATCGCGTATACGGGGCGAACCGATTCTTTGACCGGAAAGAGATCCGGGATATTCTTGCTTATTTGAAGATCGTGGTCAATCCGGCAGACGGGGAAGCGATAGAACGCATCATCAACGTTCCGCGCCGCGGGATCGGAGAAACGACGATTCAGACGCTGCGTTCCATGGTGAGCGAAGAGGAGTCTCTTCTGGAAGTCGTGCTGGACGCGGCGGAAAACCATGCGATCACGGCGCGGGCCCGGGCGAGGCTCGCGGAGTTTTCCGTTCTTCTGACGAAACTGAGCGCATACGCGGAAACAGATAAGCCGGCGGATTTTATACGGCGTTTGATCGACAACACAGGATTGAGGAGCCAGTACGAGACGGCGCAGGATGAAGACGATCTCGACCGGATGCGGAATATCGATGAGTTTATCGGCAGCGCCGAGCAGTTTTTTGCGGACAACCCGGACGCTTCGATCGGCGATTACGTCGAGAACGTTTCGCTTTCCGTGGATACGGACGACGATGAGGACGAGTACAATCGCGTCACGGTGATGACGATCCACGCGGCGAAGGGACTGGAATTCGATACGGTTTTTCTCGCGGGAGCGGAAAACGGGATTTTCCCGTCCAACAGCGCTTTGTTCGATGAAAAAGAGATGCAGGAGGAAAGGCGGCTTTGCTACGTCGCCGTGACCAGAGCGAAACGAAAGCTTTACATAACGAGTTGTCAGGGCCGGATGCTGTTCGGACACGGTATGAACAACGAACCGTCGCAGTTTATCCGGGAAATGCCGCCGGATGTGTGCGGCAGTCTCACGATGCAGAGATCCGGCCGCGCGCAGGTCCGAACCGCGGCGTATTCCGCGCCCCGCAAGAAGGTTGCGCTGGCGGATACGGCGACGGTAACGACCGCCCGCGAGGAGCGGAAGGCCGACGACGATAAACGCTATGCCGTCGGGGACAGGGTCAAACACAATAAATACGGCGAGGGGATCGTGATGGCGACGGAGGAAGGTACGAACGGGCAGACCGTTACCGTCATTTTCAACGGTCAACCGCTGAAGAAGTTTTCGGCGGCGCTGGCGCCGATGGTCAAGCTGTAAAGGAGGGTCGCGGTGGACAGAATGAGAGAGCTGGTCGATCAGCTCAACGATCACGCGTATCGGTATTACGTGCTGGACGATCCGATCATCAGCGACCGGGAATACGACGCGCTTTACGACGAACTGACGCGGCTTGAACGGGAAACGGGGCGCGTGCTGGACGATTCGCCGACAAGGCGGGTCGGAGATACGGTGCTGCCGGAGTTTGAGTCCGTGCGGCACAACGGGCCGCTGCACAGTCTGGATAAAGCGAAGACGTTCGACGAGGTGCGGGCCTGGGCGGCGCGGGCCGAAAAACTGGTTTCCGCATATGAAAAGGAAAGCGGGGAGTCGCTACCGCCGATCACGTACGTGCTGGAGTATAAGTTTGACGGACTGACGATCAATCTTTTATACGAGGATGGCATGCTGGTGCGCGGCGCGTCGCGCGGAAACGGCATCGTCGGCGAGAATATCACCCCGCAGGTGCGGACCATCAACAGCGTGCCGCTGTCCATTCC
>JAHAZM010000061.1 GCA_018385275.1 Eubacteriales bacterium | reverse complement strand
CCACGGTTTCCGCACCGTCCAACACCACGTCGCCGTCGCAGATCGTCGCCGCGACGGCCGCCGCCATGGCGATGCGATGATCGCCTTCCGCGCTGATAAGACCGCCCTTCAACCGGTCTCCGAAAATGGTAATACTGTCATTCCCCGCCAGAGCGCGCCCCCCGAGCGAACGGATCAGCTTACAGACGGAATCGACGCGATCGCTTTCTTTACCGCGCAGACGATCGGTGCCGCGGAAAACGGTTTCCGCACCCTTCGCGGCGACTACGGCCAACACCGGAAAAGCGTCCGGAATGCCGGAAATATTCACATCAGAAAGGCGTCCCGCCGCGATTTCTCCGACCAGACGCTCTACGCTCCGATCCGGCTGAAAAGGCGTCAAACAAGCGTCTTTAAAAGCGATCCGACTGCCCAGGACGTTGGCCGCCCACCAAAAAGAAGCGGATGAAGCGTCGTCCTCCGCCCGGAGAAAACCGGGTGAGCGATAACGCCCGGCAGGAACGATCGCGCCCAGTTCAGCCCGTGCTCCGAACAGGCTCATAACACGCTGTGTCAACAGGACGTAATCAGGAGAAACAGGTCTCTCTTCTTTCCTGTTTTCCGGTCCGTCCGGCACGGTCCCGGCATCCCGCTCCGCGTCGCCGGACGCGGGGTCAGCCGGACCGACGGCCGTCCGTTCAGCCGACGTATCGGCTGAATCTCTGCCAAAGCACGCCGAGTTTTCATGCCCTTCCCCAACGGTAAAAGCGGACGGGCGCACCGATACCTTTCCGCCCGTCAGAGGCAGCGCCATCAGAACGCCGCTGAAAAACTGTGAACTGATATTTCCCGGGAAATCAACGTTCCCGATCCCGGACGGAAAAACGAAAACGGCGCTGTCATCCACCCGGATATCGGCGCCGGCGCGTCTGAGACCGTCGACCATTTCGATAAACGGTCTGGCGCGAAGGGCTTGGGAAACGCGGATCTCATATCGCTGTCCGGAAAACGCCGCCAGCGCCAGAAAAAAGCGAAAGGTCGCCGCGCTTTTGTTTACTGAAATCACACCGGGCGTAAACCGATCGACGGGGCAGACGAGAAAACCGTCGGGAACCGGCATGACATCCGCGCCCATGACGCGAAGGGCCTCGACGGTTTCCGACACGTCCTCTCCCCAACCGCGGCAGGCGATCGTCGTGGGACCGTCCGCCAACGCCGCGCAAATCAGCGCGCGGTGTAAAAAAGATTTGGAGGACGGCAGCCGCACTGTGCCGGACAGCGTCCGACCGCCTTCAATCCTGAGTTTCATCGCTTTGCTCATTCAGAGCCGCCGCGGTCAGCATATCCAGCCGATCCAGCCGGATCGGCACGATCTCGGCGTACCCGATCGTCAGCGGCATCACCAGCTCCAGCAATTCCGTTCCCCGTTTTTTGTCCGCCATCACGGCGGCGGTCAGTTCGTCGGCACGGAAAGACGTCGAAACGGGAAGCCCGTACTTGCGAGCAATGTTCTTCAGCCTCGGAACGCAATCCTCGCGGCACAGTTTCATATTACGCGCCGCGCGGGCCATCAGGATCATACCGATCATCACCGCGTGTCCGTGACGGATCGTATAGCCGGAAAGCTTTTCGACGGCATGGCCGTAGGTATGTCCGAAGTTCAGTAAATGACGGATATTCTTGTCGGTCTCATCCTCTTGTACGATATTGCGCTTGATTTCCACACAGCGGTAAATGACGTCCTCGTTTCTCAGGCGGGGATCCTCGTTCTCCAGCGCGGCAAAGAGTCTGGCGTCGCGGATGACGCCGCATTTAATGACTTCCGCCAGTCCGTCCCGGAAAATCTCGTCCGGCAGCGTTTTGAGCAGTTCCGTGTCGCAAAGGACCGATTCGGGCTGATAGATCGTGCCGATCAGGTTTTTGCCCTTTTCGGAATTGATCCCGTTCTTCCCTCCGACGGAGGCGTCCACCATAGCCAGCAGCGTGGTAGGCACCTGAAAAAGCCCGATGCCGCGCATATAAGTAGAGGCGGCAAAGCCCGCCACGTCTCCGACGACGCCGCCGCCGAGAGAAACGACGACATCCTGACGGGAAAACTCTTGCTCCGTCAGGACACCGATGACTTTATTGTATGATTCGAAGCTTTTGGATGCTTCGCCGGGCAAAAGGACGCAGGGTACCGCTTCCACGCCGCAGCTTTTCAGCGAGCGCAGAGCCCTGGCATAATACAGATCCCGCACCGTTTCATCCGTCAGAACGAGCGCGCGGCATTTTCTGCGATTTTCCGAAACCACGTCGCCGATGCTGTCGATCAGGTTCTTGCCGATGAACACGTCATAAGGTCTGCTGCATTTTACGTTCAAGGATTTCACGCTTCCGCCTCCTTATCTACGGCAAAAGGCAGGACGCCGCCGACCGCTGTTTTTAAAGCGCCAAACTCCGTCGGCGTCAGAGCCTGCGCGCCGTCGCTTTCGGCCCACTCCGGCGCGTCGTGGACTTCGATCATCAACCCGTCGGCTCCGGAAACCGCCGCCGAAAGCGCGACCGGACGAACGAGGGCCGCTCTCCCCGTCGCATGGCTCGGATCAGCCAGGACCGGCAGATGCGACATCTCTTTCAGGAGCGGGATCGCCGTTACGTCAAAGGTGTTGCGGCATTCCGTTTCGAAGGTCCGGATCCCTCTCTCGCAAAGCACGACCTTCCCGTTGCCGCCTGAAAGGATATACTCCGCGGCCAAAAGCAGTTCCGTCAGCGTAGAAGCGGGACTGCGCTTGAGCAGGATCGGTTTCCCGCAGCGGCCGAGCTCTTTGAGCAGTTCAAAATTCTGCATGTTTCTCGCGCCGACCTGGATCATGTCCACGTCGCGGAAAAGCTCGAGACAGGATATTTCCGTGATCTCGCTGACGACGGGCAGGCCGCAGTCCCGGCCGGCCTCAACCAGCATACGCAGTCCTTCCGCGCCGAGTCCCTGAAAACTGTACGGAGAGGTGCGCGGCTTGAACGCGCCGGCACGCAGGATATCGGCGCCGGCATCCGCGACCTTCCGGGCAATACGCCGGATCTGCTCTTCGCTCTCCACGGCGCAGGGCCCCGCGATCATGACGAACCGGCCACCTCCGATATTGACCTTTCCCACCGGGACGACCGTATCCGACGGATGCGAAGCGCGGCTCGCCAGAGAATACGGCGGCTGCTCCGTCAATACCCTTTCCACGCCCGGCCAGCCTGATATTTCATCGGCCAGGCGGACGTCTTTTTCGCTGAGCAGGATCTTTTCTCCTTCACGCAGCAAAACAGGCGCCCCGTCGACGGACTTCGCGTTCAGTTTCTTCCGCAGAGCTTCAAGCTGCCGGCCGGAAATGTTTTTCTTTAATACTACGATCATATCGTCTCCATATGAAAAGCGCCGCCGTAACCCGTCAGCGTCATAATAGAACCATATTCTTTATATTCGTAAAGATAGCATACGCCCCCCTGTTTGTCAATGATTTATTTGTTTTAGGCGAACAAATATACGCATTTTCTTGACAGGCTCGCAAAAATATGTTAAAATGATAAAAATGAAAGCGAGGCTGACCAATGGGAAACGATCTGACGCAGAAGCAAAAAAGATTTCTTGACTATATCAGCAGTTACATTGAGGAAAAAGGGTATCCGCCGTCGGTGCGCGAGATCTGCCAGGCTACCGGTCTGACTTCCACGGCCACGGCGCACGGGTATCTGACCCGTCTCGAGCAAAAAGGCTATATCAAACGGGAAGGCGCGAAAAACCGCGCTTTCCGGCTGACCGCCCGCTGCGAACAGCCCAAGCCCGCCGCGGCGGCCGAGACCCGCTACGCAGACATCCCCGTCATCGGAAAAGTCGCCGCCGGACAGCCTTTGCTCGCTTTTGAAGACTACTCCGGCACGTTCCCCTATCCGATCGAATTTCTGAAGAACGACGATTATTTCATGCTGGAGATCTCCGGCAACAGCATGGAAAAAATCGGGATCCTGGACGGCGATTTCGTTTTGGTAAGAAAGACGTCCACGGCCCGGAACGGCGACGTCGTCGTAGCGCTTATCGGCGACGAGGCCACCGTCAAGCGTTTCTACAAAGAAAACGGTCACTATCGTCTGCAGCCGGAGAACGACAGCATGGACCCCATCATCGTCGATTCCCTTACTATTTTAGGCGAGGTAAGCGGCCTGATCCGCACCAGTATTTCTTAATATGCTTCATATCGCTCATCTCGACATGCCGCTGGGTTATCCTGACGGCATGCTTTATACTAAAGCGGCCGAGATCCTGCGCATCCGCGCGGACGACATCGCCGCCGTCACGATCACGCGCCGGCGCCTCACGGGCGAACCGGGCGCTCTTCGTTTCCGGATCAGCCTCGACGTCGCGCTGAAAGAAAGCCCCGCGATCCCGGATGAAAAAACGCTTGCCGAATTCGGCAAGCGCCGCGGCGTCCGTCTTGCCGACGAATTCGTTTACGCAATCCCCTCGGTCAAAAACGGACTTTCTCCCGTCGTCGTCGGATTGGGTCCTGCCGGCCTGTTTGCCGGGCTCGTTCTTGCGCTGGCAGGCGCAAAGCCGATCATTCTGGAACGCGGACAACCGGTGGAAAAGCGCGCCGCCGACATCGCCTGTTTCCGCGCCGGCGGCATCCCGGATCCGGAGAGCAACTATCTCTTCGGAGAAGGCGGGGCCGGCGCTTTTTCCGACGGAAAGCTCAAGCCCGGTCTGCCGGACGCGCAGAAAATGTTCATTCTGCGGGAATTCGTTTCAGCCGGCGCGCCGCCCGAAATCCTGTTTGAAGAAAAAGCGCATATCGGCAGCGACGTCCTCCCGCGCGTCGTCAGGAACCTCCGGCAAAAGATCACGGACTACGGCGGGCAAGTGCTTTTCAACGCGCGATTGACGGGGTTTTCCGTCGCTGACGGGCAGATCCGCGCCGTGCGTTTTGAACAAAACGGGCGTACAATCGAACAATCGTGCCGCGACGTTGTCCTCGGGATCGGTCACAGCGCCCGGGACACGATCGAAGCTTTGTACCGCGACGGGATCGCCATGGAAGCCAAGGGGTTCGGCGTGGGCGTCCGGATCGAACACCCGCAGCGGTTGCTCAACCGACTGCGTTACGGCAGCGAAGAATCGGCGCGCGCTCTCGGCGCGGCCGACTATCATCTGGTGACGCATCTGCCGAACGGCAGGAGCGTGTACAGTTTTTGCATGTGTCCCGGCGGCGAAGTCATCCCTGCCGTCAGCGAAGCCGGCGCGCTCTGTACGAACGGAATGAGCCGCGCCGCGCGCGACGGTGAAAACGGCAACGCGGCGATCCTGGTCAGCGTATCTCCGCGGGATTTCGACGATCCCTCCCCGCTCGGCGGCATCGCCTATCAGCGCGCCATCGAAAAACGGGCTTTTGAACTGGCGGGCGGCTCTTATGCCGCGCCGGCGCAGGCATTGACGGATTTTCTGGCCGGACGTGCGGCGAGCGGCGCGTTTCCTCTGCGTCCGACCTATCGCCCGGGCGTTGTGCACGCAGCCGTCGAACACTGTTTTCCCGAGTATATCGTTTCTTCCCTCAAAGAAGGAATAACGGAATTCGATTCGTGGATGCCCGGATTCGCCTCCGAAGAAGCCGTGCTGACCGCGCCGGAAACCAGAAGCACCTCTCCGGTCAGGATCCTGCGCGACCGTTCGCTCCAGTCACCGAGCGTTTCCGGACTGTACCCCTGCGGAGAAGGCGCCGGTTACGCCGGCGGGATCCTGTCCGCTGCTGTCGACGGCATGCGATGCGCAGAAGCGATCCTTGACAAATTTCACTATTAATATTATATTGTTTATGATGTTTGAAATACGGTCGGATCGAAAGGATCCCGACCGGAACACATTGGGTGAGGCATCCGTTTGCGCAAGATTCTTTTCGCCATTCTCCTCATAGCGGCCGTCGCGATCGCGATGAATCCAACGGCTTTTGCCGAAGCAGAGCCGGCTTTTTCCGTCGCCCCTCAGAGCGGCAATTATTTCTATGAGGAAGGCGGATATGTCCCGCTTGATTTTTCTTTCACCAACACCAGCGCCGCCGAGTCTCTCCGGCTTCTTTCCATAACCGTCGTCAGAATAGGCGTCCAGGACGTCGCCGACGGCGCGTCATGGAATTTCACCGCGACGGTTTCGCCCAAGCAGACATACGCACCGGTCAGAACGCTGCTCTATGAGCCGGAAATGCTGGGTCAGCCCATCGTTTTTTCAGCCGCATACACCTACAGTTATTCCGACGAGGTGTTTTACGCCGAATACGTCCTGACCTTGTTTTCCACGGAAGCTTCCGCCGCTCTGAATGTGACCGTCAGCAACCGCACGCCACTTCCGGGAGAGCCTGTCATTGTGACCTATGAGATCTCGAACCCCAACCCGGTGGATACGACCATGCAGATCTATGATCCGCAGATCATCACCGACAGCAACGGTCGTCCGATCTACTATGATTACGGGACCCTGGCGCCGGGCGAAACACGGCTCCTTACCCGAACGATCCTGTTTACCGATTCGCTTTCTCTGCGTCCGCAGGTGATTTTCGCGTGTCATCTGGGAGACAAGGACATCCAGAAAACGCTTTCCTTTGATTTTGCTTCCATCAACGCGGCAGAGGCGGCGCTTTCCGTTACAATGGTTCCGTCCTCGACGGAAGTCATAGCCGGCTCCCAGATTTATATGACGCTGACCATCGTCAATACGGGCAACATCCTTGTGCAGAACATCACCGCCGGCATCACGCCGGGAAAAACGACTCTCACCGGCATCACTCTGGCGCCCGGCAGCAGTTATTCCAAAAAGATCCCGCTGACCGTCACGACGCCGACAGATTTCATCGCTACGGTGAGCGGCGTTTCCAGCGCCCGGCAGAACGTCACCGTTTCGACCGAACCGGTGACGATCGTTACGATCAGCGACGTCGACTTCAACGTTTCTCTGAAAGCGGAAACCTACATGCCCTCTCTGCAGGTCGCGGGCAATATCACCGTTCGGTTCACGCTGACGAATCTTTCGGGCATGTCCTACTCCAACGTGGGTATTTATGAAAAAAGCCGCGGACTGATCGGCGTCGTCGACGAACTGGATATCGGCGCGCACAGTTACGAATTTATTCTGTTCATCGCTCAAAGCGAGGGACTGGAATTTCATCTGGAAACGACCGGCCCGAACGGGGTCGGATACGTCGGACAGACCGTCGCTTTGCCGATAACGGTCGGAAACGCGACGATCCCGCCCGCAACGCCGAGCCCCACCCCGGTCCCGACCTCCGGCGTAGATCTGAGCGATATTTCTGTCACGGCGATCTGGAGCAAGCTGCTGTCTTTTCTCCGGATCCTCATGATCGTATCGGCGGTCGCGCTGGCCGGGCTGCTGATTTACTACGTTTACACGCTTATCAACATTGCGCCGGAAACGGCAGGCAATGAGAAGGAAGAAAAAACGAAGGTTTCCGCGCAAAAGAAGCGCAGAAAAATCAGAATCAAATTCTGACGTATCCAAATTAGGAGGTTATTATGGGAGCAGAATGGAAAAAGCTGAAAAACGGCAGCGACTTCCGGGGCGTCGCACTGGAGGGCGTCGCCGGACAACCCGTTAATCTTACCGACGAAGCGGTCGGAGCCATTGTGGACGCTTACGTACTCTGGCTCAGTCAGCGCACCGGCAAAGCCGCCGCCGATCTGAAGATCGCGATCGGTCACGATCCCCGTCTTTCTCACGACCGCATCAAGACGGTCGCCATGGCTTCTCTGATGAGGAGCGGCGTGCACGCCTTCGACTGCGGTCTGGCCAGCACGCCGGCCATGTTCATGACGACGAAGAACGCCGCGACCGCCACCGACGGCGCCATCGAAATCACCGCGAGTCACCTTCCTTTCAACCGCAACGGTCTGAAAATGTTCACCTGCGACGGTTCTCTCGAAGGAAAAGACGTCGAGCTCATCCTGGATTGGGCTGTAGCCGGCAAACGCGTGGAAAGCAATACGGCCGGTTCCTGCGAAACCATCGACTTCATGTCGCTCTACGCGGCGGACCTCGTCGATCAGATCCGCCGGCAGGTCAACAGTCCCGAGGATTATGACAGGCCCCTCGCCGGTTCTCACATTATCGTGGACGCGGGCAACGGCGTCGGCGGTTTCTTCGTCGACAAGGTCCTGAAGCCCCTCGGCGCCGATACTGCGGGCAGCCAGTTCCTGGAGCCGGACGGTCATTTTCCGAACCATATCCCCAACCCGGAGGATGAAAACGCGATGGAGGCCATCTGCGACGCCGTCAAGAAATATCAAGCCGATCTGGGTCTGATTTTCGATACCGACGTCGACCGCGCGGCCGCCGTCGACGCCCGCGGCAACGAGATCAACAAGAACGATCTGATCGCGCTGATCAGCGCGATCCTGCTGGAAAAGGAACCCGGCGCATGGATCGTGACCGACTCCATCACCTCCACCGGTCTGACCGCTTTTATCGAAGAACGCGGCGGCGTCCATCACCGTTTCAAGAGAGGTTATAAGAACGTTATCAACGAAGCCGTCCGTCTCAACAAGGAAGGCTTCGATTGCCCGCTCGCCATTGAAACGAGCGGCCATGCGGCTCTGCGGGAAAACTATTTTCTCGACGACGGCGCATACCTGATGGCGCGGCTTTTGGTGAAAATGGCTCAGCTCAAACGCGAAGGCCGGACGCTCGACGCCATTATCGCCGATCTCAAGCATCCGGCGGAAGGCAGGGAATTCCGCATGAATCTCCTGCTGGACGATTTCAAGCCTTACGGGCAGCGTATCATCGACGAGCTCACCGCTTATGCCCGCACGCAGAAGGGCTGGACGATCCCCGAAAAGAATTTTGAAGGCATCCGCGTTTCTTTCGACAAAGAAAACGGAGACGGCTGGTTCCTGCTCAGGCTCTCTCTGCACGATCCGCTGATCCCGCTCAACATCGAATCCGACGAAGTCGGCGGAGTCAAGATCATCGCCGCAAAGCTGGCCGCTTTCCTGACCCGCTACGACAAGCTGGACACCGCGGAACTCGTCGCGTTTTCCAAATAAGCTTAGACTCATGCAAAGCATGATTTAAGGTATAAATATTTGTCTGGTCCCCAGGCATACAAGCCCACTATGGCTTGAGAAAGGAAAAATATGAAACCTATCGATCAAAAATGCATCAATGCCATTCGTATTCTGTCCGCCGACGGCGTTCAGAAAGCAAACTCCGGCCATCCGGGTCTTCCGATGGGATCGGCGCCCATGGCTTACACGCTGTTTGCCAAGGAAATGAAGTACAACCCCGCCAACCCCAAGTTCGCGGACAGAGATCGCTTCATTCTTTCCGCCGGTCACGGATCCATGCTCCTCTACTCGGCTCTTCATCTGTTCGGTTATGATCTGCCCATGTCCGAGATCCAGAATTTCCGTCAGTTCGGCAGCAAGACCCCCGGTCATCCCGAATACGGTCATACGCCCGGTGTGGAAACGACCACCGGTCCTCTGGGACAGGGCATTGCCACGGCCGTCGGTTTCGCACTGGCCGAGGCGCATCTGGCCGCTAAATTCAACAAACCCGACATCAAGATCGTCGATCACTATACCTACGTCCTGATGGGCGACGGCTGCATGATGGAAGGCATCGAATCGGAAGCGGCTTCTCTGGCCGGCACCTGGGGCCTGGGCAAGCTGATCGCCGTTTACGACTCCAACAAGATCTCCATTGAAGGCGACACCGACATCGCATTCCGCGAGAACGTCGCCGCACGTCACGAAGCGCAGGGCTGGCACGTCCAGATCGTCGAAGACGGCAACGACATCGACGCTTTCCAGAAAGCCGTCGAGAACGCCAAAGCCGTTTCGGATAAACCCTCCCTCATCATCTGCAAGACGCAGATCGGTTTTGGCTGCCCGGCCAAACAGGGCAAAGCCTCCGCTCACGGCGAGCCGCTGGGCGCTGAGAACCTGGCCGCTACCCGCGCCAACCTCGGCTGGACCGAAGAACCCTTCGTGATCCCGGCGGACGTTTACGCCGAGACCCGCGACAAGGCGCTGGCCCGCGGCAAGAAGGCCGAAGCGGAATATGAAGCGAAGATCGCCGCTTACGCCAAGAAGTATCCGGAAGACTATAAACTGTTCTGCGAGTATTTCTCCGAAAAACTGCCCGTCGATCTGGTCAACGACGAAGCGTTCTGGACGTTTGAGAACAAGAAACTGGCGACCCGCGTTTCTTCTTTCGAAGTCATCAATAAGCTGGCCAAGATCCTGCCCAACATGATCGGCGGCAGCGCGGACCTGGCCCCGTCGAACAAGTCCAACATGAAGGAAGCCGGAGAATTTGCCAAAGAAAACTACGCCGGCTCCAACCTGCATTTCGGCGTTCGCGAGCATGCGATGGCTTCCATCACCAACGGTCTGATCCTTCACGGCGGGCTGCGCGCCTACTGCGCCACCTTCTTCGTATTCTCCGATTACATGAAGAACTCCATGCGTCTGGCCGCGCTGATGAACATCCCCGCTATCTACGTGCTGACGCACGATTCCATCGGCGTCGGGGAAGACGGTCCAACCCACGAGCCCGTCGAACAGCTCATCGCCCTTCGTTCCATCCCGAACATGACCGTGTACCGTCCGGCCGATTCCAAAGAAACCGCTGCCGCTTACTGCGCCGCGCTGACTAAAAAATCCCCGACGGCGATCGTACTGACCCGTCAGAACCTGCCGCAGTATGCCGAATCCGGCAAAGCGGCGCTCAAAGGCGGTTACGTCATGCGTGACGCCGCGGACGGCAAGCCGGACGTCATCCTGATGGCCAGCGGTTCCGAAGTTGAACAGATCTACGCCGCTTACGACGTGCTCGCCGAGCAAGGCATTAAGGCCCGCGTCGTCTCCATGCCGAGCTTTGAGATGTTCGAGGCGCAGAGCGAAGAATACAAGGAAAGCGTCCTGCCCAAATCCGTCCGCGCCCGCGTGGCCGTGGAAGCGGGTTCTCCCTACAGCTGGTATAAGTACACCGGCCTTGACGGCGAAGTCATCGGTATGAGCACGTTCGGCGCGTCCGCTCCGGCTTCTCAGCTCTTCCAGTACTACGGCTTTACGGTAGACAACGTCGTCGCCACCGCCAAGAAAGTGCTCGGCAAATAATTTCGGAGTGTAACGCATGGCTTCTTTTGATGTGGAATTGGTAGGAAAAATCGGATCCATGGCGCTGATCCGGCGCGAAGAAAACGATATTGATTACAATATTTTTTCGCGGCTCGGCTCTCAGCTTCATCCCGGTATCATATGGGTATCCAGCGGCGCCACGGAGATCGGGCGTCTGGATTATCTGCGCCGCAACAACGGCAAGGAATTATCCAGCGAAAATATCGACGAGATCAAAACCGATTACGCGGCCCAAGGCCAGGCGATCCTGATGGAAAACTACCGACGCTTCATCGCGCCGCACTACTCCGTCCGTCAGTTCCTTGTTGAGCACAGCCATTTCAACGATCCGGAAAAACGCGAGTATATCCGGCGAGCGCTGCTGCGCTGCACGGCGCAGAACGCCATCCCGATCGTGAATTACAACGATCCGGTGAGCTGCGAGGAAAATCGCCGCATGGAACTGAACAACCTGAAAAAGAACGGCGGTCACATCGTGGAATGCATCGACAACGACGAAACGGCGGCGGTCATTTCCGAACTCGTAAAAGCGCGCAGGCTCGTCATCCTGACCAGCGTGGACGGTATTTACGCCGACCCGGCCGATCCGAAAACGCTGATACGGGAAATCGCCGGCAAGGACGCCGCGGAACTGACCCTCAACGTCCGCGCCGCGCAGGAGCATTGCCGAGGCGCAAGCCGCGCCGGAGCCAACGGCGCTTACGCCAAGTTAGCCTTTATGCTCGGTCCGGCCTGCAACGGTACGGAAGTGCTGATCGCTAACGCCAAATACCCTCTCAACGATATTCTGAACGGGACGGTCCCCCGGACCCGGATCGGCATTCGTTGACGCACAGCAGAAACCGCCGGGTACGCGTCGCATTGCGTACCCGGCCCGGTTTTTGCTTATTAAAAAAAGTATTTTACTGAAATCTCTTCTGACGATCAGCATCCCGCTGGCTCTGCAGAATCTGCTGAATTTCTGCATCAATATGCTGGACACGGTGATGCTGGGGCGCGCGGACGATACGGGCACGCTCCTGTCTGCGGCATCCCTGGCCAATCAGCCGTTTTTCATCATGTCCATGATCTGCTTCGGGCTATCCGGAGCGGGCATCGTCCTGTCCAGTCAATACTGGGGCAAAAAGGATCTCGTCGCTATTCGTCATATTTTCTCCATCATTTTGAAAGTGGCCTTTCTGTTTTCGTTGCTGATCGGCGGGTTCGTCCTTCTGGCGCCGGAATTCGTCATGTCTCTGTATACCGACGACCCGGAGCGCATCCTGCGGGGCGCGGAATACCTGCGTGTCATCGGATACTCGTACTTTCTTTTCGGACTGAGCTGTACCACGCTGTTTCTGCTGCGCTCGCTTGAAATCATAAAGATATCGGTCGTCCTGAATCTGGTTTCGCTCTTGCTGAACGGATTTTTCAACTACTGCCTGATTTTCGGCAATCTGGGGTTTCCCGCGCTGGGGATCCGCGGCGCGGCCTACGCCACGCTGATCGCGCGAAGCGTCGAGTTCATCGTCGTCTGCGTCTATGTTTTCCTGATCGACAAAAAGCTGTGTTTCCGGCCGCGGCATCTGCTTTTTTTCAATAAAACGCTGGCGCTCGATCTGGTGCGGCACGGACTGCCGGTATTTCTCAACGAAACGCTCTGGTCTTTGGGCGTGACGATCCAGGCTTCCGTCATCGGGCATATCTCTTATGAAACCGGCGATCCGGTCGCGGCCAACTCCATTGCCTCGATGGTTCAGCAGCTCTGCACGGTCGTGATTTTCGGCGTCGCGAATTCCGCCGCCGTCATCATCGGAAAATCCATCGGCGCCAACGATTATGAACGAACGCGCCGTTACGCGAAATATTTTCAGATCGTCGCGCTGGCGCTCGGGCTCCTGTCCGGCGCCCTGCTCCTGCTGCTGTGCGAACCGATCATCAATTTCTACAGCATTCCGGACGCAACGAAAGAGCTCACGCGGCAAATGATCCGCGTGCTGGCCGTGATCGTTTTCTTCATATCGTTTTCCGCGCTGTACATCGTGGGGATCCTGCGCGGCGCAGGCGACACGCGGTTCTGTCTGTTGAGCGAACTTGGGTGCCTGTGGCTCGTCTCCGTGCCCCTCTCCCTGCTCGTCAGCGCGATTTTTCACTGGCCGGCCTATCTTGTCCTGCTGTTCATGAAACTGGACGAGCCGCTCAAAGCGCTGATCTGTTTTCTGCGGGTACGAGGAGACCGATGGATCCGTAACGTCACGCGCGATTTTGGAAACAAAGAAGCTGCGGAAGCCTGAACTCCCGCAGCTTTTCTCTATTCGACCGATCCGGTCTGAGGCAGCATCCAATCGATATAAACGGCGTATCCCTGAGTGGGGTCGTTGACAAAAACGTGCGTGACAGCCCCGATGATATGCCCGTCCTGAATCACCGGACTGCCGCTCATGCCCTGCACGATCCCGCCGGTTTTATCCAGCAGCCGCGCGTCCGTCACACGGATCACCATGCTTTTCGACGCCTGACTCTCCTGCCGGGTCAAACTGACGATCTCGGCGGCGTATTCTTTTTCTCCGAAAGCGTCTACCGAGGTGATGATCGTGCACGGTCCGGTGTGAACGCTGTATCGGCTCCCGATGGGAAGTCCCTCCGGGTAAACCGAGCTGGTGATCGCCTGATAGCTTTTGCCGTACAAGCCGAATTCACAATTCAGCAGGATCGTCCCCATCGCCGGCAAAAAAGAATTGAAGATCCCTTTGATTTCCCCCGGAGCGCCGACGGCGCCGCGGACGACGTCAATGATACTGCAGGGAAGCAGTTCGCCGTTCCGGACCGACATAACGGCGCCGGTTTCCGCATCGCAGATCGGATGACCCAGCGACGCGTACATCCCCGTCGCCGGATCATAATAGGTCAGCGTCCCGATCCCGACGGAACTGTCCTTCACCCAAATGCCGAAACGGTATTTCCCTGTATCGGCATCCAGGACCGGTTTGACCAGCGTACGCTTCTGCCGTCCTTCTCTTTCAAAAATAACTTCGATCGTCTGCCCGTTCCCGGTATTAATCAGTTCGATCAAATGCTCGGCGCTCTGAATCTCCACGCCGTTGATCCTTTTTATTACGTCACCGGGACGCAGGCCCCCTTCCTTGGCCGGACAGACCTTTTTTCCGTCCGAAGTGCGGATCTCATCGCCGGATACGACGAGCGCTCCTTCGGCCCGCATCGCGATCCCGACCGCCTTGCCGCCGGGGATCAGCGTCTTTTCCCGGATCACGTTGACCGTGATGGTTTTTAACGTCAGCGCGCCGACCGTGATACGGACGTTCTGCGTTCCTTCTTTGATACTTTTGATCGAATACGAATTGTCTCCCGGCGCATAACTCTCCAAAAAAACAGAAAGGCTTTCTCCTCCGTCGCATTCCACGGCAAACGGCGACATCAGATCGTACGTCGTCTGCTGTTTCTCAAACAAATAAATATGAGACGGCAATTGAGAAAGCTGTTGTATCGGAGCCATGCTCCCGAGCACGGACAGGACCAAAGCCAGGACCAGTCCGTATATTTTTTTATTCTTCATTTTTCCCTCCCATCTGCTCGCTACTCCATTAGCATTTGCTTCTGAAAGCAAAATATGAGAGGTAAATATAGCGTCGATTAGAATTTTATCGTTTTTTTGAAATCATCGGCGGCGTTCAGAATCGAAACGGCGTGCGCTTTTCCTTCCGCCGTGCAGTCTCCTCCGGCCAAACGGGCGATCTCGCAGACTCTGCCGTCCCCGTCCAGCAGCCGCAGCGTCGAGACCGTGCGCTGTCCGACCACGTTCTTCTCGATAAAATAATGCCGGTCCGCCATGGAAGCGATCTGCGGCAGATGCGTGATGCAGATCACCTGGCGCACCGAGGCGATCCTGGCGATCTTCCGTCCGATGATCTGTGCCATTTTCCCGCTGATGCCCGTGTCGATCTCATCAAAGATCATCGTCGGGATACGATCCACCGCCGCCGTAATGCTTTTCACGGCCAGCATAAAACGGGAGAGCTCGCCGCCGCTGATGATCCTGGCCAGCGGTTTGACGTCCTGTCCGAGATTGGCGCTGAACAGAAACTCCGCCGTATCCAGTCCGTTTTCGGTATACGACTCGCCGGCGGCCGCGTCGTTGAAGCGCACTTCAAAACGAACGTTTTTCATGCCGACCTCATTGAGCTGTCGGATCAGTTCGTCGGTAAAAATGCGGGCGACGTCGTGACGCTTTTCGGAAAGCGCAAGAGACAGCGCGCGCAGTTCGTCCCTGCGCTTTTTTTCTTCTTCTTTATTATGCTCAAATTCCGCTTCGGAATTCCGGATCTCCGCTAATTCGTCGCTGCATTTTTGCTGATAAGCAAAAATGTCCTCGATGGTTTTCCCGTATTTCCGCTTCAGAGAATTGATCTCATCGATACGATCTTCGACCCGCTCAAGCGTCGTCGGATCGTCGCTGATTTCCTCGGTTTTAGCCTCAAGCGACTCCCGGATATCCTCCAGCATGTAAAACAGCTCGTCGAGTTTGGACGCCGCCGAGCCGAACTCCTCGCTGAAAGGCGTCAACTGCTCCAGCGACGCGGCGGAACGGCGGATCGCCTCGGAAGCGGGTTTGCTCTTTTCCGTTCCCCGGAACAGGCGATCGCAGACCTTGTTCAGCGTTTCCGAAATCTTTCTGGCGTTCTGAAGCATAAGCCGCTGCTGACGGAGCTCTTCGTCCTCGTCGAGATGCAGGCCAGCGTTCTCGATCTCCCGGATCTGATAATCGAGCAGTTCGACGGCGCGATTGCGCTCTTCCGGCGAAGAAAAACGGGCTTTCAGTTTCGCCTTCGCTTCCGTCCACGCGGCATAGGCCTCGGCAACGCTCTGCTTAGCAGCGCGCAGATCGGCATGGGCATAATTATCCAAAAACGACAGATGGTTTTCGCTGTCGAGGAGCGATTGATGTTCATGCTGTCCGTAAATATCCACCAAATGCGCCGTGATCTCGCGCAGGATCCCGAGCGTCACGATCCGGCCGTTGATACGGCAGACGTTTTTTCCGTCGGCGGAAAGCTCGCGCGTCAGCATCAGCTCGCTTCCGGCGCTCAACCCGTACTTCTCCAGCAGATCCGCAACAAGGCTTTGCCCCGATATATCAAAAAAAGCGGAAACCCGCGCGCTCTGGCTGCCGGAAGAAATCAGTTCTCTGTCCGCGCGGCCGCCCAGTGCCAAACTCAGGGAATCGATGATAATGGACTTCCCGGCGCCGGTTTCTCCCGTCAAAACATTGAGCCCGCGGCTGAATTCAACCTCGAGCTTGTCAATCAGGGCAATATTCTCAATGGAAAGCCTTTCAAGCATATCGCATCACGACCTGAGCATTTTCAAAAAACGCGCTACGCATTGACTGGCTTTGTCTTCGGAGGTGACCGCTACGAAGATCGTGTCGTCTCCGGCAATGCAGCCGAGAATCTCCGGCAGTTTCATGGAATCGATCACCAGCGCGGCGCTGTTGGCCGTGCCGCTGATAGTTTTGATGACGATAAGAGTCCCGGCCGTGCGAATACTGAGAACGGACTCGGTAAACATCCGATGAAAACGCTGAGCGATCCCCTGCTCTTCCTTCTCGCTGGTGGCGTATTTCTGGATCCCGTCGTCGCCGATAATCTTCACGAGACGAAGATCCTTGATATCGCGGGAGATCGTCGCCTGCGTTACATAAAAGCCGCGTTTGACCAGTTCATCCGCCAGTTCGTCCTGCGTCTGAATGGGCATGGTATCGATGATTTCATGGATAGCCGCCTGTCTGGCTGATTTCATAACGGTAACCGCCTTTCAATCTTTGATACTGAGTTTTTTGTGTAAAAGCGAATAATAATCCCGCTCGTACAATCTGATGATCTTAGCGGTAAAATCCGCCTTTTTGACCTCGATCCGGTCGCACGGCGGCATCGCGATACCGTCGACGAATACCGGCGTCGGAGCGTCGGCGCACAGTGATAAAACGGAACTTCCGTTGATGACGATGCTGCCCGCGCCCAGCGTATGCGCGCATAAAGGCGTCATGATGATACAATCGGCGTTCGGCATGGCGATCGGACCGCCGGCCGAAAGCGAATACGCCGTCGAACCGGTCGGCGAAGCCACGACCGCGCCGTCGGCGCGGAAGCGGCACATCATTTCACCGTCACAGCGCACCTCAAAAGACAGGAGACTTCTGTCGGGCGCTTTGTTCAAACTGACGTCGTTGATGGCAAAAGCTTCCCAGGACGACGCCGAGGCGCGCAGGACCAGTCGCTCTTCCACGACGCCTTTGCCGTCGATGGCGGCGTTGACGCCCTCCTGGATCTCGCTTGGTTCGATCCCGGCCAGAAAACCGACGCGGCCTGTATTCACGCCGAGAATGGGGACCGCGTGCCCCAGTTGAAGACGCGCCGCCCGCATGATCGTGCCATCGCCGCCCAGGCAGATGATCAGATCCGTACGGGACAGGATTTCAGCATCCAACATGTGCTCAAGCGTCAGACCGTCGCCCAGACCGGGCTGCGCCACCGCCGTAACGCAGCGTCGGCGCAGAATTTCCAAGATGGGTTTTGCGGCCTGCGACGTGGCCGGATTGGCACTGTCGCCGTATACGAAAACGTTCATGTCGCCCTTTTCTCCTGTATCTTTTGTTTTATTATACATGACCGCGAAAAAAAATACAAGTAAAATGTATAGAAAAATGTATATACAGTTTTTATCGCAAATCGCGGAACAGCTCCTTGCAATCAAACGGGATATTTCCCCTCCGGATATGCAGCAGATACTCCGTGTTTCCGTCGCCGCCGCGGATCGGCGAAACCGCGGCCTCTTTCACATAACAGCGGAGACTCCGTAGCGCGGCGCCGACCGTTTCCAGCGCCTGAAGATGCAGGCGCGCATCTTTGATCACGCCGTGTTTGTGCCGACCGCCGCCGCACTCGAACTGGGGTTTGAGCAGCGTAACCATATCGCCGTCGTCGGTCAGGCAGGAAACCGCCGCGGGCAGGATCAGGCATTGAGAGATAAACGACACGTCCATCACGATAAAAGGAACGGGCGCGCCGCCGATCATGGACGGCGTAAGGAAACGGGCGTTTTGATTCTCCAGATTATGAACGCGCGGATCGCGCCGGAGTTCCTCGCGGAGCTGACCGCTGCCGACGTCCACGGCGTAAACGGCCGCGGCGCCGCGATTCAGCATACAATAGGTAAAGCCTCCGGTGGAAGCTCCGACGTCAAGGCAGATCTTTCCGGCGCAGGACAGATCGAAGCGCGCAAAAGCGTGTTCCAGCTTGCGCTCTCCCCGGCTGAAGTAGTTTTCTCCGATCAGCTCGATCTTATCCTGCTCCGATATAGGAAAAGACGGCGTGCCGCAGGTCTTTCCGTTGACCAGTACCTCGCCGTTCCTGATTTTTTCTTTGGCTCTGTCACGGCCCGACATCAGGCCGCTTTCCACTAAATAAACGTCCAGTCTCAAATCCTTTTTTCTCCGCAGATCTCCATGATCCGTTCCAGGATCCCGTTCTCGTCCAAACGAAGCTCCCGCTGCTGCTCCTCAACGCTCGCATGCGCGATCGGACGATCGGGCACACAGAAGCGATGAACGTTGACGCCGTGCACGTCGTTTTCCGAAAAGAACCCCTCAAGCGCGTCGGCCAAACCGCCTACGGCAATATTGTCCTCGATGACAACGACGTCCTTATAACGCTGCAGTTTGCGCGTTTCTTCTTCGTCGATGGGTTTGAGGAAGCGCGCGTTGATTAACGTGGGATAAACGGCCCTTTCTTTCAGTTTCTCCATGATGCGGGCGGTCAGACCCAGCATGGCGCCGAAAGTCACGATCGCGATATCCTGACCGGCGCTGACAACCTGCCACTTGCCGTATTCCACCGGCGTATGCGGATAGGGATTGAAATAAGCGCTTTTCGGATAACGGATCGCATAAGCGCCCGTTCCGTCGTGCGCGAGGCGGATCATCTCGCGAAGCTCCTCCTCTGTCGAAGGCGCCATGATCGACATACCCGGCATACTGCGCAGCAGCGCGACGTCATAGATCCCCTGATGAGTCTTTCCGTCTTCGCCGTTGAGTCCCGCGCGGTCGATGAGCAGCGTGACGTTTGTCTTGGCCAAGCAAATATCCTCCAGGATCTGATCGTAACACCGCTGTAAGAAAGTCGAATAGACCGCGAAAAACGGTTTGAGACCGCTGACGGCCAGCGCCGCCGACATCGTGGCCGCCTGCTGCTCGCAAATGCCCACATCATACACGCAGCCGGGGAACTGCTCTTTGAATTTCGTCAGACCGGTACCGCAAATCATGCCGGCGCTGACGGCTACTACGCGCTCATCCTCTGACGCCAGACGGCAGAGTTCGTCTCCGGCAAGTGCTGAAAAGCCCTTCTTTTCGGACGTTTCGCCGTTTTCAAGGCAGAAAGGCGCCACGCCGTGATATTGCTCGGGATCGGCCTCCGCCGCATCGAAGCCCTTGCCTTTTTGCGTGATGGCGTGAACGACGCAGCTGTATTTTTCCTCTTTGGCGCGGCGGAGGATATCGATCAATTTTTCAATATCGTGACCATCGGTGATCCCGATATATTTCAGGCCCAGTTCGTCAAAAAACTGGCCCGGAATAAACAGGAAACGAACGGCATCCTTGAGTTTTTTCGTAAATCGGGAGGCGCCGCTGCCCTTTCCCAGAAAACGCTCCAGACTGCTCTTGAAACTCTCGTATCGTTTATTGGTGCGCAGCTTAAAGAATTTCTCCGAAAAAGCGCCGACGTTCCGGGAAATGCTCATTTCGTTATCATTGAGCACTACGATGATCTTGTTTTTGAACTCTCCAAGGGCATTGATCGCTTCAAAATTCATGCCTCCGGCAAACGCGCCGTCGCCGACGACGGCAACGACTTCATGCGTTTCGCCCTTATAATCCCGCGCCGCAGCGAAGCCCGTCGCCGCGGAAAGCGCCGTGCCGCTGTGACCCGTATCGAACGCGTCGTACTCGCTTTCGTCCCGCTGCGGAAATCCGCTGATGCCGCCTTGCTTGCGCAGCGTGGAAAATTGCTCGCGGCGGCCCGTAATGATTTTGTGAACATAGCATTGATGTCCCACGTCCCAAACCAGCTTGTCCGTGGGAAAATCAAAGACGTAATACAGCGCCAGCGTCAGTTCCACGACTCCCAGATTGGAAGCCAGATGACCTCCGTTTTCCCGTATCGTTTCGATCATGAACTGACGGATCTCCGCGGCAAGGAGTTTCAGTTCCGCGACGGAGAGATTCTTAATATCGGCAGGTGAATTCACTTGTTCCAGAAGGCTCATAGTCTGCTCCGATCATTTTTTGCCGGGTGAAAAAATGCTCATGCCGTACCCAACGGCATGAACGATCTTATTCGCGTTTTTCAACGCGAACCGTTTGCACATGGCTTTGCCGCCGACGGTCAGGGTGGCGACCACGCTGCTCACGGCGATCGTGATAAGCCCCGCGACGCTCTCTTTGGCGTTCAGAATAAGGAACGCGTCGATCACGCCGGCAGACGCGCCGCTGACGATACCGCAGATATCGCCGATGACGTCATTGCAAATGCTGGACACCTTGTCCGCGTTCCGGATCAGGACGTTGGCCTGTCTGGCCCCGCGGATCTTTTTGGCGCACATAGCCAAAATCGCCGCCGGGTCGGCCGCCGCCACCGCCACTCCGATCACATCAAAAAAGACGCCGATCAGAATAATGACGACGACTGTAACGATAGCTGCCGGCAGACTCGCCCCCGTCATGACCAACTCGGAAAGAGCGCTGAACACGGCGCTGAGCAGCAAGGTGATAACGATGATCTTTATGATCCAAACAACGTGTTTATCGGATTTCCCGGCGTTTTTCATTTCTCTCCTATAAAAAAATAAAGGTGGTGATGTATCGAGTAAACCTTGCGGCTTAGGTTCAGTAGGATTTCCCCGTTTTCTACTCCGTGTCGCCACTTGAGCGGTTTCCCTTTAAAGAGCCCGGCAAACGGTCGCCCGTTTTGCGACTGAATTACCACTTAGTCCACACTATAATCCCCGATACATCTCAATGAACAGCCTAGGAGCTTTCCTCAACGGCGACATCACATCTTAGCCTCTTTTGCAGAGTAGGTTTCAACAGGCAATCGCCCCGCCCCTTTGGCCAAAGGAACGGAGAGTGGTTCCCGGATCCACGCATTCCACTCAAGGCAGGCTACTCTGTACACAGCAAAAAAACAATCTTTCACCGCATAGCAGGTTTCAACCTCAAACAGTACGTTCGACCGTTACCGATACGCACCATATTGAGTCTCCACGAAAGCTGGGTCAAGGTCCGCATGCCATTGCGGGATGCCCTTCTTTCTTAACTCTCAGCACGGACCCTAAACTGGGCGTAAAAGGCCCGCACCAAGAACTTCATCGATGTGCCCTTCAGCGGATTTTTAGCCCCGCCCTCAGATGCGATACAACCGACTAGGATACTGCACCACCAATTATTTCAGACAAATATTATATTGTGCATGGATATTATAACATATCCGTGTTAAAAAATCAAGCGGCTCCGATTCTCTTGATATAGCAGCGGCGTCTCTTGTACAGGCGGGTTTCGTAGCCGTCCCACTGCGCCTGCACTTTCTCGTTCAGTTCCAGCTCCGGCCCCGTCAGCGCGAGCTCAAAACGGTTCACGATGTACTCCTGCAGTTCGTCGAAGATAATGGCGTTCACGCCTTTTCCCTGATAATCGGGGCGCACCGCGATCAGATACAAATCCAACACCTTGGTTTTCTTCATTTCACGGAAAAACGGAACGAAACCGAAAGGGAAAAGCTTTCCTTTCGCCTTGATGACGCTCTCGTTCAGGCTCGGCATGCAAAGACCGAAGCCGACCATCTCGTCCCGCTCGTTGAAGACTGTGGAGATCAGATTGTGATCCAGCAGCGGATAATACTGACTGACATACAGATTGATCTGTTTCTCCGACAGCGGAACGACGCCGAAAAGCGGTTTATAGGCTTCGTTCAGGAGCTCGAAAATCTTTTTGATGTCGGGCTTGACGTCGCGTTTATGCTTATACTTCTTGGCATGCAGTTTGAAGCGGCGTTTGGCGATGCCCGCGATGCGTCTCATACGCTCGTTGACACGGTTGGTCTTGATCTGCATTTCGACCCAGTCGACTTCCTTTGTAAAGCCCAATTCCTCCATAAACCGCGGATAATAAGGATAATTGTAGAACGTGATGAACTGACCCATCTCGTCAAATCCCTCGACCTGCATCCCTTCCTTATCCAGATCGCAGAAGCCGTGGGGACCGCTGATTTCTTCCAGGCCCAGTTCCCGCGCCCAGTCCTCAACCGCTCCGAAAAGGGCTTGAGCTACTTCAACGTCCTCGATCGTGTCGAAGCGTGTAAAGCGCATGCACTTTTTGCCCCAGATCTCGTTGTAGGCTTTATTATGGATCGCGGCGATCCGACCGACCGCCTTCCCGTCCCGATAAGCCATAAAATATCTGGACTCGCAAAAATCGAAAGCGGGGTTTTTCGTCTTATCCAGCGTTCCGAGTTCGTCTTCCAGCAGCGTCGGTACGTATTTGGGATCGTTTTTAAAAAGCTCGTTCTGGAAAGCGATGAACTCTTTCAGTTCTTTTTTCGTGGTCTTTTCCCGAATCTCGATCATAGCACATCATCCTCATCAACAATTTACGAGATATTTCTATTGAAGTATACCATAACTTCCCTGCAGATACAAGCGATTTTGTTAGAACCTGCTTCCTCGCTTCGGAATATGATGAATTATCGGAATAACCGATAACAAATTTGGGAGGTATATTATGAGTACGCTCGGTAACCTTTTCGGCGGCGACGCGCTTACATGGCTGCTCCTGCTGCTTCTTCTCAACAACGGTTCCAACGGATGCAACACCTGCTCGTCCGACTGCAATTCCTGCTGCGGCAACGGCACGGGGCTCGGCGATCTGATCCCCCTGCTCCTGCTCCTGTCGCTTCTGAACGGTAACGGAATCCTGCCCGGCGGCGGATGCTGTGACAACGGCTGTTCGAGCTGTAATTGAAAAAAACCCCTTCGGGGGCTTTTTTCTTATACAGACAATAAAATGATTGACGCGACGGCCAGACAAAGGCTGACGACAGTCGGACGCGTCGGTTTTTCACGATACAGCAGAAAAGACAATAACGTCACTCCGACCATTAGAGACGACTGGATCACCGGATACTGCAAAGAAACCGGCAAACGGAACAGTAGAGAGAAATTGAAGGCGGCGCCGACGGCGTTGGTCGCGCCTGCACCGGCCAGCAGAAGCAGATTTCGGACGTTCAGCGTCCGGGAAACGTCTTCCTGCGAGTAACGCGGCATGTCTTTTGCCATCGGTATGAGCGAAATAAAAAAATAGGTCAGATAGTAAAGACCGATAAAGTCCATAGACCAGGACGGATCGGGCGAAAACGACTGAGCGATTTTCCCCATACAGCCGATCGCTCCGTTCAGAACGAACAGGATGACGCCGCAGACGATAAAGCGGGCGGACAGTTTTTCCGTCGAAACGCGCCGCTGGGCGACGACGAGCGGAACAAAAGACGCGCAAACCAGCGCTAACCCGAGCGCGCCCGTCACCTTGAAAGGCTCGCCGCTCACAACATAACCGTACAGAGCCGGAAGGAGCACGCCGCCGAGGACGTAAAACATGGAGACCAGCGCCAGCGGGCCGATCGAAACAGCCAGGACTTTCGCCGAGTAATAGGCATACATGGCGAACCCTGCGCATACGGCCAAAAGAAGGGTCGGGACGTTAAAGGAAAGTACGCCGCCTTTCAAAAGCAGCAATAACAAAAACGCCGCCGCCGGCGCAATGACGTTATAGAGGTTGCGCTGGAGTCTGCCGACGGCGACACGCGTCTGAAAATTCTTGATCAGCAGGTTTGAACCGATGAACAAGGCGATTGTCGCAAATATCAGAAGCAAAGTCATAGTCTTTCCGCTTTCTCAACAAAACCATTATACTCCACCGGCATGAATTGTCCATCAGTTTTTGAACGGAACGGCGCCGCGCCAGAAAACGACGCGCGACTGCGAAAAGCGGCCGTGCCGGAAACGGGACACGGTCTTCAAAAACGTCTCGACCGAGGAGTTCCGCACCCGCGCGACGCACGCGGCGGCCGGCAAAACGGCGGAAGCAAGAAATCGCAGGTATACGCCCGCGATCTCTTATGACCGGTATTATTTTGAGGCTTTGGTATCACAGTAGAGACAGCGGTATTCGCGCTTTTCTCTGTTGGTGAGGATAAAGACGTGGGGAAGCTCCTGTTCCGTCGTGGTGATGCAGCGCGGGTTGCGGCAGCGGATGATGTTCGTCAGTCTTTCCGGCAGTTCGATATGGCGTTTTTCGACACACCGCTCGTTTTCAATGATATTGACCGTTACGTTGGGACTGATATAGCCGATGACGTCGAGATCGATCTCGATATTGGCGTCGATCTTGATGATGTCTTTTTTCCCGATCTTGTTGCTCGGCACGTTCTGAATGACGGCAACCGGGCAATCCAGTTTGTCCAGTCCGAGCATTTTGTATAATTCGGCGGACTTCCCCGCTTCGATATGGTCGATCACGATACCGTTTTTGATTGCGTCAACTGTCACGTTCGTTTCCTCCCCTCAAACCCGTATGTTCAGCAGTTTCATGATGAGCGCCATGCGGATATAGCGTCCGTAATGCGCCTGTCGGAAATAACACGCTCTCGGATCGTCGTCCAGGGACGTCGAGATCTCGTTGACGCGTGGCAGCGGATGCATGACGATCATGTCCTCCCGGGCCAGCTTCATTTTTTCCTTGGTGAGGATATAACTGTCCTTGAGGCGAAGGTATTCCTCCTCGTTGAAGAAGCGCTCTTTCTGAACGCGGGTCATGTAGAGGATATCCAGTTTGCCGATCACGGCTTCCAGCGACGTGCTCTGCTCATACGGGATATTCTTGTCCTTGATAAACTCTTTTTTCACAAAACTCGGGAGTTTCAGTTCTTCCGGCGAGATCAGGACGAATTTTACTCCCGGATAGCGGGACATCGCTTCAATGAGCGAATGCACGGTGCGGCCGAATTTCAGATCGCCGCACAGTCCGATGGTCAGTCCGTCAAAACGGCCCTTTTCGTGCCGGATCGTCAGCAGGTCCGTCAGCGTCTGGGTCGGATGATAATGACCGCCGTCGCCGGCGTTGATGATGGGAACCAGCGAATGCATGGAAGCGACCAGCGGCGCGCCCTCTTTCGGGTGCCGCATGGCGATGACGTCGACGTACCCGCTGACGACGGAAACCGTGTCGGCTACGCTCTCTCCTTTCGACGCGGAAGACGAGGCGGCTTCCGAAAACCCGAGCACGCTGCCGCCCAGCGAGAGCATGGCCGATTCAAAGCTCAGTCTCGTGCGCGTCGACGGCTCGAAAAACAAGGTCGCCAGGATCTTGTGACGGCAGGCATCTTGATATTTCTCCGGTTGAGCCATGATGTCGTCCGCCACGTCGATCAGTTCGTCGATCTCCTCCGTGGACAGATCCAGAATATCGATCAGACTTCTCATTTTTTCCCTCCGATCCAGCTTTCGTCTGCGGGATCCTTTCTGAAAGCCAGCAACCGCGCTACGTCCTCCGGGCGGATATAACGCTCCTCAGCCGCGATACGCGCCACGGTATCGAAATCCGTCAGACTGTGACAAACGACGCCGCTCTCGGCAAGTCTCGCGCGCCCCTTTTCCATCCCGTAAGTAAAGATGCTGACCACGCCCAGCACTTCCGCGCCCGCGCCGCGGAGCACCGCGACGCAGTCGAGTACGCTGCCGCCGGTGGAAATCAGGTCTTCCACCACGACGACGCGCTGTCCCGGTTCCAGCCGTCCCTCGATCTGATTGCGGCGGCCGTGGTCTTTGGAGCCCGAACGGACGTATCCCATGGGCAGACCGAGAATATGCGCGGTAATGGCCGCGTGCGCGATCCCTGCCGTCGCCGTCCCCATCAATACTTCCGCCGTCGGAAAATGCGTCCGGATCAATCCGGCAAGGCCGTTTTCTACATCCGCGCGCACCTCCGGCGCCGTCAACGTCAGCCGATTATCGCAATAAACGGGACTTTTGATGCCGCTGGCCCAGATGAAAGGCTCGTCGGGTCGAAAGAACACCGCGCGGATCTTCAGCAGATCCCGGGCAATCCGTTCTTTGTACTCACTCATGATCGATTTTTTCTCCTTCCGTAAAATCACGCAGGCACCGCCGGTAGGCTTCGACCGGATCGGCCGCGGCCGTGATCGAGCGACCCACCACGATATAATCGGAGCCGAGCGCTCCGGCGCGCGCCGGCGTGGTCACGCGGACCTGGTCGTGCGCGCCGTCGTCGGCAAAGCGAACGCCCGGCGTGACGGTCAGGAACTTTTCTCCGCAGATCCGATGGACGTAAGGCGCCTCCAGCGGCGAACAGACCACGCCGTCGAGCCCGGCGGCGCGGGCGTTCCGCGCGTAACCGCCGACGACCTCCGTGATCGGACGGTCGATATACAGTTCGCGGCGCATCCGCTCTTCGCTCGTCGACGTCAGCTGCGTAACGGCGATAAGCAGCGGTCTCGTGCCGTCGGGCCGCGCAAGCCCGCGCAGAGCCGCCTCCATCATGGCGGCGGTGCCGGCGGCATGGACGTTGACCATGTCCGCGTCGAGTCGGGACAGGACGCGCATGGCCTGCTCGACCGTATGCGGAATGTCGTGCAGTTTGAGATCGAGAAATACCTTGTGACCGCGGCGTTTCAGCTCTCTGACGATTTCCGGACCTTCCGCGTAAAACAGTTCCATTCCGATTTTAACGAACGGCTTTGTTTCCGTGAAACGGTCGAGAAAGCGCAGCGTTTTTTCCGCCGAGTCAAAATCACAGGCTATGATGACGTCTTTGGCCATGATGCGCGCCTCCTATCATATCGGTCAGATTCGTAACGCCGTATTTTTCCATCACCGCCGGCAGGTCCCGGACAACGTCGCGGCAGACGTACGGATCGGTCAGGTTGGCCGCGCCGATTTGCACCGCCGTCGCGCCGGCCAGCATCATTTCCAGCACGTCCTCCGCCGAGGCGACGCCGCCCATACCCATAACGGGCAGATCGACCGCTTCGTAGACCTGATAAACCATCCTCAGCGCCACGGGGAAGATCGCGCGGCCGGACAGGCCGCCCATCGTATTGGCGATCACGGGACGGCGGCGGCGCAGATCGATCCGCATGCCGAGCAACGTATTGATAAGGCTCAATCCGTCGGCGCCGGCTTTCTCACAAGCGACGGCGACAGCAACAATATCCGTGACGTTGGGGCTCAGTTTGATATAAACGGGCTTGCGGGTGACGGCTTTGACGGCGCGCGTCACTTCCGCGGCCGCCTCCGGCGTCGTACCGAAGCTCATGCCGCCGTGACGAACGTTGGGGCAACTGACGTTGACTTCCAGCAGGCCCACCTGCTCTTCCCGGTCGAGGCGCGCGCATACGGCGGCGTACTCGTCGACCGAAAAGCCGCTGACATTGGCGATGACTTTTTTATGAAAGACTTTTTTCAGGGCGGGCAGCGTTTCGGCAATCACGCTTTCCACGCCCGGGTTCTGCAGTCCGACGGAATTGAGCATGCCGGCCGGACATTCGGCGATGCGCGGCGTCGGGTTGCCGAAGCGCGGCTCGAGCGTCGTGCCTTTGAACGAAAAGGTCCCGAGGCAATCGATGTCGTACAACTCGGCAAATTCCAGCCCGTAGCCGAAGGTCCCGCTGGCGGGAATGACGGGGTTGTCCAGCGTCCAGCCGCTGAGGCTCACTCTTGTGTCTGCCATAGGACCTCCTTACTCAATAAGACGGGGCCGTCTTTGCATAGTCTTTTGCTTCCGGTCAGCGTGCGGCAGCTGCAGCCCATGCAGGCGCCGAAGCCGCAGCCCATCCGTTCTTCAAAGCTCATCTGACCTTCCGTCCGGGCTGTGTCGTGAACTGCGCGGAACATGGGCATGGGACCGCAGGCGTAATAATAACTGTAGGAAACGGCGGTCATCGCGTCGGTAACGAAGCCCTTCACCCCATAACTGCCGTTCTCGGTCGCGACCGTAACCGGTACAGCGAGAGCGCGGAATTCTTTCTCGTAAAACACATCGTCCGACGTGCGGAAACCGAGGATGACGCGCGGGTTCTTCCCCTCCTCTGTCAGTCTGCGGGCCAACCAGTACAGCGGCGGAACGCCGGCGCCGCCGCCGATCAGGAGCGGCTCGTTTCCGCTCGGAGCCGTATCAAAGCCGTTCCCGAGTCCGGTCAGCAAGTCCAGTTTTTCGCCCGTGTTCATCCGGGACATGGTCTCCGTGCCGGAGCCGACGACTTTATAGATCAGCACAAGACGGCCGTCCCGGCAATCGCAGACGGAAATGGGGCGGCGCAGGAAATATCCGTCCAGTTTAACGTCAACGAACTGGCCGGGCGTCGTGACGGCGCAGAAGTCGCCCGAAAGCGTCATTTCATACGTGTCACGCGCCAGCAATCGGTTTTTTTCAACGACGGCGACGATCTGTTTCATAGCCGCACCTCAGGCGTCAATGGTGGAAACGCAGAGCGTGGTTTCCTCCAGCACGTCAAGCAGCACCGCCACGGTATCCAGCGCGGTGAACATGGTGATATTGTTTTCGGTCGAGATCGTGCGGATCCGATAGCCGTCGGTGTTCTGACCGTCGGCGGCCACGTCGCTCGTATTGATGACATAAGCGATATGACCCTGACGAAGCGCCGCCGGGATCTCGTCGCTGCCCTCGCTGACCTTTTTCAGGATGCGGGTGCGGATGCCGTGGCGCTTGAGGAAATCCGCCGTTCCTTTCGTCGCCTCGATATTGAAACCGAGGTTGTAGAAGCGTTCGATGAGCGGCAGAGCCGCTTCTTTGTCCCGCTCCGCGACCGTAACGAGGACCGTGCCATAGTTCTGGATCTTCATGCCGGAGGCCTGAAGCGCTTTGTACAGCGCACGGTTGAGCTTGTTGTCGTAACCGATGGCTTCGCCGGTGGATTTCATTTCCGGCGACAGATACGCGTCGAGACCCTTGATCTTGTTGAAAGAGAAGACGGGAGCTTTGACGTACCAGCGTTTCTTTTCCTCCGGATACAGATCGAAGTAGCCCAGCTCCTTGAGCGAGTCGCCCAGCATGACCTTGGTAGCGATGTCGGCCAGGCTGTAGCCGGTGGATTTGGACAGGAACGGCACCGTGCGCGAGGAACGGGGATTGACCTCGATGATATAGACGTTCTCGTCCTTATCCACGATGAACTGGATATTGTACAGGCCGACGATGCCGATGGCGACGCCGAGCTTTTTAGCATAGCGGCAGATGGTGCCCTTGACTTTGTTGCTGATACTGAAGGACGGATAAACGCTGATGGAGTCGCCCGAATGGATCCCCGTGCGCTCCACCAGTTCCATGATACCGGGAATGAAGACGTCGCGGCCGTCGCAGATGGCGTCGACCTCTACTTCCTTACCCTCGATATACCGGTCGACCAGAACGGGCTTATCCTCGTCGATCTCGACGGCATTTTTCAGATAGCGGCGAAGTTGGGCCTCGTTGGCCACGATCTGCATGGCCCGTCCGCCCAGCACGAAGGAAGGACGGACCAGGACCGGGTATCCGATCTCGGCCGCGGCTTTCACGCCGTCGGCGATATTGGTGACGGCGCGGCCGTCAGGCTGAGGAATGTCCAACTCGCTGAGGAGTTTTTCAAACAGATCGCGGTCTTCGGCTCTGTCGATGGCGTCGCAGTCCGTGCCGATGATGCGGACGCCGCGGCGTGCCAGAGGTTTGGCCAGATTGACGGCGGTCTGCCCGCCCAGCGTGGCGATAACGCCCTCGGGTTTCTCCAGCTCGATGATGTTCATGACGTCTTCCGGCGTCAAAGGTTCAAAGTACAGCTTATCGGCCGTCGTGTAGTCCGTGGAGACCGTTTCAGGGTTATTGTTGATGATGATGGCTTCGTAGCCGGAGCGGCGGATCGTCCAAACCGCGTGAACGGTCGAATAATCGAATTCCACGCCCTGCCCGATACGGATGGGACCGGCGCCGAGCACGACGATTTTCTTCTTCGTCGTAACGACGCTGCGGTTTTCGCCGGTATAGGAAGAGTAAAAATACGGGATATAGGCTCCGGTATGCAGCGTGTCGGCCATGCGGTAAACCGGCATGATCCCGTTGTCCCGGCGCAGAGCGAAAACCTCCGTTTCCGGCATATGCCATTTTTTTGCGATATAGGAGTCGGCAAAGCCCATCTCCTTGGCTTTTCTGAGTACGGTCAGATCGCCGGGACGGCCGGAGAGAACGGTTTCATACTCGACGATACGGCGAACGGATTCAAGAAAATACGGCGTGATCATCGTGATCGGATACAGTTCGTCGACCGTCGCACCGAGACGCAGCAACTGCGCCACGGCAAAAATCAGATCGTGGCGGAAATCCCTGATGTAATCGAGAAGCTCTTCTTTCGACATGCCGTCGAATTTTTTCAGGTAAAAATGATCCGCGCCGATTTCCAGACTGCGGACGGCTTTGAGCATGCACTCCTCGAGATTGGAGCCGATACTCATGACCTCGCCGGTCGCTTTCATCTGGGTGCCGAGCTTGTTGGAGGCGGCGGTAAATTTATCAAAGGGAAAACGCGGAAACTTCGCGACGACGTAATCGAGCGACGGCGCGGCAGCGGCGTTGGTATTGGCCAGCGCGATCTCGTCAAGCGTCATGCCCACCGCGATCTTGGCCGTGACCTTGGCGATCGGATATCCGCTGGCTTTGGAGGCCAGCGCCGACGAACGGGAAACGCGCGGATTGACTTCAATGAGATAATAGCGGCTCGAGAACGGATCGAGCGCGAACTGCACGTTGCAGCCGCCGTTGATCTTCAGAGCGCGGATCAGCTTGACGGCGCTGTCGTTGAGCATTTTCAGATCCGCGTCGCTGAGCGTCATGATCGGCGCGACGACGATGGAGTCCCCGGTATGCACGCCGACCGGATCGACGTTTTCCATCCCGCAGATCGTGATGACGTGATCGGCCGCGTCGCGCATCATCTCGAACTCGATCTCCTTATACCCCTTGACGCTCTTTTCGACCAGCACCTGATGAACGGGAGAGAGTTTGAAGGCGTTGACGGCGATGGAAACGAGCTCTTCCTCGTTGTCGGCAAACCCGCCGCCCGTACCGCCGAGCGTGAACGCGGGCCGCAGGACGACCGGATAACCGATGTCGAGAGCGGCTTTTTTCGCTTCTTCCACGTCATAGGTGATTTCGGAAGGAATAACGGGTTCCCCGATCCGTTGGCAAAGTTCCTTGAATTTTTCGCGATCCTCCGCTTCTTCGATGCTGTCGGCGGTGGTGCCGAGCAATTCGACCTGGCACTCGCGAAGGATGCCTTTTTTCTCAAGCTGCATCGCCATATTCAGACCGGTCTGTCCGCCGATGCCGGGAATAATGGCGTTCGGACGCTCATAGCGCAGGATCTTGGCGATATACTCCAGCGTCAAAGGCTCCATGTAGACTTTGTCCGCGATCGAGGTGTCCGTCATAATCGTAGCCGGGTTGGAGTTGCAAAGCAGCACCTCATACCCCTCTTCCTTCAAAGCCAGACAAGCCTGCGTTCCGGCGTAATCAAACTCGGCGGCCTGCCCGATCACGATGGGGCCCGATCCGATAATCATGATTTTTTTCAGATCTGTTCTTTTCGGCATATTCTTTCTCCTTTTATGAAACTGTTCTTACTTTTTCAGCCTCTTCCTGCAGAATAAGCTTCCGTTCCCCGACAAACCGTCAGCAGACATTTGCCATAGACCTTTCTGCCGGCAAACGGCGTCGCTCTGCCTTTCGAGAGGAACGTCTCCGGATCGACGGTAAACGGTTCGGCAAGCTCAAAGACCGTAAAGTCCTCTTCCGTATCGATCCCGAAGCGTTTTTTCGGATTGACCGCCATCAGCTCGATCAGTTTCTCCAACGACAGAATCCCCGGCTGAACAAACTCCGTATACATCAGCGCAAACGCGCATTCCAGACCCACGACGCCCATCGGGCTGCCGGCCAGACCGCGGCTCTTTTCCTCGGCGCCGTGCGGCGCGTGATCGGTGGCGATCATATCGATCGTTCCGTCCAGAAGTCCCTCGATCAGCGCTTCTCTGTCAAAGCGCGTACGCAGGGGCGGATTCATTTTGAAGCGGCCGTCCTCCTGCAGATCGTCCTCCGTCAGGATCAGATAATGCGGCGCGGTCTCGCAGGTGACGTTCACGCCGTCCGCTTTGGCGCGGCGGATCAGTGCCACGCTTTCGGCGGTGGAAACATGACATACGTGATAAGCGCAGCCGGTCTGTTTGGCCAGGCGGAGATCTCGATCGACCTGCTCGTATTCGCTTGCGCTGCAAATACCCCGGTGTCCGTGGCGGCGCGCGTATTCTCCGTCATGGATATACCCGCCGCGGAGCAGATCGTTGACTTCGCAGTGCGCGGCCAGCACCTTCCCCAGACGCGCCGCTTCCGTCATAGCCTCTCTCATCCGTTTTTCACTCTGAACGCCGCGGCCGTCGTCGGAAAAGCCGCAGACGTACGGCGCCATCCCCGCCATGTCCGAGAGGGCTTCTCCTTGTTCGCCGACGGTAACGGCTCCGTACGGGAACACACGGACGACCGCGTCCGAACGGATGATTCTTCTCTCTTCCTCCAAATGATCGACGCCGTCCGGCACAGGCGAAAGATTCGGCATCGCGCACACGGCCGTGAAACCGCCGTGCGCCGCCGCCAGCGTGCCGGTACGGATCGATTCTTTATAAAAAAAACCCGGTTCCCGCAAATGTACGTGTACATCTGCCAGACCGGGTATCACGATACAGTTTTCGATTCCGGCACGGGAGCCGGACAAATCAGTCGAAAAATCAGGTCTCCCGTTTCGAATGACAATATCGCCGGCAACAAACTTTCCGTCTCTGTAGACTCTCGCGTTTTTGTAAGCCGCCGTCATGCCGCATCCTCCAAAAAAAGACCTTGTCGCCGACAAGGTCATCCTCTGCTGAAAAAACTCTCGCATCCGTTCCGATCGCCCTGTCGGAGATCGCTCTAACCTTTGATATTATTTCATAAAGATCGGTTTTTGTCAACTTAAATATCCTGTCTTCACCGCAGCGCACCCCTGTTTTTCGGTCAGTGTTGTACAAAATTCACGGGTGTTTATCATTTTCTAATCTCTTTTGAAAAAGCGACATTGGCTATTGACTTTATAATTTGTTTTTTATATAATCCAGTATAGAGGTGAAGAAAATGTTAACAAAAAAATCGCTCTTTCTTATCAGCGCGATCCTGGTAGCCGTCTTCCTGCTGGCAAGCTGCCAGCCGACGAATCCCACCGCCGCACCGCCTACCGCCGCGCCGACCAAAACGGGAAGCATCATCAATCCGAGCTCGTATACGTTTGATCTGCCGGAAGCGGGCGCGTACGACTTCGGCGGGAAGAATTTCGTGATTTCTTCTTATCACGCCGTATTTGAGCAAAGAGAAGACTTTGCCCGCACGTACGCCCTGATTGATGAAATCCAATCGCGCTACAACTGCACGATCGAATGGGTCTATCCGACCCGTCAGGCCGAGATCGACGCGTCGGCCCTCGTCGGAGCGCCCATCGCAGACATCGGCAGCGGCATCATGTGCCATCAGATCGTCCCGATGGCCAGCGCCGGCATCTTCGTTCCGCTCGATACTTATAAAGATAAGATCAAATATGACGACGCGCGTTGGGAACCGAGCACCAAGGCGCAGTGGAACATCAACGGCACTCAGTACGGTCTCACTCCCAAGATCCAGGAGCTGTGGAAATACCATTATGTTGACGCGCTGTTTGCCAACAAGACCCTGCTTAAGATCCGCGGCGTCGATATTGACGAGCTGTACGCCGCTCAGGAGAATAAGGAATGGACCTGGTCCAAGTTCGCCGAAGCCGCTCAGAAGGTCACGGCCGACCTGAACCACGACGACATCCCCGATATTTACGGCTGCCAGGCTTCCGATTATAACTGGACCACTTCGTTCTTTGTTTCGGCCGGCACCAACGTCATCAAGACCGATGAAAACGGTAAGATGTATTTCTCGTATGACCAGGGCGTGCTCGACACGCTGACGTTCTTCGCCAACATGGTCAGGAGCGGCGCCTCCCGCAACATGGTCGACGCGAACGGAACCTATTACGGCGACGCCGCGGCCGATTTCATGAACGGATCGCTCGGTTTCCACGTCGAGATCTTCCAGAGAACATGGGCTTATTTCGCTTCCGGAATGGCTGATCCGTACGGCGTATTCTGCATCCCGCTGGCCGACGGTCAGACCGAGTACTATCTCAACGACTCGATGTATCGCGGCAACGTGATCTACAACCACTCGGACAAAGAGTTTGAATCCGCCGTGGCCGACCTGTATTATCTGTACGCCACCTGCCTGTACGCCAGCCCCGAGGATGAGGCCGAGTGCTACTGGCTCGAAGCGGAAAACCGGATCTACGACGAAGGCAGCCGGTATTTCCTGGACAGAGTTTTCGAGCGCACCAACGTGATCCCCACCCGCAACCAGGAATTGTCGCACAACGGTTTCCAGTTCAACATCATCGACGTTCTCAGCGGCACGAAGACCCCGCAGGAGTATCTGTCTGAGATCGCTCCGGTCGTGCAGAGTATGATCGACAGCTACTACGACTTTACGAAATAATTTGTTCTCATGTTTTAACGAGCAGGTCATATCGACCTGCTCGTTTTCCAACTAAGAATAAAAAACACCGGTTTCCCGGCGCTCCGCGTCACGCGCGCTCTTTTTATAGAGATTTTTTATTCAGAAGCGAGTCATTCAACAATGAAACGAATGGCCAATTCTTTGAAACGAATTTCCTATTACTTCTCATGATATTTGGCATGGTAACACTATCAGTGGAGGTGTCCTATGAAGAATAAACGTCTGATCTTAATCGCGGTTCTGATGGCGGCCCTGTTCCTGGCGAGCTGCCAGCCGGCCGATCCCACCGCCGCACCGCCTACCGCCGCGCCGACCAAAACGGGCAGCGTCATTATCCCGAGCTCGTATACGTTCGATCTGCCGGAAGCGGGCGCGTACGATTTCGGCGGGAAGAATTTCGTAATTTCCTCTTATCACGCCGTATATGAGCAGAGAGAAGACTTTGCCCGCACGTACGCTCTCGTCGACGAGATCCAGTCGCGCTATAACTGTACAATCGAATGGATCTATCCGACCCGGCAGGCCGAGATCGACGCGTCGGCCCTCGTCGGCCTCCCCATCGCGGATATCGGCAACGGCATCATGTGCCACCAGATCGTCCCGATGGCCAGCGCCGGCATCTTTACCTCTCTCGACAAATATGAAGACAAAATCAAATTCAACGACGCCCGCTGGGAAACCGGCATGAATTACCTGTGGAACATCAACGGATCTCAGTGGGGCATGTCCCGCAAGATCCAGGAATTGTTCAAATACTCCTCCGTCGACGCGCTGTTTGCCAACAAGACGCTGCTTAAGATCCGCGGCGTCGATATTGACGAGCTGTACGCCGCTCAGGAAAACAAAGAATGGACCTGGGCCAAGTTTGCCGAGGCCGCTCAGAAGATCACGGCCGACCTGAACCACGACGACATCCCCGATATTTACGGCTGCCAGGCCTCCGGCACCGACTGGACGACTTCGTTCTTTGTTTCGGCCGGCACCAACGTCATCAAAACCGACGAAAACGGCAAGATGTACTTTACGTACGACCAGGGCGTGCTTGACACGCTGACGTTCTTCGCCAATCTGGTCAAGAGCGGCGCTTCCCGCAACATGGTCGACATAAACGGCACCTATTACGGCGACGCCGTGACTGATTTCATGAACGGATCGCTGGGTTTCCACGTCGAGATCTTCCAACGCACTTGGTATTATTTCGCCAGTTCGATGGCCGATCCGTACGGCGTGCTCTGCATCCCGCTGGCCGACGGTCAAACCGAATATTATCTCAACGACCTGATGTATCACGGCAACGTGATCTATAATCACGCCGATAAGGATTTTGAATCCGACGTCGCCGACCTCTTCTATTTATTCGGCACTTGCCTGTATGCCAGCCCCGAGGACGAAACGGAGTGTTACTGGCTCGAAGCGGAAAACCGGATCTACGATGAAGGCAGCCGGTATTTCCTGGACAGAGTTTTTGAGCGCACCAACGTGATCCCCACCCGCAACTATGAGTTGATCGGCAACGGCCTTAATTTCAACATCATCGACGTCCTCAGCGGCACGAAGACGCCGCAGGAGTATCTGTCCGAGATCGCTCCGGTCGCACAAAGCATGATCGACAATTACTACAACTTCTCCTGATTCTTTCTTTTAAAGCAAACAGCCCGGTCCGACGCGAGGCCGGGCTTTTTCGCATCAAAAAAACCGGCAGGATGCGCAGCGGCGTGATCGAAAAAGACAAAATTTCTATTATAACGATAGATTTTCTATTGAAAACAGAAGATCCTCTTGATAAAATAAATATAGATACGGCAATCACGCCATAAAGAATAAAAAGGAGAAGAATCCTCATGAAAAAAAGGATCATTCTGCTGGTTTCATTGCTTCTTTCCATGCTTTTTCTCGTCAGCTGCCAGCCCGCCGCGACCACGCCGACACCAACCGCGGCTCCGACGAAGACGGCGCAGGCATATAATCCGGATGATTATACGTTCGATCTGCCGGAAGCGGGTGCTTATGATTTCGGCGGGAAAAAGTTTGTGATTTCTTCTTATCACGCCATGTACGAGCAACGGGAAGACTTTGCCCGCACCTACGCGCTTGTCGACGAGATCCAATCGCGCTATAACTGCACGATCGCTTGGGTCTATCCGTCCCGTCAGGCAGAAATCGACGCGTCCGCCCTCGTCGGAAACCCCATCGCAGACATCGGCAACAACATCATGTGTCACCAGATCGTACCGATGGCCAGCGCCGGCATCTTTTCCGATCTCAATAAATATGAAGATAAGATCAAATTCAACGATCCGCGCTGGGAAACGAGTATGAATTATCTGTGGAACATCAACGGCGTTCAGTGGGGCCTGACGCGCAAGATCCAGGAGCTGCATAAATATGCCTCGATAGACGCCATGTATGCCAACAAGGCCGTGTTCGAGGCGCGTAACATTGACATCAACGAATTATACGCCGCTCAGGCGCGTAAAGAATGGACATGGGCGAAATTTGCCGAGACCGCTCAAAAAATCACGGCCGATCTGAACCATGACGATATCCCGGACGTCTACGGCTGTCAGGCCGCCGGCAACGAATGGATCACTTCGTTCCTGGTTTCCGCCGGAACCAACATCATCAAAACCGACGAAGGCGGTAAAATGTACTTTACGTACGACCAGGGCGTGCTCGACACGCTGACCTTCCTGGCTAATCTGGTCAGGAGCGGCGCTTCGCGATTCGTGCTTGATCCGAACGGCATCATGTATTCCGATCCTACCTCCGATTTCATGAGCGGCACGCTCGGATTCCACGTTGAAGTCTTTCAGAGAACGTGGGCGATTTTCGCTCATTCAATGTCCGATCCGTACGGCGTGCTCTGTATTCCGCTGGCCGACGGTCAATCCGAGTATTATTTCAACGACACTATCTATGACGGCATCACGATCTACTATCACTCCGACAAAGAATTCGAGTCCGACGTTGCCGATCTGTTCTATCTGTTCGGCACCTGCCTCTATTCCAGCCCGGAGGACGAAGCCGAATGCTACTGGCTTGAAGCGGAAAACCGGATCTATGACGAAGGCAGCCGGTATCTGCTGGACAGGGTTTTTGAACACACCAATGTGGTCGCCACCCGCAACAACGAGCTGATCGCCAACGGTCTTCAGTTCGACATCATCGACGTGCTGAGCGGAACGAAGACGCCGCAGGAGTATCTGTCCGAGATCGCTCCTCTCTCGCAAAGCATGATCGACAGCTACTACGATTTCTCAAAATAATCCCGTCAACGCCTAAGCGGCCCGATCAAACGGGCCGCTTTTATTTTTACTCAGTTTTCTCCTGTTTTTTGGTGAAAAAAACCTATTTTCTTAACGACGTTTATGGTAAAATATGTTTAACAGAATTTTAACGATTTCATCCGTTTCCTATTTCTTTCTTATGATATGCTTAGAATTGAAAGGCAGGTAATGAAATTGAAAAACAAATGCTTGATTTTCATAACTGTTTTGTTGATTGTGCTGTTTCTCGTCAGCTGCCAGCCCGCCGTAACGGTCCCGCCCACCGCGGCTCCGACAAAGACGGCGCAGGCATATAATCCGGATGATTATACGTTCGATCTGCCGGAAAACGACGCGTATGATTTCGGCGGAGCGACTTTTACGATCGCATCATATCACGCGCACTATGAACAGCGGGAAGATTTTGCCCGTACTTACGCTCTGATCGATCAGATCCAATCGCGCTACAACTGCACCATCAAATGGGCGCCCGCCGGACAGCCTGAGCTGGATACCTCGGCTCTGGTCGGACTTCCGATCGCGGACATCGCCAGCAGCATCATGAGTCACCAGTTCGTCTCCCTGATCAATGCCGGCGTCTTCTCGTCCCTGGAGCCCTACAAAGATAAGATCAAATTTGACGACGCGCGCTGGGAACCGAGCACCAAGTCGCTCTGGCGCGTCAACGACGTTCAGTACGGACTGACGCCGAAAATCCAGGAGCTGTGGAAATACCACTACGTCTATTGTATGTTCGCCAATAAAATGCTTCTGGAAAACCGCGGCGTCGATATAAACGAGCTGTACGCCGCCCAGAAAAAAAAGGAATGGAACTGGAGCAAGTTTGCCGAAGCCGCCAATAAAATCACAGTGGATCTGAACCACGACGATCTCCCGGACATCTACGGATGTCACGCGCTCGGCATCGACTGGGTCACCGCTTTCATGGTTTCGGCCGGCACCAACGTGCTCAAAAACGACGAGAACGGCAAGCTGGTGTTCACTTTCAACCAGGGTGTGATCGACACGCTCAATTTCTTCACCGAGCTGATCCGAACCGGCGGTTCGCGTTCTCTGTATGACAGCGCGTCGGGCGTCGCCTACAGCGGGGGCAGCAACGATTTTATAAACGGGAAACTCGGCTTCTACGTCGATGTTTTCCAGCGCACCTGGGCCTGGTTCACCGAGATGGCCGATCCGTACGGCGTGCTCTGCATCCCCATGGCGAACAATATGACCGAGTATTATCTCGACGACTCCATGTCGCGCGGCAATTTCATTTATAATCATCAGGACAAGGAATTCGAAGCCAAGGTTGCGGATCTGTTCTATCTGTACGGCACCGGCCTGTTCTCCAGCCCCGAAGATGAATCCGCCTGCTATTGGCTCGAAGCGGAAAACCGTATTTTCGACGAAGGCAGCCGGTATTTCCTGGATCGGGTCTACGAGCGTACCAACGTGATCCCCACGCGTAATTTGGAAATGCTCCACAACGGCCTGGATCTGAATTTCTACGACGTGATGCTCGGTGCCAAAACACCGCAGGAGTATCTGTCCGAGATCGCCCCGGTCGCGCAGAGCGCTATTGACAGCTACTACAACCCCTTCTCGTGAATCGTTTCATTTTTGCAAAGAAAGTACCCGTCAGGTACTTTTTTTGTTATATATTTTTAAAATATTCAAGTTGACGCACCCCCCACCCTGTGCTAAACTGATATTCGGCATTAAAATCCAACAAAAAAGGAGACTCTTCCATGAACGTTTGTGACGTAAAAGACATTCTGCGCCAAGCTGACGCGTTGATCGGCTCCCGGGCTACTGTTCAGGGTTGGATCCGGAACCATCGCAAGCAGCGTTCTTTCGGATTCATCGATTTTTTTGACGGCACCGCGTTAGCCAGTCTTCAGATCGTCTATACCGAAGAAAACAAGGATTTTGCTTTCATCCAGACTCTCCGCCCCGGCTGCGCCATTCAGGCGACCGGCACGCTGGTCGCGGGCAATCACGGCGGGATCGAGATGAACGCCGAAGACGTCGTGCTGATCGGCGACTGCCCGGAGGATTATCCTCTGCAGCCTAAGAAACACTCGATCGAGTTTCTGCGCGAGATCGCCTATCTGCGGCCGCGGACACGGCTGTTCCAGGCCGTCTTCCGTGTGCGCAGCGTAGCGGCGCAGGCCATTCACGAGTATTTCCAGTCCCGCGGATACGTTTACGTCCATACGCCGCTGATTTCGGCTAACGACGCCGAAGGCGCGGGCAACACGTTCACGGTCACGACTTTCGATCTTGCGCGGAGCAAAGCAGAGAAAGACTACAGCGGCGATTTCTTCGGCAAGCAGACCTCTCTGGCCGTGACCGGTCAGCTGGAGGGCGAGACCTTCGCCATGGCGTTCAAGCGGATCTACACCTTCGGGCCGACCTTCCGCGCCGAAAACTCCAATACCAAGACCCACGCCGCGGAATTCTGGATGATCGAACCGGAGATCGCGTTCTGCGATCTGAACGGACTGATGGATATTGAAGAAGATTTCCTGAAATCCGTCGTCTCCTACGTCATGGAGCACGCGCCGGAGGAACTGAAATTCCTGGACGGTTTCACCAAGAGCGGCCTGATCGAAAAATTGACGGCGCTGGTCAATTCACACGTTGTGCGTCTTTCTCATCACGACGCGATCAAGGCGCTGATCGAATCGGGCGTGGATTTTGAATTCAAACCCGCTTACGGAGAAGATCTGGCCAAAGAGCACGAAAAATATCTGACCGACGTCCTGTGCAAGTCGCCTGTTTTCATTTATGACTGGCCCAAGGATATCAAAGCGTTCTATATGAAGCAGAACCCGGACGGCAAGACCGCGGCGGCGGTCGACCTGTTGGTCCCCACCGCGGGCGAGCTGATGGGCGGAAGCCAGCGTGAGGAAAGCTATGACAAGCTTCTGACGCGGATGCGCGAGCTGCATATTTCCGACGAAGACATGTACTGGTATCTCAATCTGCGGAAATACGGCGGCTGCCCGCACGCCGGTTTCGGCATGGGTTTCGAGCGCCTGATCATCTATCTCACCGGCGTGGACAACATCCGCGACGTCATCCCCTACCCGCGCTGCCCGGGCAACTGTGAATTTTAAGATTACTGGAGAATCCTATGACCGCTGATAATCTGAGAAGAGTCCTGGAGCAATTCCGTTTTACCGGAATCGTACAGGATATCCAGCCCTACGGAAACGGGCATATCAACGACACTTATCTCATCCGCTGTGACAAACAGGACTACATCCTGCAGCGCATCAACACCTCGATTTTTGATCCGACGGCGCTGATGGGCAACATCGACCGCGTCACACGGCACCTGTCCGAAAAGATCCGGGCTCGCGGCGGCGACCCGACCCGGGAAACACTCACGATCATTCCGACAAAGTCCGGCGCGCTGTTCTATGAATGCGAAGACGGCGCTTACCGGATGTATATCTGCATCCGCGACGCTTACAGCTACGACAAAGTACAGAAACCGGAGCATTTCTATAACGCAGGACGTGCGTTCGGCATTTTTCAGAACGATCTGTCCGATTTTCCGGCCTCCGAGCTGACGGAGATCATCCCGGATTTTCACAATACGCCCCGCAGACTCGAGGCTTTGGACCGTGCCGTCGACGCCGACGTCAAAAACCGCGTCCGCGAAGCGCGCGACCTGATCGGTTGGATCGACAAAAGGCGCGAAAAAGCCGCCGTGGTCGCAACGATGCTCGCCCGCGGGGAGCTGCCTTTGCGCGTCACGCACAACGATACGAAATACAACAATATCCTGATCGACCCCAAGACCAACAAAGCCGTTTGTGTGATCGATCTGGATACCGTGATGCCGGGCAGTCTGCTCTACGACGTCGGCGACGCGCTGCGTTTCGGCGCCAACACCGCAGCAGAAGATGAAAAAGCGCTCGAAAAGATCCAGCTCGATCTCGATCTGTTCCGCTATTTCGTTTCCGGTTTTCTCGATAGCTGCCGCGCGAGCATCACGCCTTCGGAACGGGAGCTTCTGTCCTTTTCGGCGTTCCTGCTGACTTATGAAACCGGCGTCAGGTTCCTGACCGATTATCTGGCCGGAGACACCTATTTCCATATCCATTATCCCGAGCATAACCTGATCCGCGCGCGGGCTCAGCTGACGTTCGCCGACCGGATCGAGCACGCTTTGTCGGAAATGGATCGTATCGTCAAATCGCTCTGAGGAGATCGCTATGTACATCTACATCCCGGACGGTACGGAATCGGCCGTCGCCCTGAAACGTACCACGCATTTAGCCATTGCCGCGCATGAAGACGATCTGGAGCTCAATATTTTTCCTCCTATCGCCATGTGCTGCGGCGAGGCCGACCTGTATTTTACCGGCGTCGTCGCGACCGACGGAGCCGGCTGTCCGCGCGCGGGCGCTTTTGCCGACGTGACCGACGAGGAAATGGTCCGCATCCGCCGCGCCGAGCAAATAAAAGCCGCGGATATCGGCCGCTACAACGCGCAGGTCTTCCTGGATTTCACCAGCGCGCAGATCAAAGCGCCCGGCAACGCGGCCGCGATCGACGCGATCGCGCGAATCATCGAGGACGCGAAGCCCGCGCATATTTTCACCCATAATCTGGCCGACAAGCATCCTACTCACGTCGGTACGGCGGTCAAAACGGTACAGGCGCTGCGCGCGCTGAAGTATAAGCCGGAGACTTTCTGCGGCTGCGAGGGATGGCGCGACCTGGACTGGCTCAACGACGAACTGAAGATGCGTTTCGACGTGAGCAAGGCCGCGGAGTTGGGAGAAAAGCTGGTCGCGGTCTTTGAGTCGCAGATCGCCGGCGGGAAGCGCTACGACCGGGCGTCGGTCGGACGCCGGGTAGCCAACGCCACGTTCGCCGAATCTCATGCCGTCGATACGGCGCAGGCTCTTTGCGTGGGGATGGACCTCATGCCGCTGCTGCTCGATCCTGCGCTGGATATTGAAGAATTCATCTGTCAAAAGGCCCTGCTCTTCGTTGACGAACTGCATCGGACGATCTCGTCCGTAAAATAAAAACGCACCCGGTCGCCTGACCGGGTGTTTTTTTATAGGCTTTCGGTCAATCGACCGACGCGTTTTCCCATTCCAGCTGAATCGTATCGAGGGCGAAGCCGTACTCCCGCAATTCAAAGCGCGCCAGCACCTCGCCCAAACCGTCCGCGATCTCGCGGCGGGAAAAATCCTGCCGTTCCAGCGCTTCGTCGTCCATCAGATTCAGCGTCCGGTAAAAATCCACCGCCGCCTCCAGCATCTGCGGATCCCGCTCGTCCAGTTTTTCAAAAAGAAGGTCCTCCGCCTCGCAGATCTTTCCCTCCTCCAGCAGACCGAGCAGTTTTCTGTGCAGCAGATCCCCGGCGGTCTGCTCGCCGGCCCGTTCGGGATATTCGATCTTTTCTCTGCGGAACACAGTCTGACCGATCGCTTCGATCACGACGGCGATCTGACGCATAAACCAGTCTTTCTGATAAATCATGCGTCCCACTCCTTTTCGGCGTTTTCATCTTATTATAACGCCGTCGGATGCGCCGGTCAAGACGTCAGTTCATGGCTCGGATCGCGCCGGTCAGGATCGAGGCGAAGGCCACCCACAGGATATACGGGACCATGAGCCAGGCCGAGGCTTTGCTGACTTTGGACTGCAGGAACGTGCTGACGATGATCGCCGCCAGCAGGATCAGGATCCATACGAACGCCAGCGTAAAATCACGCGCGTTGAAAAAGATCAGCGACCAGATGAAGTTCAGGACGAGCTGTACGCCGAACGCGGCAAGCGCCGGCGCTTTCCGGTCGCTGTCCGCATTCCAGACCAGATACAGCGCGATCCCCATCAAAATAAACAGAATGGACCATACGATCGGGAACAGAATCCCGGGCGGTGAAAACGACGGTCTGTTGATGCTTTCGTAAACGGACATGCTGCCGCGGGTCAAAAATGACGAAAGGAGTCCGGTGCCGACGGTAATGAGTAAGCTGAGAACGAGTTTTTTCCAATTGATTTTCATATCAATACCTCCCTTTTGGAAGTATATGCAGAAAAACGCCGTAAAATCCGGAGAAAAAGGAAACCGGACCATATGAGCAGGCATATGATCCGGTTTCATGCCGTGATCGATTCTAAACCAATTGAAAAATATAGAATTTCAGATAATCCGTTTCGGGGACGTGGAGCAAGACCGGGTGATCCGGAGCCTGTCGGCGCATCTCCGCGAGTTTGAGTTCTACTCCGGCGTCATGAGCAGCTTCCTTCAGCATCCGTACGAAAAGCTCGTTTTCCATAAAATGCGAGCACGAACAAGTCGCCAGATACCCGCCCCGCTTCAGCAGTTTCATCGCGCGGAAATTGATCTCCTTATAGCCCCGTTCCGCGCCGGAAACCGTGCGGCGGCTTTTGGTAAACGCCGGGGGATCCAGGATGACCATGTCGTAATGCTCGCGTTTTTCGCACAATGCCGGCAGAAGATCGAACACGTCGGCGCAGATAAAATCCATGCGCTCCTCCAGACCGTTGAGGCGGGCGTGAAAACGCGCCATCCCCAGCGCGGACGCCGACACGTCC
>JAHAZM010000029.1 GCA_018385275.1 Eubacteriales bacterium | reverse complement strand
GACTGTATGAGATTTGCAAACCTGTTATCAACGGCGACCAGTTCGAGATCGATGATTTGCTTTCTTCGTGCCGAACATTTGTCAATTAAAACCATTTATTCATTTCATGTCACGCTTTCTGAGTAAGAGCGACATACAATTAAGAGTTGCGCGTATTCTGCGCAACTCTTTTTTTTCATTTGGAAAGGTGGATGCAGCCTTGCGTCGATGAGATTATTACAAAACTGCATCCGGACAACATGAGGAGAAAAAACGATTGATTGCTATATTATGGTGGGCCTTCAGGGATTCGAACCCCGGACCAATCGGTTATGAGCCGACCGCTCTGACCAACTGAGCTAAAGGCCCGCACGATCCGCGCATAAGCCGCATGGTGGATGACTCCCTGCTTGCGTGACGCATACAAGTATACTCTACAGAGAATCTTATGTCAAGTTTTTTTTGCACGGCGCGATCCGACAAAGCTTCCGTTTTTGCCTCAAAAGCAGACAGAGGAGCGAACGCGCGCGGCGAGAATACGTAACAGGCAGACCAACAGAAAGGAAAACAAACCAATGGCAACCAGTTTCAAAAAAAAGGGTTCGACACTGATCCTCTCGCTCAGCGGCGAACTGGACGCCTATAACGCCGTCAGCGTGCGAAGCGAAATGGAAGCCGCGCTCATGGGCAACGATTACGACGCCGTATGCGTGGACATGAGCGGGCTCGATTTCATGGACAGCAGCGGCATCGGCGTGCTTTTCGGGCGCTATAAAAAGCTGTTCAAACGGCGCATTCCCGTTTATCTCTCCGGCGTCAAGCCCAATATCGACCGGATGCTGCTGATGTCGGGTATTTACCGTCTGATGCCACGGATCGAGGACGAAAAGGAGATGAGGATATGAAAAACAACATGAAGCTGATCTTTGACGCCCGCGGTGAAAACGAAGCGCTGAGCCGGATGGTGACGGCCGCGTTCCTCGCCCCGCTCAATCCCACCGTGGAAGAACTCACCGACATCAAAACGGCGGTCTCAGAGGCCGTCACCAACGCCATCCTGCACGGCTACGATTCGGATCCGGCCAAGCAGGTGGAGCTCTCCTGCCAGTTTTCGGACCGAACCGTAACGGTCACGGTGCGGGACCGCGGACACGGGATCGAGGACATCGCCCTGGCTATGGAGCCGTTCTACACCTCCCGGCCGGAACTGGAGCGGTCGGGCATGGGCTTTACCGTCATGCAAACGTTCATGGACGAACTGGAGGTACATAGCGCGCGCGAAGAAGGTACCGTCGTCCGGATGACAAAGCGTCTGTCTCCGCGGGACGAAGGCGTCGCTCCATGAGCAAGCCGACGCATGAAGAAACGCTGGCGCTGATCGCGCGGGCGCAAAGCGGCGACCGGGAGGCGCTGAGCCGGCTGACCGAGCAAAACGCGCCGCTGGTGCGCTGTATCGTCGGACGGTTCACCGGGCGCGGTGAGCGGGACGATCTTTTCCAACTGGGCTGTATCGGTCTCATCAAGGCGATCCGGCATTACGACGCGAGCTATCAGGTGCGATTCTCTACTTATGCCGTCCCGCTCATCGCCGGGGAGATCAAGCGATTCCTTCGCGACGACGGAACGGTCAAGATCTCCCGGTCCATCCGGGAAAACGCGGCGGCGGCGGCCGCGGCGCTGCCGAAGCTGCGAGCAGAACTGGGCCGCGAGCCGCGTCTCGACGACGTCGCCGCGGCGCTGGGTCTCAGCCGGGAAGAAACGGTTCTCGCCGTCGAAAGCAACGCTCCGGTGCTTTCCCTGCAGAAGCGGCAATTCGACGACGACGATTCGTCCGGCACGCTGGCCGATGCCATTCCCGATCCGAAAAGCGACGCTCTGCGCACGGAAGAGCGCATCTGGCTCAAGGAACAGCTCTCCGGTCTAGATCCGCGGTCGCGTACGATCATTTTTCTGCACTATTTTATGGATAAAACGCAGACGGAGATCGCCGGACTGCTGGGGATTTCACAGGTTCAAGTCTCGCGCATCGAAAGCAGAATCCTGCAGCAGATCCGAAAATCGGTTTCATAAAAAAACGCTCCTTTGACGATACTGATGAAGGAAAGGAGTGTTTTTTTTGCGTACTTTTTTTCTCATCCTGTGTACTCTGCTGGCCGCGACGGCGCTGGCCGTCATCGCAGTCGCGATGCGCTACGTCGTTTGCGGGAGTCCGGTGCAGATATGACGGTGTTTTTTGCGCTGAAAAAATCGCTGGACACCGCCGCCGAACAGGTAACGCTTCCCGAAATCTGCAAGTTGGCCAGTCCCGACGGGGACGTCGCGCCGCTGAAGAACGTCCGCTATCCCCTGCGGAAGCAAGGCGTGACCGTGATCAGCGGGCTGCGCGTAGCCGCCGATATCCTGCGGACGCTGCCGGACGCGCGCTTGGTTTCCCTGAGCGAGACCGACTCCGTGGTCTGTAAGCCGTATCGGCATGACAAAGCGGCGGTCCTGTTCGGGAAGGCGGCGCTGACCTTTCTCGTTCTTTTCTTCGCGGCGGGGACGGCTATCATCAATTTTTACGCTGACGTGGACATGAACGCGGCGTTCAGCCGGCTGCTGAACATCGCCGGAGGCGACGCATTGAGCATCGGCGCGGTAACGGCGATATACTGCGTCGGACTGCTGCTCGGAATGCTGCTGTTTCTGGGCGTTCCGAAAAAACGCAGCGATCCGGATCCGGACACCGCGGCGGTGGAGAGCGAAAAGTACGACGGCGACGTGGAAGACTATCTGAGGAGCAAAAACGAATGATCGCTCTGCTCCTGCTTTTCGGAAGCGGCGCTGTCGTCGGCGGCGCGGCGGCCGGCGCGCTCTCGATCCTGAAATTGCCCTCCCGCGTGAGCGAACGTTTCGGCACAACGCGACTGCCCTACGTCGGGAGCGCGGCGCTCATGGCCGGCGCGCTGTTTGCTTCCATTATGGATATTGCCGGTTTGACTTTCAATGCCGGGCCATTTTTACAGGTGTTTTTCGTGCTCGGAGCAGGCACATTTGCAGGAATGCTCATATCTGCATTAACAGAAGTGGTATCCGTTCTGCCGACCTGTCTGACTCGGCTGCGGCTGCGAAGCGTGCTGCATCCGCTGCTGCTGGCTATCGCCGCCGGCAAGCTTGCCGGCACGCTGATGAATTTTCTGATACTCAAAGGAGGATGATCCCGATGTCGAAAAGAGGAACCGTCTTTCCCTCTTTCGGAGAGCGCAACGCCGAGGAACGGGAAACGCGATGCGGGTTTTACGACGAGCAACGCGCCGTCAGGAATCAAAAAAACGCTCCGGAGGCTCCGTAAAGAAATCGGAGACTCCGGCACATAAAACAGACGCGTTCGGTCCATACTCAGATACGCGGAGGTGTCTTCATGGAAAACAAAAGGATCATGACCAACGACGAATATAAGCGCTACGTCAGCGACCGCACGCCGAAAAGCAACACGCTGCTCGACTGCCTGAAGGCTTTTGCCGTCGGCGGCACGATCTGTCTGCTCGGACAGGGGCTCCACGATCTGTGGGCTCTGTTGGGCGTGGGCGACAACGAAACGGTGGGAACGCTGACCTCGATCACGCTGGTTTTCCTCGGCGCGGCCCTGACGGGACTGGGCGTGTACGACCGCATCGGAAAATTCGCCGGAGCCGGCTCGATCGTGCCGATCACGGGATTTGCCAACTCCGTCGTGGCGCCGGCGATGGAATTCAAGACCGAGGGTTACGTCATGGGCGTCGGCGCGAAGATCTTCATCCTGGCCGGACCGGTCATTCTGTACGGCACCATCGCCTCGGTCGTCGTCGGTCTGCTGACGGCTCTGATCTGAGGAGGAAAGCATGGGTCAAAAACGTCTCGGTCGAAGGACCGTTCAACTGACAAAGAACATCGGACTGATTTCCTGGGCTTCGGTGGTCGGCCCCAAGGAGGGATCCGGGCCGCTGGCGTCGTTTTTCGACGAGATCCTCTCCGATGACAAATGCGGCTGCGAGAGTTTTGAAAAAGCGGAAGGGGCGATGATGAAACGAGCCTGCGACATGGCGCTGCGCAAAGGCGGACTGACTCCGGAAGCCGTCGACGTGATGCTGGGCGGAGATCTGCTCAATCAGATCATCACAGCCGCGTTTACCGCGCGGGATTATCCGTTTCCCTTTCTGGGGCTGTACGGAGCCTGCTCGACGATGTCCGAATCTCTCTTGGTCGCGGCGCTGATCCTGGAGAGCGACGGATTCGATACGGCGCTGTGCGTCACTTCCAGTCATTTTTCCAGCGCGGAACGGCAATACCGCGCGCCGCTCGAATTGGGCAATCAGCGCACGCCCGCGGCGCAATGGACGGTCACGGGCTCGGGCGCGACCGTGCTGTCGACCGTTCACCCGGCCCGACAATTCATCCGGGCGGTCACAGTAGGAAGCGTCTGCGACTACGGGATCACGGACAGCAACAACATGGGCGCGGCCATGGCGCCGGCGGCCATCGACACGCTGATGACGCATTTCGCCGATACGGGACGGCGGCCCTGCGATTATGATCTGATCGTCACCGGAGATCTGGGGCTGCTGGGCGCCGAGATCGTGCGGGAGCAGTGCCGGATTCGCGGACTGGATCTGGGAGACCGGTATTTCGATTGCGGAGAACGGATCTTCGACACGGAACAGGACGCGCATTGCGGCGGCAGCGGATGCGCCTGCTCGGCCGTGACGCTCAACGGGTATATCCTGGAACAAATGCGCCGCGGAACGGCGCGGCGGGTGCTGTTTCTGGCTACGGGCGCGCTGCTCAGCGTCCTGAGCGCTCAGCAGGGGGAAAGCATCCCCGGTATCGCGCATGCCGTGGTGATCGAAAACGAGGTGAGTTCATGATCTATCTGTACGCCTTTCTGATCGGCGGCGCGATCTGCGTCATCGGCCAGCTTTTGTTGAGCCTGACCAAAATCACCAGCGCGCGCATCCTGGTGCTCTTCGTCGTGCTCGGCGTGGCGCTGGGCGCGGCCGGTCTGTACGAACCTTTGGTCAAACTGGCCGGCGCGGGCGCGACGGTCCCGCTCACAGGGTTCGGCTATACGCTGGCCAAGGGCGTTCAGACGGCGGTCGAAAGCGAGGGCGTGCTCGGCGCCTTTACCGGCGGCATCCGGGCCGGCGCCGGCGGCATCACGGCCGCGCTGCTTTTCGGCTATCTGTTCGCCGTCATTTCCAACGCCCGTACGAAAAAATAGTTTTCCGGCGCCGTCGGCTATGGTATAATATAAAAAACATTACCATAGATTGGGGGTCCCCGCATGGATCTGTACGGTCTGCAAAAACTGACGCTTCTTGATTTTCCGGGGCGCGTGGCCTGCACGCTTTTCACCGGCGGCTGTAATTTCCGCTGTCCCTTCTGTCACAACGCCGCGCTCGTCGTCGACGTCGCCGAGCAGGAGGCCTATTCCGAAGAAGAGATCATGTCGTTTCTGCAAAAGCGCCGCGGCGTACTCGACGGCGTGGCCGTCACAGGCGGCGAACCGCTGCTGATGCGGGAACTGCCTGAGTTTTTGCGGCGCGTCCGCTCCCTCGGCTACGCCGTCAAACTCGACACCAACGGATCGTTTCCGGATCGACTCGCCGCCCTCCTCGACGAAGGACTCGTCGACTACGTGGCTATGGATATCAAAAACTCTTTAGCCAAATACGGGCTGACCGTGGGTCTGCCGGATCTGGATACCGCGCCGATCGAAAAAAGCATCGCGCTGCTCATGAACGGCGCAGTCCCGTATGAATTCCGGACGACGGTGGTCAAACAATTTCATACCGAGAAAGACATGTCTGACATCGGCCGGCTCATCGCCGGCGCGCGCGCCTACTACCTGCAGCAGTTCAAAGACGGCGAAGGAAACATCTGTCCCGGTCTGGAAGCCTGCACGCCTGAACAGATGAGCAAATACCGCGAGATCCTGCTTCCTTTCGTCCCGAACACCGAACTGCGCGGAATCTGAAAAAAACAAGATATAGTTGTTAAGTTTTAAAAAAATCGCAATATATTGTGCTTTTAGTATTGACACGTCCTTCGGGATGTGTTATACTTTTTTCTACCGACAAGCAGTCGGACAGGAGGAAGCATTATGTATCAGGTTATCAAGCGCGACGGCAAAGTGGTGGATTTCGACATCTCTAAAATCAGCGCCGCCATCACCAAGGCTTTTGAAGCGCAGAACAAGCAATACAACCCCGACGTCATCGATCTGCTGGCTCTCAAGGTCACGGCCAATTTCGAGCCGAAGATCAAGGACGGAAAGATCACCGTCGAAGACATTCAGGACAGCGTCGAGGCTGTGCTGATCGCCTCCGATTACGCGGACGTGGCGAAATGCTATATCCTGTACCGCAAGCAGCGCGAAAAGATCCGCAATATGAAGTCCACGATCCTGGACTACAAGGAGCTGGTGGACAGTTACGTCAAGAACACCGACTGGCGCGTCAAGGAGAACTCCACCGTGACCTATTCGGTCGGCGGCCTGATCCTGTCCAACAGCGGCGCCATTACGGCCAACTACTGGCTCAGCGAGATCTACGACGAGGAGATCGCCAACGCACACCGCAACGCGGATCTGCACCTGCACGATCTTTCCATGCTGACCGGCTACTGCGCCGGCTGGTCTCTGCGCCAGCTTATCAAGGAAGGTCTGGGCGGCATCCCGGGCAAGATCACCTCTTCGCCGGCGTCTCATCTGGCCACGCTGTGCAATCAGATGGTCAATTTCCTCGGCATCATGCAGAACGAGTGGGCCGGCGCGCAGGCGTTCTCGTCTTTTGACACCTATCTGGCGCCCTTCGTCAAGGCGGACAACCTGTCTTACCGGGACACGAAGAAATGCATCGAATCGTTCATTTTCGGCGTCAACACGCCGAGTCGCTGGGGCACGCAGGCGCCCTTCTCCAACATCACCCTCGACTGGGTGGTCCCGCACGATCTGGCCGAGCTCAACGCCATCGTCGGCGGCAAGGAGATGCCCTTCAAGTATAAGGACTGCCAGAAGGAAATGGACATGGTCAACAAGGCCTTCATCGAGATCATGATCGAAGGCGACGCCAACGGCCGCGGTTTCCAGTACCCGATCCCGACCTATTCGATCACCCGCGATTTCGACTGGTCCGACACCGAGAACAACCGGCTGTTGTTTGAAATGACCTCCAAATACGGAACGCCGTATTTTTCCAACTACATCAACAGCGATATGGAGCCCAGCGACGTGCGCAGTATGTGCTGCCGTCTGCGTCTGGATCTGCGCGAGCTGCGCAAGAAATCCGGCGGGTTCTTCGGCAGCGGCGAAAGCACCGGTTCGATCGGCGTCGTGACGATCAACATGCCTCGTATCGCCTATCTTTCCAAGGATGAAAACGAGTTCTACACCCGTTTGAACAAAATGATGGATATCGCCGCGCGTTCGCTCAAAGTCAAACGCGACATCATCACCCGGCTTCTCAACGAAGGGCTCTATCCGTACACGCGCCGTTATCTGGGCACATTTGAGAACCATTTCTCCACCATCGGTCTGGTCGGCATGAACGAAGCCTGTCTCAACGCCAAATGGATCGGAAAGGATCTGACGCACGCCGAAGCGCAAGCGTTCACCAAGAACGTCCTGAATCATATGCGCGAACGGCTTTCTGACTATCAGGAAAAATACGGCGATCTGTATAACCTCGAAGCCACGCCGGCCGAATCGACGGCTTACCGTCTGGCCAAGCACGACGTCAAGCGTTACCCCGACATCATCACGGCCTCGGGCGAATGCGGAACGCCCTACTACACCAACAGCTCGCATCTGCCGGTCAGTTTCACGTCGGATATTTTCGACGCGCTAGACATTCAGGACGAGCTGCAGACGCTGTACACCTCCGGTACCGTGTTCCACGCTTTCCTCGGCGAAAAACTGCCCGACTGGAAGGCCGCCGCTTCTCTGGTGCGCAAGATCGCCGAAAACTACAAGCTGCCGTATTATACGCTTTCGCCCACTTACTCGATCTGCCGCACTCACGGCTACATCACGGGCGAAGCCTTCAAATGCCCGCATTGCGGCGCGGATACCGAAGTCTACAGCCGCATCACAGGCTATTATCGTCCCGTCCAAAACTGGAACGACGGCAAGGCGCAGGAATACCGCGACCGCAAACTGTATGATATCCCGAATTCTCATCTGAAAAAAAAGGCTCCCGCCGCCGAAACGCCGAAGAGCGACGAGACCCGCGCCGCCGCCAGCGCGCCGGTCGCCGAGAAGATCCTTTTCACGACGCCCACCTGCCCGAACTGCCGGATGGCCAAGACGTTCCTGGATAAAGCCGGCGTCCGCTACGCGGTGGTCAACGCCGAGGAACACCCCTCCCTCGTCAAGCAGTACGGCGTCATGCAGGCGCCCACGCTCGTCGATATCAACGGAGAGAAATTCAACAAGTACGTAGGAGCGTCGGAGATCCGCGCCTACGCCGAAGCGAAATGATTCGTTTTTCCCTGCCGGCGGCTGAAGGATTTCAGCCGTCGGTATTTTTTCAGTCGTCCCGGGCATAGAATCCCGACGGGAGGAAAAAAGTTGCGTAAACGCGTCAAAACCATCATAGCGCTGTCCATCCTGCTGATCCTGGCGCTGAGCCTGGGCCTGGTGTGGGGGATCGTGTCCGGCGTGATCCGGCTTCAATCTCCGTCGCGCGCCGCCTATCCGTGCCGGGGCGTGGACGTGTCCCATTATCAGGGGAATATCGACTGGCCGGTGCTGGCCGAAAACGAGATCGACTTTGCCTATATCAAGGCCACGGAGGGCTCCACACATACGGACGAGCGCTTTGCGGTCAATTTCGCGGCGGCACTGGAAACGAGGCTCATGGTCGGCGCGTACCACTTCTTCAGCGCCGACTCGCCGGGCCGCGCGCAGGCCGAGCATTTCCTCGCAGCAACCGACCGACGCAGCGGCGTGCTGATCCCGATGGTGGACGTGGAGCTGTCCGCTTCGGCCGACGCGGAAGCGGTACGGCGGGAGCTGGGAGACTTCATCGCCGCGGTGCGCGACGCCTACGGAAGACCGCCGGCGATCTATACGACGACGAAAAACTACCGCCTGTTTATCGCCGGGTATTTTAAGGATTGTCCGATCTGGATCCGGAGCGTATACTTCAAACCCCTTTTGGCGGACGGACGGGATTGGACGATCTGGCAGTATACGGACAAAGAAAAACTCGCCGGATATATCGGCGAGGAAACGTTTATCGATATGAACGTTTTTTATGCGACCCGGGAAAGAATGCGCGCCGAGATGTTCATTGCCGACAATCCTTGAGGAAAGCAATGAGACGCTTCTCCAGATCGGTCACCGCGTCGCCCTTGCGGCCGCGAACGGTCAGACGCGGCGGCGTCTGCGGAGAAAAGACCAGTCCATCCTCCGTATGACGCACCAACGCGTCGAAGAACAACTGCATATCCTCCGGAACGAACGCCTTGTCGAAAACGCAGACCAGATCGCGCGGTGCCTTGAAAGTCACCGAAGCGATGCCTGCGCGGACGGCAAGGTTTTTCAAATACGCCACATCGAGCAGGTTCATCACGCAGCGCGGCGGTTCGCCGAAGCGGTCGATCAGCTCGTCGACAGCGTCCGAATAATGCTCGTCGCTCTCCACGGCGGCGAATTTTTTATACATTTCGATCCGTTTGACCTGGGAACCGATGTACTCTTCGGGGATATAAGCGTCGATATCCAACTCCACCGTGGTTTCGACGGGCCGGCGCTCCGGCGGCGCGGCTTCTCCTTTGAGGCGGGCCACGGCCTCGGAAACGATGCGGCAGTACATTTCATAACCGACCGCCGCCATATGCCCATGCTGTTCGGCGCCCATGATATTGCCTGCGCCGCGGATCTCCAGATCTTTCATCGCGATCTTAAAGCCGGCCCCCAGATCGGTGAAATCCCGCAGGGCGGCCAGACGTTTCTGCGCCGTCTCGCTCACGGCTTTTTCGGGACGGACGGTCAGATAGGCGTAAGCGATCCGATTGAAGCGCCCGACGCGGCCGCGCATCTGATAAAGCTGCGCGAGGCCGAATTTATCCGCGTCACAGACGATCAGGGTGTTGGCCATGGGTACGTCGATGCCGTTTTCCACAATGGTGGTGCTGAGCAGAACGTTGTGCTTCCCGCTGTAAAAATCCATGACGACGCGCTCGAGTTCGGAAGCGGGCATTTGTCCGTGCGCCACACAGATGTCCGCCTCGGGCACCAGTTCGGAAAGGCGATGATACACGGCTTCGATCCCCTGTACGCGATTGACTACATAGAAGACCTGTCCGCCGCGGTGCAGTTCGCGCAGGATGGCGTCGCGCACCAGCGATTCCGAATAATCGAGCACATAGGTCTGCACCGGATAACGCTCCTCCGGCGCCTCCGCGATCAGGCTCATATCGCGGATGCCGGTCAGGGACATATTCAGCGTACGCGGGATCGGAGTAGCCGTCATGGTCAGGACGTCGATGTTTTTCTTGAGCTCTTTGATTTTTTCCTTGTGGCGCACGCCGAAACGCTGTTCCTCGTCGATGATGAGCAGGCCCAGATCCTTGAAGACCACGTCTTTACCCAGTAATCGGTGCGTGCCCACGAGGATGTCGACGTTGCCCTCGCGCAGAGCCGCCAGCACGTGCTTGATTTCGGTCGGACTGCGGAAACGGCTCAGGACATCGCATTTGACCGGATAATCGGCCAGTCGCTCCTTGAGCGTCATATAATGCTGCTGCGCCAGAATGGTCGTCGGCGCGAGGAAGGCGACCTGTTTGCCGTCCATGGCGGCTTTAAAGGCGGCGCGGATCGCCACCTCCGTTTTCCCGTAGCCCACGTCGCCGCAAAGCAGGCGATCCATCGGCTTGGGACTCTCCATGTCCGCTTTCACGGCGGCGATGCTTTCGAGCTGATCGCGCGTTTCCCGGTAAGGAAAATCATCCTCGAACTGGCGCTGCCAGATCGTGTCGGGACTGAAAGCGTAGCCCTTTTCCAGAGAGCGGGCGGCGTACAGCGCGCTCAGCTCCTCCGTCATATCCTCGACGGCCTTGCGCACGCGATTCTTGGTGGCGTTCCATTCGCCGCCGCCGAGTTTGTTGATCCTGGGCGGCGTTTCGCCCGCGCCGATAAAGCGCTGGATGCTGTCCATGTGCTCGGCGGGGATATAGAGTTTATCCGTGCCGGCGTAATCGACGCGCACATAATCGCGCTTGACGCCGGAGATCTCGAGTTGCTCGACGCCGCGGAAAATGCCGACGCCCTGCAGGTCGTGCACGACATAGTCCCCGATATTGAGCTCGGCAAAAGACGTGATCGGAATTCCGCTCCTGGCGCTCCGGCGTCCGCGGCCGACATATTGCTGTTTGATGAAAATATCCTGCTCGGTAACGACGGTAAAAGCCGCGTCGACATAAACGAAACCGCGCTCAAGGCGGTTGACAAACACGCCGACACGCCCCGGATCGATCTCGTTTTCCGTCAGCGACGCGCGCATTCGGTCGGCCTTGGCCGCGGTGGAAAGGCACAGCGCCACGGTTGAACCGGTGTCGAGCAGACTGCGCAGTTCGTCGAAGAACAAGGCGGTATTGCCGTAAAACGACTGCACGGACCGCGCGGCGACATTGTAGACGGCGGCAGGTTCGTCAAAGCCGCGCAAGGCGCCCGAAAACGTCTGCAGCAGGAGCATTTCACAGCGTCCCAGCGCGGAAAAAACAGCCTGCGGAGACAGCAGATTGTCCGCAAAGGCCGGCAGGGCCTCGGCCCGCTCCAGCATAGAGCGCAGGGATTCGGCAAAATCGTCGCGCATGCTGTCGGACCGATCGGAAACGGCCTTCGGCTCGTCGATGACAACGAGAGGCGACTCGCGGAAATAGTCCGTCAGAATCACTCTGTCGCGGCACAGGAGAGGAAACTCGTATTTTTCGGGCCGACCGTCGCGCAGAGCCATTAAATCAGCGGTAAAACGCGCTTTTTTCTCCACGGCGTCGTCGGCGGTGTAGTTTTTGAACAGCTCTGTGACCGCGCGGCTCATCGCCGCGTGCGCCCGCTCCGCGGCGGCGGGCGTATAGAGCATTTCCCGGGCCGGATACAGATCCAGCGTCTCCAGGTTTCCCGTACTGCGCTGGGTCTGCGGATCATAGCGGCGGAGGGAATCGATCTCATCACCGAAAAACTCGATCCTCACGCCGGCGTCGGGCATTTGCGGCGTCACCAAATCGACCATGCCGCCGCGAACGGCGAAGCGTCCGCTCTCCTCGGCGGACGCCTCACGCTCGTATCCGAGCGCGACGAGCGAGGCGATCAGGCTTTCCTGAGATAAGGCGGCGCCTACGGTCAGACCGAGCAAAGCATTCTCGTCAAACAATGCGGCGGGGACCAACGGGCGCATCAGCGCTTCAGCCGAGCAGGCGACGCAATCGACTTCTCCGGCGCGAAGAGCCGACAGCACGCCGATCCGGCCGCTTTCTTCTTCGGTCGAAGACGCGCCGCGCCGGTACAGAATGCCGTTGTCCGCGCCGAAAGTCACGACGCGGCGGCCGAGCAGACTTTCCAGTTCCGAGGCCGCCCTCTCCGCTCTGGCGTCGGAAGAGGTGACAAAAAGAATGCTCCTGCCGGAGGCCGAGGTCGCGATCAGGTGACTCTTCTGAGAGTCGCCCAATCCGAACACGGCGATCGGAGAAACATGATTTCGGATATCCGCCTGCAGACGCGGGAAAAAATTGAGTTTTCGGAGCGGGGTAAACAGATCGTCCATGCCTTACCCTTTGCGATTGAATTTTTGCTGTGCCTTGGCCGCGCCCTCGTCCACGAGGCAGAGGGCCGCGTCGGCCGCCGCATCAAAGACGGCGCTCATATCGGAGGTGAAATTGCCCAGCACGTAATCGGCCAGATCCCACCCCGGCGGCGGCGTTCCCACGCCGATACGGACCCGGGGGAATCCCTCTCCACCGAGGCAAAGGACGACGTCGCGCATGCCGTTGTGCGTGCCCGGGCCGCCTTTTTCGCGAATGCGCAGAGCGCCCTCGAGCAGATCCACGTCGTCACAGATCACGACGACGTGATCAAGGGGAACTTTATAAAAAGAAACCAGTCCGGACACCGCCGTGCCGCTGGCGTTCATATACGTCTGAGGCTTGGCCAGCACCAGTTTTTTGTCGCCGTGCCGACCCTCCGCCAGCAGAGATGCGCATTTTTTTCTGTTGAAGGTCAGGCCCAGTTTAGCGGCCAGCGCGTCGACGGCAGAAAATCCGCTGTTATGGCGGGTCCTGGCATATTTGTCCTCGCAGTTGCCTAAACCGACTACGAGCCAGATTTCTTTTTTGCAACCGAAAAGTCCCATCAGTTCACCTTATAAGCGGTCAGATCGTAGACCGTGTCGCTCTGCTTGAACCGAAGCGGCAGACGGTTGATATCGTTCGTGATCCAGAAAACGATCTCGGGTTTGGTAAACAGGCTGGCGCTGCCGACGGAAACCTGCCAGCAGACATACTGCCCTCCCAAGGCTTCGATCGTCTCCGTCTGGGCCGCCACCACAATGCTGAGAAAATCCGATACGCCGCTCTGGGTGTTCATGGTCTGAAGCGCCGTCGTGCTGCCCGGCGTCAGTTCGATGGCGCGCAGAAGGATCAGCAGTTCTTCGCTGTCATAGTACACGCCGCTGAGAGGGATCTCTGTCGTGCCCTCGCCTTTGTCGAGCAGCGTTTTGTCGTCCGCGATCAGGCGGATCGCCGCCTTGGAATCGGCGTAGGTGCAGGTGCTCGACCAGCCCGGCTGCGCGCCGCCGTCGACGAGTTGTCTTTTTTCGCAGACGATGGGTCGGAGCGAATCGGTATACAGTTTGACGCAGGCGGTCAACTCACAGGTTTTGGTGATCTCTTCGCCGGTTTTGGTTTTCCCGACGGCGGTCTGAGTATTGACGGTGTCGACGACGATGGCGTCAATGTCCCCGCTGGGCGTGGTATGCCGGCCCTTGCTTACCGCGTAGGTATACGTACCGGAAACCGCCTCGCCGGACTGAGTCTTTCCGCTGACGGCAAAAGTGAACGAGGCGACGGGATCAGCGTCGGCACGCAGGACAAGCTCGTCTGCGCCGGACGAACCGCAGCCGGTCAACAGCATGGTCAAACACAGGACGATCAGTATCAGAATGTGTTTTTTCTTCATGTTTTTCTCCCGTTCGAGGCTTCTTTTCTCATGTGTATATGTGCGCAAGTGTGGAATTATGCGTTTGATCCGGGGCAAAGGATCGTATTCAATCTGTTGACGTTTCCGGCGCCCATGATCAGAATGATGTCTCCGGGGCGGACAAGCTCGGCAAGCCGCGCGGCGGCAGTGTCAAAATCCGGAACGTATTCGGCCACGGCACCGGCTTTGCACAGAGCCCGGCACAGATCTTCGGAACTGACGTTGTAAACATTCTTTTCCCGAGCGGCGTACACGTCGGTCAAAAGAACGGTATCCGCGCCGGCTAACGCCTTCGTCATGTCGTCGAAGAGGTTTTTCAGGCGCGAATAAGTATGAGGCTGGAACACGCAGAGGAGTCTGTTGTGGCGGATCTGACGCGCCGCGTCGATGGTAGCGGCGATTTCTGTCGGATGATGCGCGTAATCGTGAATCACACGGGCGCCGTGAAATGCGCCGACCGGCGTAAAGCGCCGCGCCGCGCCGCGGAAAGAAGCCAGTCCCTCCGCTACAGCCGACATATCGACGCCGTAAAAGCGGGCGACGGCCGCGGCGGCCAGCGCGTTGGCCACGTTGTGGCGTCCGACGACGCCGAGATGGACGCAGACGGACGGGCCGCCCTTCTCCACCAGTTCGAAGCTGTGACGACCCTCCTCGTCGGAGGCGATATTCGCCGCGAAATAATCCGCCGTCGGATCCGACAGCGAATAAACGCTCACGCGAGCAGCGACGCCGTCGGCCAGCGAACGGGCCCGCGGGTCGTCGCCGTTGAGAACGAGCAAGCCGTCGGACGGGACTTTAGCGGCGAAGCGGGCAAAAGCGTCCTGAACGCCGTCGATGGTTTTGTAATAATCAAGATGATCGTTGTCGATATTGAGAATGACCGCGGCCGTGATGCGCATGGACAGGAAACTGCCGGCGTATTCGCACGCCTCGGAGATAAAATACCTGTGACCGCCGACGCGGACGCTTCCGCCTCCGCAGCAGGCGATATTGCCGCCGACGTGGATCGTCGGATCGAGGCCGGCCGCCATGAAGATTTCGCTGAGCAGACCGGTGGTCGTGGTTTTTCCGTGGGTGCCGGCTACTCCGACGGCGCAAGTATACTCGCCCATCAGCGCTCCGAGCAATTCGGCGCGCGTCACAACGGTTTTCCCTTCCGCGCGGGCAGCGACAAGTTCAGGGTCGTCAGCCGGGATCGCGGCAGTAAAAACGACCAGGTCCGCCTTGCGGACCAGCGCCGTGTCGTGACCGATGGAAACGGGGATTCCTTCCGAGATCAGAGATTCGACAGTCGGGCTCGTTTCCCGGTCAGACCCGCTGACGAGGCAGCCGCGGCTGCGCATGATGCGCGCCAGTCCGCTCATGCTGACGCCGCCGACGCCGATAAAATGTACTCGTTTCGAGAAATACTCGTTCAGATTCATACTTTATGCTTCCGATCAGATTTTTTCAAGCACCGGTCCGTTCGCCGTGTCACGAACGGCATAGCCGCGTTGGGTGATGAGATCGCGGATCCGATCCGCCTCCGCCCAGTTCTTCTCCCGACGGGCGGCAGTCCGCTTCTCAAGCAGCTCGGCCAACTCAGGGTCGGTCTCGCCCTGCGGCGCATGGAGAGAACGGATCTCTTTGATTATTGTTTCACAATCGGCCAGTCTTAAACCGAAAATCTCGTCAAAGTGACACGCAGCGTTGTATACGTTCCGGTCGGCGGGCTGTTTCAGCATACTGTGCAGGATACCCAGCGCTTTGGGCAGGTTCAGATCGTCGTTGACCGCCTCGATGAACGCCCCGATATACGCGCTCTGATCAGCAGCGGCCGGCGCGGCCTTATGCCGGGCGACCGATTCGAGCACGCGCAGATAAGCCGTCTGCGCCGCGTCCATAGCTTCAAAGGTGAAATTGATCTTGTTGCGATAATGCGCGTTCTGACAGAAATAGCGGAAAGCCAACGGGTGATAACCCCGCTCCTTCAGATCCTGCACGGTATAGGTATTGCCGAGAGATTTGCTCATCTTGCCGTTATTGACCATCATGAATTCGGCGTGCATCCAGTAACGGACCGCCGGATGTCCGAGAAGCGCTTCGGATTGCGCGATCTCGTTCTCGTGATGGACCGGGATATGATCGACGCCGCCGGTGTGGATGTCGAAAAGATCGCCCAGATAGCGCCGGCTCATGGCGCTGCATTCGATATGCCAGCCCGGGTATCCCATGCCCCACGGACTCGGCCATTGCATGATGTGCTCCTTGGGCGCTTTTTTCCAAAGAGCGAAATCCGCGGGATGGCGCTTTTCGGTATTGACCTCGACGCGCGCGCCGGCCAGTTGATCGTCAAGGTTCAGACCGGACAACTTACCATAGCCGGGAAAGCGGCCGATATCGAAATAAATGCCGTCGCCGGTCTCGTAACCGAAGCCTTTTTCCACCAGCCCTTCCACAAAGGCAAGCATGTCCGGGATATGCTCCGTGGCACGGGGCGTGATATCGGGCCGGACGATATTGAGTTCCGCGATATCGCGGAAAAACGCGTCGCTATAGAACGCGGCGATCTCCCACGGGGTCTTTTTCTGACGGGCGGCAGCCTTCTGCATCTTGTCCTCGCCGGCATCTCCGTCGTCGGTCAGATGGCCCACGTCCGTGATGTTCATCACCGTGGTGAGCCGATAGCCGTTGGCGCGCAGCGTGCGCGTCAGAGCGTCCATAAACAGATAGGTGCGCATGTTGCCTATATGCGCGTATCCGTAAACCGTCGGGCCGCAGGAATACATCCGGACGTTAGACGGGTCCAGAGGGATGAATTCTTCCTTTTTCCTCGTCAAAGTGTTGTAGATCTTCATTTCGTTTCCTCTTCCGCAAGTCTTTTTTCCAAAGCGTCGATACGTTCGTACAGACGGGCGAACTCCTCCGCGATGGGGTCGGGCATCTTATTGTGTTCGAGACAGATCTCGTCGCCGTTCTCGTCACGGCTGCGCACGACGCGGCCCGGAACGCCGACTACCGTCGAATGCGGCGGCACCTCCCGGAGCACGACGGCTCCCGCTCCGATGCGGCTGTGCGCGCCGACCCGGAAGGGGCCGAGAATCTTGGCGCCGGCGCCGATGATGACGCCGTCCTCAATGGTCGGATGGCGCTTGCCTACGTGTTTGCCCGTACCGCCAAGGGTCGCGCCCTGATAGATCGTGACGTTATTGCCGATCTCGGCGGTCTCGCCGATCACGACGGCCATGCCGTGATCGATGAACAGTCCGCGGCCGATCGTCGCGCCGGGATGGATCTCGATCCCCGTGCGGAAACGCACCCGCTGAGAGATGCGGCGGGCGAGATATTTCATATGACGCCGATACATCCAATGCGCGATGCGATGCCAGAATATGGCTTTGATGCACGGATAGCAGGTGATGATCTCCCACGTGCTCCGCGCCGCCGGATCGCGCTGGCGGACCGCGTTGATATCTTCTTTGATCGTGGCAAACATAGTTTTCTTTCCCAACGTCGATATTCTATCTTATTCCGGCAGGTTTTCCCTTGTCAATGCGAGGTGCTGCCGAATCCGCCGTTCCGAACGGCGTCGGCGCTGTCGTCGTCGGTCAGGCCGTAGGGAACGAACACCCCCTGGGCAAAGGCTTCGCCGCGCTTGACCGTCAGCTCTTTCGGCTCCCGGGCGTCAAGCGTCAGTTTGATAAAAATGTGTCCTTCGTTATCCGAGCCGTAGTAATCCGAATCAACGACGCCAACGGTATTGTCCAACTGCAGACGGTACCGGAACCCCAGTCCGCTGCGGGGAAAAAGCAGGAGCACCCATCCCGGCTCCATTTTTGCGCGAATCCCCGTGGGGATGCGGATGCTTTCTCCGGTCCGGAGCGTAAAATCAAAGGGAGCGAAAAAATCATAGCCGGCGCTGCCGGACGTGGCTCTTTTCGGCAGCGGAACGTCGTTGACCGTCCTCCCCGCGTCGACCGAAAAGCGCGCGTCGCTGACCCGTTCAAAGCGCATAGGATTCCCTCCTGGTTTTCGATTTAATTATTATAGCACGCGCGCGGAAAATACGCAATCAAAGAGTGCAATGCATAAAACTACTGTTTTTTCGGTGATTTTGCTCTTGTTTTTGGTCGCAGCATCGGTTATAATGTTTTTATCAAACCGAAAGGAACGATTCAGAGATGTCTATTTGGAAAGAATTCTTTGTTTCTCAGAGCGGCTGTGATCGAGCGGAAGGAACCGCCGCGCATCCGTTCCGCACGCTGAAACGCGCCGCGGCGGCGGTCCGTCTCGTCAATCGGGAAGCATGCGGCGACATCGTCGTGCATCTGCAGGGAGAACTCAATCTGGACGAGCCGTTCACGCTCTACGCCGGGGACTCGGGCTTCAACGGGCATAAGATCATCTATAAAGGTGAAAACGGCGCGTCGATCACGGGTTACAAAGCGCTGAAAAACTGGAAGCGCGATGAAAACGGCGTCTGGCATGCCTGCGCGCTGGGCGTACGCGCCCGGCAGATCTTTCTCGACGACGGTATCCGGCTCGCCAACGCCAGCGCGCCGCGCGATCCGAACTGGAAGGTCGTGCCCGAGGGGTACGAATGCCCGCCGGGATTTCTGGCCGGACTGCGCAGCCCGGGCGATCTGGAGTTTGCCTACAATCATCCGTGCTGGGAGGAAGGCCGTCTGCAGGCCTGCGGCGCGCGCGGCGACGTTCTTCTGATGAAACAGCCGGGCTTCCGTATGGCCGCGGTGGACTCCAACTACTACTCCATTCCGGATAAAATGTATAACGCCTATGAATTCATCAACGGCGACAACCAATGGTGCGTCGACACGCGCGCCAACGAGATCTGCTGCCGTTTCGCCGAGAACGTCGACCCGAACGAACACCTCGTGCGGCTTTGCGCGCTCGATCAGCTCGTGATCCTCAGGGGCTCCTACGACGCGCCCGTGCACGACATTGTGTTCGACGGCGTGACGTTCCAGTACGCGACCTGGCTCCTGCCCAACGACGCGTTCGGGCTGATCGCCATTCAGGCGAACTGCCGGCAGGTCGCGCCGCGCTGGCTCGACGGCTGGTCGAAGCCCATCGGCACGGTCGTGGGCTATGCGGCGAAAAACTGCGCGTTCCTCAACAACGCCTTTACGCATATGGGCGGCACGGGGCTTTCGCTCGAGCGCGGGTGCTGCGACAACCTCATCGAGGGCAACCGTTTCTATGATCTGGGCAACGGCGCCGTCACGCTCGGAGACAACACGCGGCTCGACGCGCATCCTTTCCGCGGAGACGCGCGCATCCGCGTCATGAACAATCGCATCCTGAACAACTACGTCACCCGCATCGGCGTCGATCATCCGGGCATGCCGGCCGTCACCGTCTGGCATACGACCGCCACCGAAATCGCTCACAACGAGATTGCCTACGTGCCGTATACAGGGATCTCTCTCGGCTGGGGTTGGGGCGCCAACGACACGGACAAAGCCGATCCGACCATCGAGAGCGGCCACTATATCCATCACAATCACATCCACCACGTCCTGCTTGAAAAGATCGACGGCGGCGCGGTCTATCTGCTCGGCTCGTTACCCGGTACGCTGATCAGCTGCAACAACGTTCACGATCAGCCTCACGATTTCGGCACGCTGTATTACGACGACGGAACGCAATGGGTCACGATGGCAAATAATATCGTCTACAACACCGTGCGCTCCGTCATCATGAAGGGTGCGCACAACACGTTGTTTGACAATTACTTCGAGTTTGACGACAATAACATGATCGCCAGCGCCGATCCGAGCAACGCGACCTGCGGCAACCACGTGCTGCCGGATCTGAATTTCCCTCTGCCGCTGCTCAACGGAGCGGGCCTCGAACGCCCCTACTTATCCCTGCTGCCGGAGGAAACCTGCGCGGACAAAGCGCGTTTCAAGACCGTGCGGACCTTTGACGGACGGATCTGGCGCAATACCGCCGCCGACGAGGGAAACGGCTCCCGGGCCGTCAACGGAGACACGTCCTGTCTGACCGACGAACTGACGGCCGGCAGCGGCTGGCTCGTCGATCTGGGGCGTGGTTACGACCTGAACGAACTCGTGATAAACGGCGCGGGTCAGGCGCGTCTGCTCATCGAAAGCACGGTCGACGGCAATACGTTTGAAAAGGTCGCAGAGCTGAGCGGACCCGGTCTCGTCAACATAGCCCGCCACGCGCGCGACGTCCGCGTCACGATCACGGAGGGCCGTTTCGCTCTGTCCGAACTGGCCGCGTATACGGGGACGGCGCCGCGGCGTGACAAACGCTACGTCGGACATGAGCTGGGACTTGTTTCTCTGGCGGCAGGCAGAGCCTACGTCGGGGAAGCCGGCATACGGCTCGTCCCCAAGGGCGTATACGCGGACGGTCTGCGGGAAGCTTTCCGGGGAGAAACGCGGTATACGGTTTCAGATGAAACCGTCGCCCGCGTTGATGAAAACGGCCACGTCGACGCGCTGGCCGACGGCGTCGTCACGCTGCGCTGCGAATTTGACGGCGTAACGCTGGAAACCGCGCTGCAAGTCTATACCGACGTGATCGAAACCGTTTCCTTCCGGACGGACCGCACCTGCTATCACGCCGGGGAGAACGGCTCTTTCACGGACCTGAGCGCACGGATGCTGTCTGGTCGCGTCTGTGACCTCAACGCCTGCACGGTGAATTTCACGGCCGACGACGAAAGAATCCTCAAAATAAACGGATACGATTTCCTGACCAAAGCGCCGGGCATGACGCTCGTCACAGCCACCGTGACTTTCGACGGGCACCGCGCCGAGGCGCACCGGAACATTTCGGTCATGCCGGCCGAATGGGACTGCGCGCTGTTGGGACGCGCCGTCGGAGAGCTTGAGTTCGACGGGCGCAACTGGCATCTCACCAACACCGGCGACAACGTGTTTTCTGCGGCGGACCACTGCTCGTATCTGTACCGTTTCGTCGATCTGTCCGACTACCCCGACGGCGTTACCGTGGTCAGCCGTTTCGACGACATCGACAATCACGCGACGGGCATCACGATGGCCGGCGTCATGATCCGGCCGCGCATCACGGCTGACAGCATGTGCGTGACTTTTCGCTATCAGCCGGCGCGTTTCGTGCGGGAAGACAAGACCGTTCCGTGGGCCGTTCCCGTCACCATGCGGATGGCAGATTACTGCAACACCGGCTGCGCCTCCACGCCGACGCTGAAGCTGGGCAACCGCCTGCTGCTTACCTACAAGGACAAAACGGTCTATCTGCATCAGCAGACAGACGGCGGCGAACCCGTTCTGGTGTATAAAGTAGAAAATTTCGACGCCGGCGAGCGCTTCTCTCTCGGTGTTTTCCACTGCTCCGGCGACACGCGCATCCAAAGCTACGCCTGCGGAAGCGACTTGCAGATCCTACCCAACACGATCGTCTGAAAAACCGAAAAACGCCCGTTCTTGAGAACGGGCGTTTTTTATTATAGACATCAGGAGCCGATGGTCAGGATTTCCCGATCGCGGATCGCTTTTTCCACTTCGTCGTCAAGCGCCAGTTTCTGCTCCGAAGCGACGATATCCGGCAGGCGCGGATGAGTCACCGGGTGGCGCGGCGTAAAGACCGTGCAGCAATCCTCGTACGGCAGCACGGACGTGTCGAAGGTTCCGATTTTCTGAGCAACGTCGATGATCTCCAGCTTGTCGCTGCCGATAAAAGGCCGGAAAACCGGCATATGCACCGCGTCGTCCGTCACGGTGAGACTCTCCATCGTCTGACTGGCGACCTGTCCGATGCTTTCGCCCGTGACGAGCGCGGAACACTTCGACTGCCGCGCTACGCGTTCGGAGATGCGCATCATGTAGCGGCGAGTCAGGATCGTAGACTGGGATTCGGGACCGCGCGCGGCGATCTCTTCCTGGATCTTTGTAAACGGAATGACGTGCAGATGGATCGTCCCGCAGTAACGGCTGAGAATCTGTGCCAGACGAACGACCTTTTCTTTGGCGCGATCGGAGGTATACGGGTAGCTGAAAAAGTGGATCGCGTCGAGGGTCACGCCGCGTTTGGCGATCATGTACCCGGCGGCGGGGCTGTCGATACCGCCGCTGAGGAGCAGCAGCGCCCGGCCGTTGGTGCCGGTGGGCATGCCGCCGACGGCGGGAATGGTCGAGCAAAGCACGTACGCCGCGTCTTCGCGGATTTCGACCTCGACCTCGCGATCCGGTTTATGTACGTCCACGCAAAGCGTCGGTATACGCGAAAGGATGTAGCCGCCTACGCGGGCGCTGACAGCCGGACTATTGAGCGGAAAGGTCTTATCCGCGCGACGGGCGTTCACCTTGAAGCTGCCGGACGTAACGCCGTCGGCCGTCAGCATGTCCGCCGCGGTGCGCTCGATCACGGCGATGTCTTTTTCGACCCGAAGCGCCGGACTCAGAGAATGCACGCCGAAAACCCGGCTCACCCGAGCGACTGCGTCCGCCTCGTCAACGTAATCGCGGACGTACACTCTCCCCTGCATCCGGTCGACCTTGGCGCCGGTGCCTTCCAGCGCATGCTTGATATTGGCGATGAGCTGACGCTCGAAAAAGGGGCGGTTCATCCCTTTGAGATAGATTTCCGCGAAGCGGATCAACAGTACAGAACTCATGATTGTCTCCTGAAAGCCTTGATATGATGAACGATCCGCTCGGCGGCGATATCGCACTCTTCCTCGGTATTGAAACGACCGAAACTGACGCGGACAGAGCCGACGGCAACGCTGTCGGGCACGCGCATGGCGCGCAGGACGCGGTTGTATTTGCCTTTCTTGGTACTGCAGGCCGATCCGGCGGAAATCAGGATCTCATCGTCCTCCAGCATATGAAGCAGCACTTCGGAGCGCAGGCCGGCAAAGCCGAGACTCATGACGTGAGGCGCCGCCTGCTCCAGAGGCTGTCCGTTGAGAACGACGTCGGGAATGTCAGCCGCGATCCGCTCGTACAGTCTCCGCTTCATGCGATACATCCTCTGTTTGTCGTACTCGGCCATGAGAGAAGCGGCCAGCGCCGTTCCGGCCGCGGCGGAGGCGTCGACCGTCCCGCTGCGCCAGTTTTCCTGCTGACCGCCGCCATACAGGATCGGATGAAGATGAACGGACTTTTTGCAGACAAGGAAACCTGCCCCCTTCGGTCCGTGGATCTTATGCGCACTGGCGCTATACATATCTACATC
>JAHAZM010000049.1 GCA_018385275.1 Eubacteriales bacterium | reverse complement strand
CTATGATTTTACCCGGGAACGGGTCGGCGGACTGCAGTGGATCCGAGACGCGGCGGAAGCTTACCGGGACGAAAAAGCGCTTCGCGGATGGGCCGAAACCGCCGCCGGGCCGATCCGGCGGAAGGCGAAGATCTGCGCCGCGGAATGCCGGCGCGCGCTGGCGGACGTGGATCCGGCGGCGGATGCGTCGCTGTATAAAAAGGCGTCGGACGATATTGCGTTTTACGAAGCGATGGCGGACGCGCATACGGTTTTTGAGATGAAGCGGATCCTGGAAGAAAAGCCGACGGCAAAGGGCGGCGGCAAGTTCTTTGACCCGGTGATGAAAGCGGTGCGCGAGGAGGCAAAAAAAGCGTTTGACAAGGAAGCGGCGCAGTTGAAGGCGATCCCCGACGAGGAGACCGAGCGGGAGCATTCGGCTTGCATAGCCGACGCGCTGGCGGCGCTGGCGGAGGTGACGGAGAGGTTCGACCGCGTCCTGCGGGAGGAAACGGGGAAGAGGTCTTTGCTGCCGATGGGCGACGTGCAGCTGCTGGCCTGGAAGGTCGTGAGCCACGCCGACGCAGCCGAGGAGTTGAGACGGCGGTACGATTATATTTTTATCGACGAGTATCAGGACAGCAACGAGCTGCAGGACAGGATCCTGTCGACGATCTCGAGGGGCGACAACCTGTTCGTCGTCGGCGACGTCAAACAGTGCATCTATGCGTTCCGGAATTCGGATCCGGCGCTGTTCACCGGACGGATCGCCCGGGCGGAGCGGGGCGACGGATCGTGCGTCTATCTGAACAGAAACTTCCGCAGTTACGACGATCTGCTCGAAGCGGTCAATTTTGTGTTTGAAAGAGCGATGACGCGGGAAAGCGGCGGCGTCGATTATGATGAAAAACAGCGATTGATCCCGCGCGACGACGTTGCCTTCCCCGTCGAGGGCGTTCACGGGGCGGAACTGATCGTTTCCCGGGAAAGAGGCGTCGAACGCACGGCGCAGATCGTGGCGCAGCGGATCGCGGGTCTGATCGGGCGGGAGATCTATAACGCGGATAAGAAGGCTTTCCGTCGGATCGTGCCGGGGGACGTGGCGATCCTGGTGCGGAAAAACAGCTTCGGAGAGGCTTTTGAAAAGGCGCTGGCCGAACGGGGGATCGCGTCGACGGGCGTGCAGCACGCTTCCGTGCGGGAAGCGCCCGACGTGCGCACGGTGCTGGCGGTCCTGTCCGTGATCGAGAGCTTTTACAACGACGAGGCGCTGCTGGCCGCGCTGCGTTCGTATATCGGCGGGTTTTCCGAGCCGGAACTGGCGCGCGTGCGCATCGCCGATAAAAAAGGGAGCTTCGCCGAGGCTTTTCTGGCATATGAGGCCGACGACGATCCGGGTCGAAAAAAGAGACTCTTTGTGCGGCGCATCGAAAAATGGCGGCTCGACGTGCGGACCATGCGGCTGGACGAGTTCCTCGTCATGCTGTATGCGGAGACGGGATTCTCCGGCTACGTGCTGGGTTTGCCGTACGGCCGGGAAAGACGAGAGCAGCTTTTGGCGCTGGCGGACATGGCCAGGCAGTACGTCAATTGCAACAAAAAGGGGCTGGACGGCTTCCTGCGTTATCTGGAAAGACTGCGCCAGGAGAAGGCGGACGACCGGATGGGCGGGGCTTTTTCGGGAGATCCGGCCTGCGTCAAGATCATGACGACGCACAAGAGCAAGGGACTGCAGTTCCCCGTGGCGTTCATGTACGTCCGGGACGACCGGCTCAACAACGGGGACAGGCAGGTTCTGCTGGACGACAAGCTCGGCATCGGGATGCGCTATTTTGATCCGGAGAATCGTACGGAGGAGACGACGGTCGCCTATCTGGCGGTGAAAGCCAAGGCGGAGGCGGAGGAGGTTTCCGAAAGCATCCGGTTGGCTTACGTCGCCATGACCAGACCGAAGAATAAACTGTACGTTTGCTGTGAGGCGGACGGGGATCTGACGAAAACGGTGCGGAACTGGACCGACGGCGTCAAGCGCTGCGATCTTGTGCGGAACGCTTATCAGCGGCTCCGTATCGGGATGGCGTTGATCCGCCATCCGGCGATGGAAGAACTGCGGGAGTACCGGGAGGATGAAAGACCGGCGCCGGTGGATCAAACGGACAGCCGCTGGAGTCTGAGCGTCGTCGGAGACGTGAGTCCGGACGAACCGGAAAAACTGCCGGAGAAGACCGAAGAGGGCGAGCTGACGGAAGGGGAAAGAGCGATGCTGGACGCTTCGGGCGAGCCGAGACGGGCCGCGTCGCTGAGTAAGGTCAGCGTTTCCGCGCTGAAAAAGGAACGGCCGGTTTCCGTGACAAAATGGACGGAACGGACGGAAACCGATGAAACGGAACTGTCCGCGGCGCAGATCGGTACGGCGACGCATATGCTGCTGCGGCGGCTGGATTTTGCCCGCGCCGCCGCGGAAGGCGTCGGCGTGCAGATCGAAGAAATGATCCGGGAAGGCGTGATTTCACGGGCGGAAGCCGATTCTCTCGACAACAAGGCGCTGGACCGGTTCGTCCGGGGAGAAACGGGCCGACGGATCGCCGCCCGGCCTACGAAGAAGGAAGTGCCTTTTACCTTCCGGGATCGCGCCGATCGCTATCAGCCCGACGCGGCGCCGGGCGACGAGATCCTGATCCAGGGTATCGTGGACTGCGCCTGCGTCAACGAGGACGGATCGTGGGACATTATCGACTACAAGACGGATTCCGTCCGTCCCGGGCAGGAAAAAGCGGCCGCCGAACGGCATCGCACGCAGCTGGAGATCTACGCCAGAGCGGTGGAAACGATCCTCGGCGTGCGCGTTGAGCGCAAACTGGTGGCGTTTCTCAAAACCGGAACGACGATCGCGCTGTGAGAATACCGATGGGCAGGATCCGTAAAAGTTTTTCTTGACATAATCGGAACGAGTAGATATAATAGCCATGTTGCCCGTAGTTTCCCGTTGTGCGGATATGGCGGAATTGGCAGACGCGCACGGTTCAGGTCCGTGTGAGGGCAACTTCATGCAGGTTCAACTCCTGTTATCCGCACCATAACCGGATCGGTAATTGATACAATGTGTCGATGACCGGTCCGGTTTATTTTATCCCGAAAAGTCTTGTGAACAGACCATTTTGCAAAAGGAAGGGAAGGCCGCCTTTTCTCCTTGAAAGACCAGATTCAGGGCGGGCGGGGGCGCAGGATGATTTATCGGGGCGGCGAAGGACCGGCAAGTTGTTTGACGCAAAAAAAATCCGCACGCTGTTTTTCCGCGATCGGTTTAAACGGACGGGCGCGCAAAGAGTACAAAGCGTCCATGAATAATAAATATTTTTCTTGAAAAATATTGGTCGGCATGCTATAATTTTTTTTTATCATCATGCCTGCGTTCAAAGGGGTTTTCATCATGTCTGCCAACAATAAGTTTAACCGCTTGGAAAAGCTGATGGAAAAAGCGAAACAAATAACGATCATCCGCGCCATCCGCGGAGGCTTGCTGAATATCACGCCGATCCTGATCATCGGCGCTTTTGCGTTGATCCTGAAGACCTTTCCCGTTGTGCCCTACCAAAGTTTTATCACGACCTTTGCCGACGGACTCATCGTGTCTTTCCTGGACTTTATTTACAGCGCTACCTTCGGCGTGCTGAGTCTGTATATGACGATCTCCATCAGCCGCTCTTACGCGCGGATCAAGGCGGAAAGCAAACGGAACGTAAGCGGCAATGATATGGGCGTCATTCTGGCGGCGCTTCTGTCCTTTTTCATCCTGGCGGGCGCGTATCTGCCCACGTTCAGCACGGACAGCGTCGGCCCCAAATCCATGTTCCTGGCCATCATTACCGGTATCGGCGCGTCGGCGCTTTATCTGAAACTGTATGAAGCGCTGCCTTTCCGCCAGCGCCGCGCCTATTCCATCGGCGCGGACCGTGAGTTCAATCAGATGCTTTCGTATCTGGCGCCTATCGCACTGACGGCGATCGTCTTTGCGGCGTTCAATCTGCTCATCACTTCCGTTTTCCAGGTCGATTCGTTCCGGATGCTGCTGGCGCAGGCGTTCGATAAACTGTTCTCCCTTGGGGAGAACGGATTCTTCAAGGGATTCTTCTTCGTCCTGCTGTCCAGCGTCCTGTGGTTCTTCGGCATTCACGGAAGCGATACGCTGGAGAGCGTGATGCAGACGTATTTTGCGCCGGGACTGGCGGTCAATCAGGCGGCGGCTGCGGCGGCCGCCGCGCCGACGGAGATCCTGACCAAAGAGTTTTTCGACTGCTTTGTTCTGATGGGCGGCTGCGGTTCGGCCATCTGCCTGCTCATCGCGATCCTGCTGTTTTCGAGAAACAGGGCGCGCCGAGGACTCGGATATACGGCGGCTTTTCCGATGATCTTCAATATCAACGAGCTGATGGTCTTCGGACTGCCGACCATTTTCAACCCCATCATGCTGATCCCCTTCGTCACGGTGCCGCTGGTCTGCTATTCTCTGGGATACGCGGCGATCGCGACCGGCCTCGTGCCCATGATTACGGGCGAGGTGGCGTGGACGACGCCGATCCTGCTCGGCGGTTATTACGCCACGGGTTCGCTGGCGGGGAGCCTGCTGCAGGTGGTCAACGTCATCGTGGGCGTGCTGATCTATCTGCCGTTCGTCCGGCTGCTGGATCGGCGCGACAAGGAAAAGTACCGGAAGGAGTACGATTTCTTCGTGCAGTATTTCCGTCAGAACGAGCAGATGTTCGCCAGCGTGCGTCTGATCGAGCAGAAGAACGTCTACGGCGAATTCGCCAAGGCGCTTTGCGCGGAACTGGAGCATAGTCTGCAGAAGGGCGTCGTCCTCGCCTATCAGCCTCAGTATCATTACGACGGGCGTTGCACGGGCGTGGAAGCGCTGCTGCGGTGGAAGCATCCGGATTACGGCACGCTGTATCCGCCGATCGTCATCAAGCTGGCCGAAGAGGGCGGATTCCTCGCCGATCTGGAGGAAGCGGTGCTTCAGCGCGCTTTGGCCGATCGTCCGAAGATACTGGAACGTTTCGGCAAAGACGTTAAGTTGTCCGTCAACGTGACCGGCACGACGATCGTGACGCCGCGCTATCTGCAGTTCTGCAGCAAGCTGAACGCCAAGGAAGCTTTTGCGGGCAAGAACCTGTGTCTGGAAGTGACGGAACAGGCTGCGCTGGCTTTCGACGTGGAAACGATCAACACGCTGCGCGCGTTCCGTGAGATGGGGCTGTCTCTGGCGATCGACGATTTTTCGATGGGCCAGACGTCCCTGCATTATCTGAAAGAAAATCTGTTCGATATTATCAAGCTGGACGGCTCTCTGGTCAAGGGGCTTTTCACGCATCAGAACTGCAGAGAGATCATCCTGTCCATTACCCAGCTCGCGACGAGTCTGAACTTGACGGTGCTGGCCGAATTTGTGGAAACGGCGGATCAGCGCGACACGCTGCACGAGATCGGCTGCGATTTCTATCAGGGCTATCTGTACTCTCCGGCGGTTTATCTGTCGGAGGATCAGGCGAACGCGAAATGATCCCGCGGGTGAAGGTTTATGGAATATATCCGGGTCACAAAGGATAATCTGGAGAAAGAGCACATTTGCTGTGCGATCTCCAACAATAACGACGTTCAGGTCGCGTCCAAAAAGGCGTGGCTGGCGGAGCGCTTCGACGACGGACTGGTGTTTTTGAAGAGTACGGAGCGCGGAAAATGCTTCATTGAGTACATTCCGGCGGAAAACGCGTGGAATCCGATCGAAGCCGACGGATACACGTATATCGACTGTCTGTGGGTCTCCGGTTCGTTCAAGGGTCACGGATACTCGAACGATCTGCTCGACGAATGTGTCCGGGACAGCAAAGCAAAAGGGAAAAAGGGGTTGTGCGTCCTTTCTTCGGCCAAGAAAAGGCCGTTTCTGGCCGACCCGAAATATTTGGCGCATAAAGGATTTTCAGTGAGCGATACGGCGGAGAACGGGATCCAGCTCTGGTTTTTACCGTTTACGCCTGAGGCGGAGCCGCCGCGCTTTAAGGCGTGCGCCCGGCATCCGCACGCGGAGGAGAAAGGATACGTGCTTTATTACACGAGCCAATGTCCGTTCAACGCCAAATACGTACCCATCGTCGAGCGGGCGGCAGCGGAGCATCACATCCCGTTCCGGGCGATTTATCTGACGAACAAAGCCGAGGCTCAGAACGCGCCGACGCCGGTCACGACTTACGCGCTGTTTTACGACGGCGAGTATCTGACGAACGAGCAGATGAACGACGTGAAATTCCTGAAGCTGGCGGCGCGATGATCGCCGGACGGGGTTTTGAGGCGTGAAAAACGCGGATCCCGGCTGTTTTTTCAGATTTTCGTTTGCACAGTTTGTTCGCAGAAGAAAAAGGGCTTTTGACAAAAAAAACGAGCGGTGACGGGAGCAAAACCGACGGCGAAGCGTAAATGCGGTTTGCCGCGGTCCGTGCTCAAAAAGCGTCGACCGTAACATATTGGCCAAGCGGGCATGAAAGGATGCGAAACAGACGGTCTGGTTTTCCGAAGACCGTCGATCGTGACGAACATGAAAAAGAGAATCCCTCTGACAACTTTATATATCGTGGTTTTCTGTGTGATATTATTGACGACGACCGTTGTGCTGGGGCTGGTATTGATGAACCGGTCGCAGCAAGCGATGATGACCCTGATCCGTGAGCGGATGCTGGACGTATCGAAAACGGCGGCGGCCATGATTGACGGCGACGAGTTCGCCTCGTTCACGAGTGAGGACGTCGGGACGGAAGCGTTCCGCCGCGCGTCGTCCGCGCTGAAGATCTTTCAGGATAATATCGAGCTGGAATATATCTATGCGGTCCGACAGGTCGCAGAAAAGGAATTTGTCTTTATCATCGATCCGGATCCGCTGACGCCGGCCAAGTTCGGAGAATCTACGGTCTACACAGAGGCTCTCGACACAGCCGGCAGGGGCACGTCCGCGGTGGA
>JAHAZM010000037.1 GCA_018385275.1 Eubacteriales bacterium | reverse complement strand
GTGACCTTTTTGAACATAAGACCGAGTTGATCGAAAAAAACGCGCATCGGCTGGGTGTGACCTGCGTGGAAACGCGCGTCGTCGACGCCTCGGTCGACGTGCCGGCTTTTCACGAGCTCTTTGATACGGTGCTGGCCGACGTGCCGTGCAGCGGCCTTGGCGTTCGTTCTTCCAAACCGGACATCAAGCTGCAGAAGACGGCCGACGGAGTCGCGGAGCTGAATAAGCTTCAGCGCCGGATCCTCGCCAACGTTGCGAAATACGTCAAAAAAGGCGGAACGCTGGTGTATTCGACCTGTACAATCAACAAGGATGAAAACGAACGGACCGTTGAGGCGTTTTTGGCGCGGAATCCTGACTTCACGCTTTGTCCGCTGGAGCTGGAAGGCTTCGGGGACAGAGGGGAAAACGGGATGTTGCAGATTTTCCCGCATATCGACGATATTGACGGATTCTTTATCGCCAAAATGAAGAGAAGAGGCGATTGACGGGTGAAGAAGATTTTGCTCGACGAATCGCCGGCGGAACTGGAAGAGCGGCTTGCGGCCATGGGTCAGCCGTCGTTCCGCGCCGGACAGATCTACGGATGGCTGAGCAGGGGAAGTTCTTTTGCGGAAATGAAGAACGTGCCGAAGGAACTGAGAGAACAACTGACGGCCTCGTTTTCGGAAACCGGCGTCCGGATCGCGGAAGAATTTGTTTCGCGGGACGGGACGAAAAAGTATATTTTTGAATTGTCGGACGGCAACGTCGTCGAAGGCGTCCTGATGAAATACAAGTACGGGTATACGACGTGTATTTCGACGCAGGTCGGCTGCCGGATGGGATGCCGGTTCTGCGCTTCCACGCTCAACGGACTGGTCCGGAATCTTTCGGCCGGCGAGATGCTCGGCGAGGTCATCGCCGTGAATCGGACGCTGGGAGAAGGAGAAAGAAAGATCAGCAATATCGTGCTGATGGGCAGCGGAGAACCGTTGGATAACTATGACGAGGTCGTTCGTTTTCTGCGGGCCGTCCGGGATCCCGCCGGGCTGGGGATCAGTCTCCGGAACGTTTCGCTCTCTACCTGCGGGATCACGCAGAATATCCGGCGGTTGGCCGATGAAAACCTGGGCGTCACGCTGTCGATCTCGCTGCACGCGCCGAACGACGAGCTGCGGCGCACGATCATGCCGACGGCCAGGAAGTATTCGATCGGCGAAATCATGGAAGCGGCGCGGTATTATGTGGAAAAAACGGGCAGACGCGTGATTTTTGAATATGCGCTCATTCGCGGGACGAACGATACCGCCGCGTGCGCGGAGGAATTGGCTGATCTGGTGAAAGGGCTGCAGTGCCACGTCAATCTGATCCCTTTGAACGAGGTGAAAGAGAGACGATTGGCCGGAAGCCGAAAAGCGGACGTGGCGGCTTTCAGGGAAAAGCTGAATGAACGGAAGGTTTCTTGCAGCGTCCGGCGGGAAATGGGCAGTGATATAAGCGGCGCGTGCGGGCAGCTGCGCGCCGGGTATATGAAGGAGAAAACGCTATGATCCTTTATGCAGGCAAGACCGATACCGGAATGGTCAGGCAAAACAATGAAGACAGTTTTGCGTTTTTGCGGTTGGAAGACGGCCGTATTCTCGCGGTGGTCGCGGACGGCATGGGCGGACATAACGCCGGCGAGGTCGCCAGCAGTACGGCTGTGAAATCCGCGCTCGCATACATAGAAAGCCATTCTTCTGCCGACAGCGAAACATTGATCGTCAACGCGCTGAAGACGGCGAATTACGATATTTTCCGGGCGTCGTCCGGGAATCCGGAGCTTTTCAACATGGGGACGACCGTGACGGCGGCTGTCATCAGCGATACGGAGATCGTTTTTGCCAACGTCGGGGACAGCCGGGGATACTTGTATCACGGCGAACTTGAGCAGGTGACGACGGATCATTCGTACGTCCAGCAGTTGGTCAACGAGGGTTTCATCACGCAGCAGGAGGCCGAAGATCATCCTCAGAAAAACTATATCACCCGCGCGCTGGGATTTGATGAAGCCGTGGCGGTGGACGTGTTTCACCGTGTCTGGCAGCCGGGGGACCGTATCCTGCTGTGTTCGGACGGACTGGTGAGACACGTGGCTTTTGAGGAGATCGGGAAAATCCTTTCCGGGCTTCATACGCCGGAATATGCCGGAGACGCGTTCGTTAAGCTGGCGCTTGCCCGCGGGGGAACGGACAACGTTACGGTCGCGGTAATCTATAACAACGAGGAAGAAGCCTGACATGATAGGAATTGTTCTTGAGAATAAATATAAAATCGTTGAAGAGATCGGCAGCGGCGGCACCGCGTTGGTATATAAAGCGCTGAATCTTGAAGATAGAAGATACTATGCGGCCAAGATCATGCGGCCGGAACTGGCCGGCGATGAAGAGCTGTTATACCGTTTTCAGAGAGAAAGCCGCGCGCTGGCGGAGCTTTCGCATCCCAATATCGTGACGGTGTATTCCGTCGGGTGCGAAGAGGTCACCGATAACGCCGGGAAGCGGGAAATGCTCCATTATTTTATTATGGAGCTCATCGACGGCATGACGCTGAAGAAATACATTGCCGCTCACGGCGCGTTGGATCCGGCGCAGGCCGGACGGATCGCCGTGCAGGTTTGTTCGGCGTTGTCGCATGCGCACAGCAAGCATATCATTCACAGAGATATCAAATCTCAGAATATCATCCTGAACCGGAACATGGACGTCAAGGTGGCGGATTTCGGCATCGCGCGACTGACTTCGCAAACAACCGTGGCCGGCAGGACCAACAGCATCATGGGTTCGGTCCACTATATGTCGCCGGAGCAGACGAGAAATGGCTATGTTTCCGAGTCGACGGACCTGTATTCCCTCGGCGTGGTTCTCTATGAGATGCTGACGGGCAAACTGCCTTTCGACGGGGATGATCCGGTAACGGTGGCGCTCAAGCACGTCAATGAAAAGCTGCCGCCCATGTCGGCCGCATATCCGACTTTGCCGAGAGCGTATTGTTATATCGTGGACAAGGCTCTCCAGAAACGTACCAGAGACCGCTATGCCAGCGCGAAAGAAATGGAGAACGATCTTTCCGTGGCGCTGCTGGATCCGAATCATGATCTGAGCGATCATGAAACACCGGTCGCGGCGCCGCCGGCCGCGGAAGAAAAGCAGAATTCTTATACGAGACAGCCGAAGAATTCGGAGAGGCATCAGAATACCGACCGGATCAACGCGCGTAAAAAAAGGAAAAAGCAGATGAGGATCCTGCAGATCTGTCTGATATCGGCCGGAGTCCTGATCGTATTGGGCGTGATCCTGTTTGCGACGCTTTCTCCGCGTGAAAGTCTGACGGTGCTGGTCCCGAATGTCAAGAATATGGACAGCGATGCGGCGGCTGAACTGCTTCACAGTCTGAATATTCGCTATAACGTGGACAGTTACGTGAACGACAACAGCGTTTCGGCGGGCAAAGTGGTGGCGCAAAGCCCGAGTGCGAATACGGAAGTCAAGAAGGCCAGCGATATCGTTCATTTGATCGTCAGCCTCGGCCCGGCAGAGCTGAAAATGACGGACGCCGTCGGGAAAAACGTAGAGACGGCAATCAGGGAACTGGCTGATCTGGGCGTAGATACCGCGTTGATCGAGATCATATACGAAGAATCCGATTTTGAGACCGGGACAGTCGTGACGCAAAGGCCGCTGCAGAACGAAAAAATCTACAGCAACGGGAAAGCGGCGAACGGCGATTCGATCCGCCTGGTCCTGGCAAGGAAAAAGAGCGGCGGTTCCACGGAGCTGATCGAGGTGCCGAATCTTGTGGGCATGACGCAGGAAGAAGCGGCGGCGGCGCTTGACGAACGCGGGCTTACATACATTTTTTCCGACAGCAACAGTACTTATGAGTATGGCAAAGTGTTCAGTCAGCATCCGGGCGCCAAGAGTAAGGTGGCTCCGAATTACGAAATCAAGGTATTCGTCAGCCGCGGACCGCTGGGAACCATCGAGGTGCCTTCGTTTATCAGCAAGACGGAAGATGAGGCGGTGGCTTTCATCCGCGAGCATGAGTTTACGGAAAAAGTCAATTACGTTTATGATTCCGCCGAACCGATCGGAACGGTGATCCGGCAGCTTCCGCTGGAAAAAACGTATATCAATCCGTACGACAATCCGGTCATAGAGATATGGGTGAGCGCGCTGGCGCCGACCCCGACGCCTTCGCCGACCCTGACGCCTACACCGACCCCGACGCCGACGCCGGAACCGACGGAAGCGCCGACGGCCACGCCGGACGATCTGGCCGGAGGCGAATAAGCGTGGAGAATCAGAGATTCAGCGGACGGATCACGGGATTGAGCGGCGGCGTCTATTGGGTGGAAGGCGAAACGGAAAAGATCGCATGCCGCGGCTGCGGGAAGTTCCGCAACGAGAATATCAGCCCCGTAGTCGGAGACAAGGCGCTTTGCTTGCTGGAACGGGACGGCAGCGGTTTGATCCGGGAGATACTTCCGAGAAAGAACCTGTTTTTGCGCCCGAAGGCCGCGAACGTGGATCGGCTCGTGATCGTGATGTCGGCGGGAAAACCGGAACCGGATCTGTTGACGGTGGACAAGTTGATCCTGTTTTGCCGGAGGCACGACGCCGAACCGATCCTTTGCATCAATAAAAAAGACGTGGATCCGGAAAGAGCGAGAGAACTGGCCGCTCAATATGACGGAACGGGGCTCCGTCTCCTCGTTTGCAGCGCGACGGAAGAGGGCGAACTCGACGGCTTTTCCGACATTCTGAAAGAAGGAGTGTCGGTGCTCGCGGGTCAGTCCGGCGTGGGCAAGACGACGATCACGTCGGCGCTGGTCCCGGATTACGAAGGACGGACAGGATCGCTCAGCAAAAAGGTTTTCCGCGGAAAACAGACGACACGGGAAACCAGTTTGCTCAAAACGATATACGGCGGATATTTGTGCGATACGCCGGGCTTTTCTTTGTTCGACGCGGACCCGGAGCTGGCGCCGGAAGAGCTGCAGGATTATTATGAGGAATTTACGCCGTATCGCGGACAATGCCGGTTTCACGGCTGCGCACACGATCGCGAGCCGGATTGCGCGGTAAAGGAAGCGGCACTGGCCGGGCGCATCGGAGCAGAGCGATATGAGCGATACCGGGAGATATACCGATTGCTTTTGGAGAATCAAAAAAAGAAATATGACAACGGAGGGAAAAAACATGATTAAAATTGCGCCTTCTATTCTGGCGGCCGATTTTGCCGATATGGGAGCGGCTGTGAAAAAGATCGAGAAAGCCGGCGCCGATCTGGTACACTGCGACGTCATGGACGGGAATTTCGTGCCGAATATCACGTTCGGTCCCGACATGATAAAAGCGCTGAAGAGATATACCGCGCTCCCGCTGGACGTTCACCTTATGATCGATGATCCCGCTTTTTACATTCCGATCTTTGCCAAAGCGGGCGCGGATATCCTGACCTTTCATTATGAGCTTCATTACAAGCATAAGCCGGCGGAGATGATCCGTCTCATCAAGGAAAACGGCGTAAAGGCTGCTATTGCCATCAATCCGGATACGGAGCCGGAAGGGCTGACGGAGTTTTTGCCGATGCTGGACATGGTGCTGGTGATGAGCGTGTATCCGGGTTTCGGCGGGCAGTCTTTTATTCCGTCAAGCTTGGATAAAATCGCGAAAATCAGACGAAAAGCGCAGGAGCTGGGACTGGATATCGATATTGAGGTCGACGGCGGCATCAACGCGCAGAACGTCGTCGACGTGAAGAAAGCGGGCGCGAACGTGATCGTGGCCGGAACCACGGTGTTCAAGGCGCCGGATACGGCCGCTATTATCGCGGAACTGAAAAAATAATCTGTGTCACCCCGTCGCTTCTTTGCATAGGATATAGCGATGGGGTGATTCTTTTGTTTGACAGAAAATATAAAAGGATTATCGGACTGGTGCTGATGGCCGTCGGCGTCGTGATCGTGGTGGCCTTTGTGCCGTTCTGGTTATGGCTTTCCGTGATCGGCGCGGCGTTGATCGCCGTGGGCGTGGCGCTGGTTGCCAGCAGATGCTGAGGAGAGACTATGAGATTCTATTGTATCAAGCTTCCGCGCTTTGTCGGCGCTGTGATCCGGTTTGTTTTGGGGAAAAGCAACCGTGATGATTGCGGACGCGCACTGTGACGTTTTGGCGCCGGACAGCGAGTTTGACGCCGGATCGCTGGAGAAGCGCGGCGTGTCGCTGATGGGATGCGCGATTTTTGAAGGACGGACGCCGGCGCTGGGTTTTATTCAGACTCAACTGGAGATATACAAAACGCTTCCGCTTCACGAAGGAAAACGGCGGATCCTGACGTTGGAAGGCATGAGCGTGGTTTATCGCTGGCCGGCATTGTTCGAGGAAATCATGGAAACCGGGCTTCGCTGCGCGGCGCCGGTATGGAACGGCGAAAACCGTTTCGGCGGCGGGGCCGATTGTCGCATCGGCCTGACAGATTTCGGAAAACGAAGCGTGCGCGAGCTGGAGAAAAGAGGCGTTTCGGTCGATCTGGCGCATATGTGCTCCGAAACGTTCCGCGATACGATGAAGATCCTGCGATCGCGCCCGTTGATTTCCCATACCGATTGCGCGCGGCTCTGTCCTCACCGACGTAATTTAACGGACGAACAGATCCGCGCGATCATTGCGAGCGACGGGTTTATCGGCGTCACGGGCTATCCGCCGTTTTTGGGCGGGGTTTCGGCGGCGGCGCATATCCGGCATATCTGCGAGCTGGGCGGAGAGAGGAACGTGGGGTTCGGATCGGACATCGGCATGACGGATGGCGCCGTAGGACCGGCGTTTTACGAGGAGGCGACGGCGGAGCTGATCGGGAGCGGAGCGACAGCCGAACAGATCGAACGGATCGGATACGAGAATTTCAGACGGTTTTTAGACGACGGAACAGATTGAAACGAAGAGACGGTTTCAGCGTGGAGAAAGAGACGGCGGCAGACAAGCCGGCTTTTTCTTTTTGCACGGAAAACGCGGAGTATTTTTGTGGAATTGCTTGATTGACATCTACCATATATTGTTGTATAATGAAAAAGCGTATAAGTATGGAGCGCGTGCGCATGAATCCCGTAACCTTCAAAAAGCGGCGCTCTGTTTTGATACGAAAACTGAATATCGGAGGTGTTGCATCTTGGAACCGTGGATTGCTGTTCTTTGTGCTGCCGCCGCTCTTTTGTTAGGCGTTTTTATCGGATTTGTGATCAGAAAATCTGTTGCTGAAAAGAAGATCGGTACGGCGGAAGAGTATGCGAAAAAAATCGTTGATGATGCTCAACGCAGAGCGGAAAGCATCAACAAGGAAAAGCTGCTCGAAGTCAAAGAAGAGACACACAGGTTAAGAAATGAATGCGAGAAAGAAATCAGAGAAAAGAAACAAGAATCTCAAGCTAAGGAAAAAAGATTAAATCAAAGAGAAGAACTTCTGGACAAAAAACTCAACAGTATCGAATCGCGGGAAGAAGCGCTGCTGACAAAAACGAAAGAATTGGATGAGATGACGAAACGTACGGAAGCCATCTATGAGCGCAAACTCGCGGAATTAGAACAGATTTCCGGACTTTCCAAGGAAGAGGCCAAGCAACAGCTGATCCAGTCCGTTGAGGACGAAGCGCGTCGTGACGCGGCCATCCTTGTTCGGGATATTGAAAGCGAAGCCAAGGCGGAAGCGGACAAGCGCGCCAGGAATATCGTAGGACTCGCGATCCAGAGATGCGCCGCCGATCATGTGGCGGAAACGACGGTTTCCGTCGTACCGCTGCCGAACGATGAAATGAAGGGCCGTATCATCGGCCGCGAAGGCAGAAACATCCGTGCTCTTGAGAACGCGACCGGTATCGAATTGATTATCGACGATACGCCGGAAGCGGTCATCCTGTCCGGCTTTGATCCGGTCAGAAGAGAAGTGGCGCGCATCGCTCTGGAGAAACTGATCTTAGACGGGCGTATTCATCCGGCTCGCATTGAAGAGATGGTGGACAAGGCCCGGAAAGAAGTCGATGCTCAGATCAAAGAGACCGGCGAAGCCGCCGTCTTTGACGCCAATATCCACGGGATCCATCCGGAACTGGTTAAGCTGCTCGGTCGTCTGAAATTCCGTACGAGTTACGGGCAGAACGTGCTGAAGCATTCGCTGGAGGTCTCTTATATCGCCGGACTCATTGCTTCGGAGCTGAAGGCGGACGTGGCGGTAGCCAAAAGGGCCGGTTTGCTGCACGATATCGGTAAGGCGACCGATCATGAAATGGAGGGGACCCATATTCAGTTGGGCGTGGAGCTGGCGAAAAAATACAAGGAAAGCGAAAGCGTGATCCATTGTATCGCCGCTCACCACAACGACGTGGAACCCAAGACGATCGAAGCAGTCATCATTCAGGCTGCAGACGCGATTTCCGGCGCGCGTCCAGGCGCTCGGAGAGAAACGCTGGAGCATTATGTCAAAAGGCTTGAGAAACTTGAAGAAATCGCAAATTCGTTTAACGGCGTAGAAAAGTCGTTCGCCATTCAGGCGGGCAGAGAGGTCCGCATCATTGTAAAACCGGATGTGGTCGACGACGCGGGAACGGCTCTGCTTTGCAAGGACATCGTGAAGAGGATCGAGGACGAGATGGAATATCCCGGCCAGATCAAGGTAAACGTGATCCGTGAACTCAGAGCGACCGATTACGCAAAATAACTTGTGCTGATCGAAAAGACCGTCGGTGATAGCCGACGGTCTTTTTTTTGAAAAAACCGACGAAGGGAATCGCTGGTTTTTTTATTATTCGATGCCGAGGTGCTGCCCGGAGTATTCTTTCAGATAATCATACCAGTAGCGGATCGAGGAATACTCCTCATTGCTGTTGATCGAGCGATTCAGCATACTGATTCGCGCGGCAAGTTCGCCGCGGACGTCGTCGCTGACGACGGCGATACCGAGACGGATATTGACACGGGAAATGAGGTTTCTTGCTTCGGCGATCAGCGCGTCCTTGCCTTGCTGGAGATCATACCATTCCCTGGTGTGGACGTTGCAGACCTCGTCCAGATGCGTTCCGGTGTCGTAGGCGTTCAGGTAAACGATCGGCAGGAGTCTGCCCGTTTCCATGCCGACGGCGTATTTTTTGCGGAATTCGTCGGTCATTTTCGCGATGACGGACGTCTCGTCATAAGCTTTTACGTATTCGTAGCGAACGGTCGAAGAGGGGCAGTATTTGGTGGCGTACTTGCCGGATACGATACAAACGCCGTATTTCCTGTGCATGGTGCAGTTCTGGTATTCCGGAGAATCCAGCGCGATATAGTCGGTACGGGATTTGCAGCCGAAATGCTTGCACTCTTCAGTATACAGCATGCCGGAATCCGCACACAGGACGGCTTTGACAAGATTGTACTGTTCCGGTTCGCCTTCGTAGATCGGGCGGTTTTCCAGACCTTCGTGGATCTTGGCCATGACGGCCTGCCAGAGCGGGATGCAGTAGCGGCCGCCGGTGGAATCGGCGACAAGAGGCTTGTAATTATCCGAGCCGATGTACAGAGCGGCGGTATAGTAGGGCGTGTAGCCGGCAAAGGAAATGCCGCGGCTGTCGGAGTTGGTGCCGGTTTTGCCGGCGACCGTCATGTTGGGGATGCGGGCGCCGGTGGAACTGGTGCGGATGTTTTCCGTAAGGATATCCGTCATCATATAGACGGTGGAGTCTTTAAAGACCTTTCTGCGGGTCTGGGCGGCTTCCGCGTCGTAAACGACGGAGCCGTTTTCGTCCGTGATGCGGGTAAAGGAGATCGGTTCGATATAGTAACCGCCGTTCCCCAGCGCGCAGTAAGCGGCGGTCAGATCCATCATGGAGACGCCGTTGCTGCCGAGCGCCAGCCCCGAGCCGTCCAGAACGATATTGTCGCTGGAGGTGTCGATTCCGAGCTGTTCCAAGTAAGAACCGCTGGTTTCAAAGCCGACGTCAAAGAGCAACGCCTGAGCGGCTACGACGTTAGCTGAAGCGATCAGGTTGCTGCGGAGCGTGCTCAGTCCGGTATAGTTGCGGTCGTTGTAATTGCGCGGGAAGCCGAGTTCGCTGTTCCAGCCCGGGATCGCCATACGGACGTTGTAATAGCAGGAGCCCGCGTTTTTGCCGAGATCCATGGCCGGAGCATAAACGGCGATGGGTTTGATCGACGAACCGATGGGCATGGCGGATTGATACGCACGGTTCAAGCCGCGCTTGTAGACCGGCTCGGAACGTCCGCCGATGATGGCTTTGATCCAGCCGGTATGCTGATCCATGACGACCAGCGAGCACTGAGGCTGAATAACCTCGATGGTCATACCGGTGGCTGAGGTCTGTGTGATGACGCTGTCGCTTTGATTCAGGGTGCTGGGATAGCTGTCCCAGTTGAAGATAACGTCTTCGACCATTCCCTGGAAATCCGGGTCGAGCGTCGTGTAGATCCTGTAGCCGCTGGTGCGCAGTTCTTTTTCTATAAGGGAGCGGTTTTCGGAGGTGTTGACCAGACCGCGTGCCGAGATCAGTCGGTCGATCACGTCTTTAATGACGTATTCCACGAAATAAAGCATCTCGCGATTGGAGGAAGTGGGGGATTTTTCAAGGATCGTGACTTCGTCGTTCAAGGCGTCGTGGTACTCTTGCAGGGAGATCCGGCCGGATTGATACATCGTTAGAAGGACGGTGTTCGTTCTGCGATCGGTCGCTCCCATGTTGTCGCGTACATACATGTTGAGGCGCGGATTGTAGTACGAGGGATTGTTTGTGATCCCTGCCAGCATAGCGCATTCGCGCAGCGTCAGTTCGTCAAGTCCTTTTCCGAAGTAATCCCAAGCGGCGCTTTTGACTCCATAATTCGAGCCGCCGAGCGGGATCGTATTCAGATACGCTTCGAGAATCTGTTCTTTTGTATACTTGTTTTCCAGCTCCAGAGCGAGATAAGCTTCCTGGATCTTGCGGCGAAGAGTCTGCTCGTCGGAGAGGATCTTCATTTTGATCAGCTGTTGAGTGATCGTACTGCCGCCGTGCGTGGAGGAACCGGTGAGGTTGTTGACCAGCGCGCCGACAATGCGTTTCGTGTCGATGCCGGGATGCGTCCAGAAACGGGTGTCCTCGATCGAGATGATCGCGTTGACGAGGTTTTTGGGCAGTTCGTCGTAGGAAGCCCAGACGCGGTTTTCAATGTTGGCGTAGGTAGACAAGAGCTCGCCTTTCGACGAGTAGATCATCGTCGTCAGATCGCTGTCGGTCAGAGAAGCCAGATCCAGTTCCGGCGCGGTGGCGAGATAGGATTTTGCAATGCCGAAAACGACGCCGGTTCCGATAAAGCCGAGGATAATCAGCGCGATGATGCCGTATTTGATCGATTTAAAGAGAACTTCCAGGATAAAGGACGGCGCCTTTTTCCGCGGTTCAAAAATCTTTGGGCTGAATATGCGAGGCATGGAAGGCTCGGCATAACTGGCGTTAATGCCGGCGAAAAACGAACGGATCGCACGGATGAATCCGGACGATCTGAGCTTTTGCCAAAAGGCAGCCGGGCCCGACGAGGCGGCGGGAGACGGCGCACGATATTCTTTTGTCCTGCGGCGGACGGCCATTTTTACCTCCTGCGTGTGAGCGAAGTATCAATCGCACGGCACTATTATAACATAGAATCAATTAAAGTAAAATAAAAAGTTGTAAATTTCCGTCGTCGCCGCCGTAAGACTTGTCAAACCGGCCGGGATTGTGGTACAATAAGACATCAACATGACGAGGAGAGGTCTATGCGTAGAAAGCCTTTTTTGTTTATATCGGTGATTGCTGTGCTGGCGGCGCTTTTGTTCGGGACCGCATCGTGCTCCGGTCCCGTGCCTTCGCCGACGCCTGCGGGAAGTCCGGAGCCGACGCAGGATGTCGAGGTGATCACGGCCGCGAATCTGGCGCTGGGGAGGCCGGCATCCGGCAGCGACACGTATACCGAAGACGTGTATGCGGATTTTGCTTTTGACGGCGATCTGACAACGAAATGGGCGCCGAAGGATCAGAGCAATACGTTTTTGGAAGTCGAATTGAACGGCGAGCAAACCGTCAACTCGGTGGTGGTCTACTTGTCCGGCACGCCGAAAGCGTATTCGCTGCGGTATTATCACGCGGGCGAATGGTATGATCTTTACGGGACCTATACCGTTTTTGACGAAAACATCAGTCTGATCCTGCGGAAAAGATATGATTTCGAGAATGTAACGGCGGAGAAGCTGCGCATTTCCGTCGACGAGGGACATATCTGCGTGGCGGAGATGGAAGCGTATTGTCTGTCGGACGATGAAAGAAAAATTACTTACAGCGCAAAAAACGATTATCTGGCAGAGGATTTCTTTGAAAAGCAGGCGGAACTGGGCTTGATCGCCCGTTTGACGAATAAAATGTTTATGACGGATACCGCCGCGCTGTCGACGGACGGCGCGTTCGAACGGAGCGATCGGTTCGTTCTGCAGAACGGGATCTGGAACAAGACGCTGGATGAACGAAAGGTGTTTCTGACGTCGCTGACACATACGGCCCAAAACGAGACCGATTGGCAGCTTCGCGTCGGTCTCGGGGGACAGATCTATTCCGTGAGCGGCGGTTTCGGACAGGCGGTGCCGTCTCAGAAACTGAAGCAGGAATGGATCGATTCGGTCATGCAGGCGACGGCGATTTCGTATACGAAGCATAATCCGGACAGCAATCAGACGACTTGTCTGCTTCTGCAATCCGGTTCATATCTGACGAATCAGGACGAAGTCGGCACGACCTTTTACTCGCCGATGCTGGCCTGCGGAGGAAATGACGAACGGAAAGCATATGCCACCGTATCCTGGATGCAGCAGGCTTACGGGGTGAACGTCAACAGATCGGATCTGCTGGTTTACACGCAGATCCGGGATATTGGCATGGGGGCCGCCGAAGTTACTTATACCTATTGTAATTTCGGTTCGGGCACTTATGAAGATCTGAGCGTTCCGTGGAACACGGTGAGACTTTCGGCGCTGCCGGATCACGTACTGGGGAAGACCGGCGGCGGATACGCCAAAAAGAACAGCACGTGGGCGCAAGCGGTCAATCTGAGCGATACCGGCGGCTGGGCGGCGGCTGTTCAGGACGCTTCCAACGCGCAGTCTATGGCGCTGGCGCTGGTTTTCGGGAAAAACCCGGTCAAGAAACTGGGCGCCAGAGAGCAGTGGAGCGACGCGATTTACAGCTACGGCGTGCAGGACGAAGAACTGGTACAGAACGTCGTATCACGGTTCAAACTGCAGCCGGGCGACGTGTTCAGCTATAAGTTTTATATCGTCGTCGGGAAGCTCGGCGAGACGGCGACACTGGCGGCAAAACTGGCCGACAAAGTCGAGTACGGCTTCAAGAATTTCACAACGGACGACGCGGACCGCATCGCGTATTATCTCAAATATGATGAGGAAACGCAGCAGAACGTGGTCGTGACGAACGCGGAAAACGGCACGCCGCTGTTTTATACCTATGCGCAGCCGATCAGCGGATCGCTGCCGTTGTTCCTGATGCGCGACAAGGAAACGGGAAAACTCTTTATGACGACGGAGCCTTACGCGTACGGAGCGGAAGAAGAGTTTGCCAATCCTTATGAAACTTCGGATCCCAAATACGTCCGTTATTTAGGAAAGAAGACCGTCTCGGTCAACAAGGAAAGAGTTGAGTATCTTGCTTTGCTCGGCTTCGTCATGCAGGGCTCGGAAATTGGCACGGACGGCGCCTATTCGACGATCGCGGAACGGGTCAACGACGAGAGTTTCTTCCCGGGGATCGGCGCGCTTGACCGGAGCGTCGTGGTTCTGACGGAATAGAGAAACGGCGACGCCCCGCCGCCATACCGCGGCGGGGCCGTTTTCGCTTAAATTGTAGTTGTTTTTATTCTGCCTACAAGGGATTGTGTTTTTGCTTGCAAGATTC
>JAHAZM010000031.1 GCA_018385275.1 Eubacteriales bacterium | reverse complement strand
TGCAAGTGTAGATTTATCTAAGTATGAAAAAGAAGAAGCATATTTAATGACACAGATAAGACAGCTTACTGCCGCAAAGGAACGACTTGGTTCTCAAATTGGCAGGCTCGACTGTTCCGACAGGCATTATGAGCAAAAATTTTGCGATATGCAAAATCGTATAAATTCATTATATGATGAGATTGCAGAGGCAACCGAAAATCTTGAAACTGTACAAACACAAATCAAGGCTATAAAGGAACAAAAAATCTCTCAGAAACGAATATTTGAATTTTTAGAGTTATTTGATATAATATATAATGAATTTACCGAATTTGAGAAGAAAGAATTTCTTCACAGCTTTATAAAGAAAATCGAGATATATCCCGAACCGTTGGAAAACGGTCAGATATTAAAGAGCATACAATTTCGTTTCCCGGTATATTATCAAGGGAACGAAGCCGATATGTTTATTCCGAATTTCGAAAACACAGTCGACGCACTCGTTGTTCAGAATTATTGTAAAAGACATAGTATACTTGGTTTCGATGATTTACAGGTTGAGAATATAAAAGAAAGAATTCAAAAGCCCCATACGGGTATGAAAATGAATTATCCAAAGATAATTTATGCAAGATGTTTGGGATTGAAGGAGTAACGGAAATACACTCAAGCTATAATGACTGTCTTCTGGAGTGGAAATTATTTGAGAAAGTATATTCAAAACGCCTGCTTTTTTTGAAAGAGCGTTTGTATGATTATTCCCCAGAATACATTGTACCTTGTACATACTTGAATACAAAACTTGCTGAATATGCCAATATTGAAGTGCCCGATGTACAAGCAAAAGCGACGGAACTCTTGAGCCTTAGATTCCCGCAAAAACTGTTAAAAAGCATCAGAAAGTTTCCGACGAATATAACAGGAATGGCGCTCGAACACGGTATCAACGCATATCTAGGGGCAATTGAACAGGACAATATGTTGTTTCTTTCCCGGAACAAATCTCATCTGAAATACGTCGGTTCGCTGGATAGCAGGTTTAGAGAGATTAAAGTGATCCCTGAAAGAGACGGAACTTTTGAGGCGGTTAACGACGAAGACAAGGAATATGTCAATCAAGTTAATGATGTTACCAGTATCATCATGGATCAGATCAAACCGATTGCAGACTATCTGAAAACAAATATTTTCACGGGGAATAAGATCATGACGCAAGAACTGGTCTTTTCAGATGACAGGAGAGTTTTGGCGTTGTGCGATTTGTCTGACAGCAAGAATGTGGTGGAAATCAAAACTAAACCCATATTCATGATTCAATCAAATGACTATTTAAGAAAAGAGATCGCCGAACAGTTGTACTATCAAGCCAAAGGAAGGAATACTTATGTTCTTTCGATTGACTTTTATAGTCACAAAAGTGATAGACTTGGTTGTACGATTTACAATGATCTTTTTATCCGTTTATATAAAGCTGAACTGACGAAAGGCGAGCCTCAATAAACTCCGGAGCGGACGCAGACCGTGACCGGCCTCGCGGCGGACTGATTTTTAAAAAAGGAACCGTTCTATGAAAAGCATCATTGTTTATGTACATGGAAAAAACGGAAGCGCCTCCGAAGCGGAGCATTACCGGCCTCTTTTTCCCGACGGCGAAGTCGTGGGCTTTGATTATCGGGCCGACACGCCGTGGGAGTTCCGCGACGAGTTTCGCCGCTTCTTTTCCTCGCTCCCGCCGGATCTTCCTGTTTTTCTGATCGCCAACAGCATCGGCGCGTATTATGTCATGAACGCCGGTATCGACGATCGGATCGGGAAAGCCTGGTTCGTCTCCCCGGTCGTTGATCTGGAAAAGCTGATCCGCGGGCGCATGGCGCTCGCCGGCGTGACGGAAGAGCGGCTCCGGAAACAGGGCGTCGTCCCTACGGAATCCGGCGAGGATCTTTCGTGGGAATACCTGTCCTACGTCCGTTCTCACCCCATCCGCTGGAACGTGCCGACGGCGATCCTTTACGGCGCGAAAGACGCGCTGATCTCCCGAGAGACCGTTTCCGCGTTCGCCGACGCGCACTGCGCTGAGCTGACCGTGATGGAAGCCGGCGAGCACTGGTTCCACACGCCGGAGCAGATGGCGTTTCTGGACCGCTGGATCGCCGGAAACGGCAAATCTGAATCATGAAATGGAGAAAAACGATGAACGACAACGTCAGCTTTCGCTTGGAAACAGCCCGGGATCACAGAGCGGTCGAACATCTGATCCGCGAGTCGTTCTGGAACGTGTATCGCCCGGGCTGCAGCGAGCATTATGTGATCCACGTACTCAGAAACGACCCTGCTTTCGTCAAAGAACTGGATTTCGTCATGGAACGGGACGGCAGATTGATCGGCCAGAATATGTTCGTGAAAACCGTCGTCGACGCAGACGACGGCCGGACGATCCCCGTTCTGACGATGGGCCCGATCTGCGTCACGCCCGAATTGAAACGGCATGGCTACGGAAAGCGGCTGCTGGATTATTCTCTGGCCCGGGCCGCGGAGCAGGGCTTCGGAGCCGTTCTGTTTGAGGGCAATATCGGTTTTTACGGCAAGAGCGGATTCGATTACGCCCGCCGTTTCGGCATCCGCTATCATGACCTGCCGGCCGGCGCGGACGATTCGTTCTTTCTGGCCAAAGAGTTGATCCCGGGCTATCTGGGCGGGGTGACCGGCGTTTATCAGACGCCGCGGGGCTATTACGTGGACGACGCCGACGTGGAAGCCTTTGACCGTGAATTTCCGCCGAAAGTGAAACGGAAATTGCCGGGACAACTGTTTTGAAACCGATTTCGGACGTAATATTCTGTTGCTTTTATCAGTTCTCTTATATATAATATTCTTTAAATAATGCTAACTGTTTTCTTTGCGTGAACTGATATTTGGGAAGAAACATGAGCACGGCGAAAACGGAACGGATTTGGAAAGCCGTCGCGATCACGGCAATCCGTCCGCTGCTGGTCGTCAGCGCGTTTTACGCGCTGGGCGCAGGCTGGAAACAGCCGGAGAGGAATCCGGTCGCTCCCGCCGCAGACGCGCTTTCTTTGTGGACGGCGGAATCGCGGGGGAAAAAGGAACGGGCGTCTTTTGTCAAAAACGACGTCAAACAAACAGCCGCAGGCTGCGTGCCGATCGAAAATCCATCGCCAGGACCACGATTTACGGCGACGGCGTGGTGAAAAAACAGCACGCCGGATCGGCGGAGGAGGGAACCTCATGATTCTGTTTATCAACGCTTGCGTTCGCGGTGATTCCCGGACGCGTCGCCTCGCCGATCGTTTGCTGGAGAAGCTGAACGAGCCTTTTGAAGAAATCCGCCCGGCGGAGTTTGCCTTTCCGGTCGCAGATGAAGCGTTTTTGACCAAACGCGATCGTCTGATCCGGGAGCGCGCCTTTGACGATCCGCTGTTTGCTCCGGCACGGCAGTTTGCCGCCGCGGAACGGATTGTAGTGGCCGCGCCGTTCTGGGACCTGTCTTTTCCGGCCTGTCTGAAACAGTATTTCGAGCAGATCAACGTGCTCGGCCTTACGTTCCGGTATGCGCCGGACGGCGTTCCGGAGGGACTTTGCCGGGCGGACGCTCTGTATTACGTGACGACGGCGGGAGGAGAGTTTTTTCCGACGGAATACGGCTTCGGTTACGTCGAAGCGCTGAGCAGGAACTTTTACGGCGTCCGCAATGTCAAGCTGATCGCAGCGACCGGCCTTGATATCGTCGGCGCCGACGTCGAAGCGATTCTGCGTTCGGCTGAAAACGCAATCGAAACGCTGACGCAAGCCGGACAAATGGAAAAATAACGGGTAAAACCCGTCAAAAATTTTAGGAGGAACGCATCATATGGAAGAGCAGATTATCACGGTCACGATCAAAACCCGGGGTGAGAAATGCGAGCTGACCGACGCCGAGATCAAGGCGTGGTACGAGTCTCATATCGCCAAACTTTTCAATCCGGAATACGGGACGCCGGAGATCACGGTAAAAGTTGTCAGAACGGAGCGGTAAGCGCACGCTGCCGACGAGGAAAAACGACATGAAACTCAAAGAAGGAACGGGTTGGAAAGCTTGTTATAACGAAGAAAAGGGCAAGTACGGCGCGGAGGTCATCTTTCAGGGATCATGGGATCTGTTTGAAATATCCGCCGAGGTTTTCAACCGTCTGACCGAAAACATGAGAGGCGGAGAAGCGGAAACCCTGATCCAGACCGGCCGGCGTCTTTACTCACACGTCAACGACCGCTGCGGCCCGCCCTATACCATCGTGCTCGACGACGATTACGCCGAGTATTGCCCGTGGATGGGCGAACCGAAAGGCAAGGTCTGGGATCCCGATCTGACGGACGCGGCGGTGGAGCTGTTCGACAGCGAAAAAAAGAACCGCCCGCAAAGAAGAGCCAAGCGCGCCCGGCACCAAAAGAAGGATTGAAACGACGATCCTTCGTCCGCAAGCCGGACGGTACGCAGCAGTATGCGTTTCTGAAAAAGAGAGGCCTTCTTCGCAGGGCGAAGGGAACGGCAATGGTGGTCAAAGAAGAATACAGAGTTTTTTTTCGGGGCGAGCGGATCGGCTCGTACTATGTGTTTACGAACCGTCGCAGCTCCTACGAGATTTATGCCCTTCCCGCCGGTTCGGAGGCGGAGCTGGCGTCCCTCGGGCTGGACAAAGGCGCCACAGCCAAAAGGTCGATCCGTTTTTTTTCGATCTTATGAAAGACGAAAATCGCGTGCCGGGCACCAGAAAACGGGCTTGGGAAGCCGACGGCGTGAGAGTAGAGCGCATATCGTTGGAAGTCGACAAATTCTGGGTTTATCGCCGCAGCGCCTCCAAAGGACAGATCGGCTACTCGGAGAAGGATTATTCCGCTCCGCATTGCGAGGGCGGCCGCGAGATCGAGGGTATGCGCGAATGGGCCTCCTGGTATTGTTTCAATAAAACGGACGACGGCATGTATGAGGCCGAACTGGACGAGGCATGGTGCTGGGGCGGAAGCCGCAACGACGGCGGCACGATCCGCACGGAAGTGCCGGAAGAATGGCTGACTCTTCCGTACGACGGTTTTCTGGAAAAGCTCGTGACCCTGTCTTCAGCGGCGCACTACGGTTTTACCGCGGCGGAACTGAAAGAAAAAGAAGGGCTCGCAGAGTTTTTCGGATTCAGTCGAAAAAGGACTGAGGAGAGTTTATGAACGGCAGAACGATTTATCGCGATGCGGCGCTGGAGGAGATTTCTTTCCCTTTGGGAGGGATCGGAACAGGCTGCGTCGGCCTTGCGGGCAACGGTTCGCTTGTGGACTTGGAAATCTGGAACCGTCCCAACAAGGGCGGCGACAACGGCTGGAGCCATTTTGCGATCAAAGCGGTGAGAGATCACGCTGCCGTGGACGCGCGCGTCCTTTGCGGCGGCCGGAAAAAGGACTTGACCGGCGCGATTCGTTTCGACGTCGGACCGGTCGTTCGGCACGAAAGGATATAAGACGCCCCGGTTACGTAGCGTGACAGACGACCGTACAAGCGTTTCTTTGTGAAAACTGATCTGACGGAGAACTGATAGGGTCAGCAGGATGAGGGAAGGAGAGCGTAGGATGACATTCAAGGATTTCCTTGCGGAAAACTACGGTATGCTTTTTGAACTGGTGGGGATTCTGATCCTGCTGGCGATTAGCGCGCATATTTCGAAAAAAACGAAAAACAAAACGATAGTCGTAGTGGCGCTTCTTTTTGTGGAATTGATGGCTTTTCATCTGGAGAGATGGTCGCAGACCTTTGAACAGCTGAGCCTCATCCGGCCCCTTCTGACCGCGTCTTTATACTCGATCTATCCGCTCATCCTGATCGTGCTGATGCAGATCACGACGACGAAGCTGTCCGGATCTCATTTCTGGCTTCTGATGATCCCTGAGCTTGTGAGCGTTCCGCTGTTTTTTACGTCCCAATGGACGCATCTGATTTTCTGGTTCAAGCCGGATAACCATTATACCGGAAACTCGCTTTTCAGCTGGTGGCCGTATGCCTTGTTCGCGTTCTACGCGGCCGTTTTTCTGATCCATAATTTGATTTTCCTGAGGGATTCTTCGCGGACGAACCGCGTCATCATGGTCTATATCACGCTCGGTCCCCTTGTCGGCGTTCTCGGATACCTGCTTCTGGATGTCGACAAAGACTACAGCGCGCTGTTTACGTCTGCGATTCTGCTTTATTTTACCTATCTGTATATTTTCCTGGCCAGGATCGATCCGTTGACCTCTCTTCCGAATCGACAGAGTTACTATCAGGATCTGGAGCAAAAAGCAAATTCGATCACGGGCGTCGTTTCCGTGGATGTGAACGATCTGAAATTTCTCAACGACAACATGGGTCACGAGGCCGGAGACGCCGCACTGAAAGCGGTATCCGATGTGATGCGCGATCATTGCGGCCGCGGCGGCACGCCGTACCGGATCGGCGGCGACGAATTCGTGATCGTTTACACCAATACGAAAGAAGAGGATATTCAACTGTTCATCGAACAGTTGCGCCGTAAGATGGCGGAAACGGACTATACCTGTGCGTTCGGTTACGCCATGAAACGTCCGGATGAATCGGTTTACGACGCCGTGAACGAGTCGGACAGAAAAATGTACGAGAACAAAGTGGAGCTGAAACAGGCGCGCTTCGAGAATCTGGAGAAGGATTGACGCAAGTCGGTTAAAAAACAAGACGAAAACGGAGAAAAGAGTGTCGGTATGACGGAAAAGAATAAGGGACTGCTCGTCAATCTGTTTCTTTACGCGGGCGCTTTCGGCGTGGGACTGATTCCGTTCGTTTGGATCAACGACCTGTTTGCGGCGGAGGCGGCGCTGACGGCTGCTGCGACGCTGGTGATCTATATCGTCACCTGCTTTGTCCCGGATACCTCGCTCTACGACCCGTACTGGAGCGTCACCCCTCCCGTGATGCTGCTGGCGGCCATGGTGAAGTATCGTTTCTGGAGCGCGAACGCCGTTCTGCTCCTGCTCGGCGTGCTCGTCTGGTCTCTGCGTCTTACGATCAACTGGGCCGTGACGTATCGGGGCCTTTGTCACGAGGACTGGAGATACCGGATGTTCCGCGAAAAATACGGCAAGCTCGGCTTTGCCTTGATCAATTTCACGGGTCTGCAGTTCGTTCCCACGCTGGTCGTTTACGCCGGTCTGGTCGCCGCCTTCTTTGTCGTGGAAAGCGACGGCTTCCAACCCCTGATGCTGATCGGACTGGCGGTGATGCTGGCAGGCGCGGCGCTGGAATGGACGGCCGACCGGGCGATCCATCGTTTTCTGCGCGAAAACAAGGGCGCGCTCCGCACCTGCGACGTTTCGCTCTGGCGCTATTCCCGTCATCCCAACTATTTCGGGGAAATGACCTTCTGGTTCGGCATTTTTATCGCCTTCCTGACCGTGCGTTCCGATATCTGGTACTACGGACTCGGTTTTCTGCTGATCGTCGCCCTGTTCTGCGCGGTCTCGATCCCGATGATGGAGCGGCACAATGCCGAACGCCGCGCCGATTACGCCGCTTACAAGCGCAGGACCTCGGTCCTGCTCCCGCTTCCGCCTCGGAAGCCGGATTAAACGGAAAAGGAGAATTGCGACATGCCGAAAAACTCTGACGACACCAGGCGAGAGGACGGGATCCGCGTCCTCAGACAAACCAAACCGGACGTCTGCGGCGGCACCGACGCGACGCTGGACGAGAGAGCGCCCAAAGAGATCCTTTCGGAAGAAATGATCCTCTTTGACGTGACCTCCGCGCTCAACGTTTCCGCGCGGCCGCGCCGACCCGGAGACGAGCCGCTCGGGTACGTTTCCGCGTTCGCCGCGCCCGTTGCCGGACAGGGTGTCTTTCTGTTTCTGGCGACGTCCTCCGGTTTCTCGCGCTGTGAGGAAAGGCGCGCCGACTGGGCGCTGGTGACGGCGGACGTGTTTCCCGCGCTTGTCAGACTGACGCGCGAGCGCGGCCTTGCCGAAAACAACGGCTTCCATTCGGTCACGCATGGGTTGCCCGAGAATTTCGGCGGCAGTATCCTCGTTCGCTACGCCGACGGAGAAAAGATCAGCGTGTCGGATAATCAGTCGCCCGTTCTTGATAATAAAACCGGTGCGCGCATCGCGGAACTGTTTACCGATCTGATGAAGGGCGAACGCGTAGTGCTGCCGGCGATTTCGGAGCTCAAAGAGATCCGTTATGCCGAAGAGAGAGAAAACGGAGGCTTTTCCCGGGCGACGCTCACGCTGCTTCCCGACGGAACGGGCGTCAATGAGAAATCTTCGCGCTACGACGACCCGCGCGTCTATGAAAGCCGAAAAGAGGTCGACGCCGCGACCGTCGCGGCGATCAAAGCCTCCATGGAGAGAAACGGGATTCTGGCATGGGCCGGACTGCCCGCCAACGGCTTCTCCTTCGGCGGAAAGAAAAAACTGACCTTCGTTTTCAGCGACGGCCGCACGGTCGCCGTCCGGGACGACCGGTTGCTGCCTGATCCGATTTGCCGCGGATTTTTTGATATTGAACTGAAAATAGCGCCCTGACGCTGAGAAGCGTTTCGCTTCGGGGCTTTTGCGCCGCAGAAAAAGGAGAAACAGTACGGATGAAAAAAGAAATCATCTCATTTGAAATCGTTACGCTTTCTCTCAGCGGTATGAGAGGAAAAGTCGAGTATGAGATCATCGCCCGTTCTCCGCGGGCGGAGGTTTCCTATTATACTTACCGCTGCGCAAAAAACGGGGGATTTGAGAGAAAACCGGAAGAAAGAGCGCTCTGCGACGAGGCGACGATCCTGAAACTGCTCAACGACTGCGATCTGCTGAGTTGGGACGGCTTTCACGGCAAGCATCCTCGCGACGTGCTGGACGGGACGATGTTCAGGCTTACCGCGACGCTCAACGACGGACAAACGGTCCGCGCTGACGGCTCGCAGAATTTTCCGAAGCATTTCCGGGAGTTCCGCGACGGCCTGTACGCGATCCTGCACGCCTGAGACGTTCCGATAAGGAGTCGATTTATGGTCGATCTGCAGAACCGATGGAAACTGCAAGCAAACAAACTGATCTATTACGGTTTGCGGAACGCGCCGGATCTGTTTCATAACGAGGTGTGCCTGTCCCGCCGGCAGCTCCGGATCGTTTCGACTCTGCCGCGCGAGCTGACCGCGGAAGAGGAAAAGGCCCTGTCAGGCCTGCTCGGTATCCAGATCGTACCCGTCGACCGGAAAAAGAGGACGCCGCGTTCGCTGGACGAGGCGACGTTCTGCCGTACCTGCGCAGCCAATGATTACATGATCCCCGGACTGGAGTTCGACGCCGCGGGACGCTGTCCTCTCTGCCAGACCGAAGAGGAGACGAAAAACCTGAAAAGCGTGGTCCCGATCCGCAACGCCTTTCCGCGGGCAAAGAAATCGCGCTTCGACGTGGCGGTTTTTTACACGGGCGGAAAGGATTCGACTTATCTGCTGTATGTTTTGGCCAAAGTTCAACGTCTGCACGTGCTGGCTCTGACGTGGGAGATCCCGTATATGTCCGACAGCGCGCGCCGCAGCATCGCCAACGCGCGGACGCGTCTGCCGGAGGTGGAGTTCGTTTCGCGCCGGATCGCGGACGCCGATCTGAAACGCGTCTACGCCGCCCTTTACGCGCGCAGAGGGAACGTCTGCGCCTGTCCGTCGCTGGCCTACGTGCTGTTTTATCCGACGCTGGTGAGCGAGCGCGTGCCGTATTTTGTCGTCGGAAACGAGCCGGTTCAGATGCTCGGCCTGTATTATAATCACATGGCGCCGCGGATCGCCTATACTTTTGCCGGAAACCGGCTGCTCAACGCGCTGATCGACGTCGGCCGCGTCCTGACGCTGCGCCCGCCGCTCAGGCCGGGCCAGTTTCACACGCTGACGACCATGCGTCAACTGGCCTATGGAGACAATCCCCTGCGCAGGCTGGCCGGTTATCGCAACGAACTGGTCACCCATGTGACGGAGGCGATCCATACGGTCCCGGCAATCGTCGACCCGCTTAAACGCGCGATCCGGTCTTCCTCGTTTACAGGCCGTATTCCCGCCTTTGTGCAGGTCGATCTCGACGCCGTCAGCGGCGGCCGTTACGACTGGCGCGCCGTCAAGGATTTGATCGTCAACGAGTGCGGCTGGGTCGCGCCGGACCAAAGCGATAAGGGCCTGCATACCAGCTGCCGCATCGAAAAATGCAAGGAACACACGCAATTCACGCGTTTCTATCATATGCAGAGCGACATGATCCCGTTCAGCGCGCTGGAGATCGCGCTGGCCGGCCGCGGCCGCTGTCTGACGAGAGAAGAAGCCGTAGCCGAGATCCGGGAAGAGCTGGGCTTCTCGCTTGATGAGATCCCCGAGTGCGCCGTGATGAGAGCGTATCTGGAATCATGAACGCCGTCGTCTATTATTCCAATACCGGTCAGAGTCGGGCCGTCGCGGCATGGCTGGCCGAGCGCCTTGGTTTTCCGCTGTTGGAGCTCGCTTCGTCTGCCGAAACGTCCTTTGAGTCGCTCGTGCTGGTGTTTCCCGTTCATTGTCAGGGGATCCCGGACGCGGTCAGACGTTTTCTGAAGAAAGTCCGCGCCGACGCGCTCACCGCCGTGGCCACGTACGGCCGGATGTGTCCGGGGAACGCCCTGTACGCGCTTGGCCGACGCTATGGCTGTCGTCTCGTTGCCGCGGCTTATGTGCCGACGAAACACGCGTATCTGGAGGAGAGCGAGAGTTTTTCCGATTTTGAGCGCCTCGAGCCTCTGGTGGAAAAAACGCGCCGTCCCGACGCGCTTCCCGTTTCGCTCCCGCGCCTGTACCGCAACGTTTTTGCCGGCGTTTTCCCGGACTGGCGCAGCCGGATGGCCGGCCGGATCGTGCGGGGGCCCGCTTGTACGGCTTGCGGCGTTTGCACGGCGGTCTGCCCCAACGGCGCTATGGCTGACGGTATTCCCGATCGGAAGTGCATCCGTTGCCTTCGCTGCGTCCGGAGCTGTCCGGACCGCGCGCTGACGTTCCGTCCCGGATTACTGCTGCGCCTTTATTTACGAAAAAAACCCGTCGACCGGATCTTGATCTATACGTGACGGATTTGACGGAGGAGGGTTCTCTCCCGGAAAGGAACGACAAATGAAAAAAGAGAAGAAAAAACCGCTGGAGATACTGAAGATCATCGCGATAATCATAGTCGGACTGATTGCGATCTACGCCGTTGTTTGTCTGCTCGGCGGCCCGATGTTCTATCCGGATTTCTATCGCAGGAGCGTCGTACTCCGCGCCATCCCCGACCTGTCCGGCGGCTTTATCCCGCAGGGCGTGACGGCGTCCGACGGCTCGGACGAGGTCTATATCTGCGGTTATCTCGGCGGCGATCAGAATTCCCGCATTTACCGGCTGACGTCCGACGGCTCGTCTGTCAGGATCCTGCTGCGGAAAGAAGACGGCAGCGCATATACCGGGCACGCGGGCGGCCTGACGATGGCGGGAAAGTATATTTACGTCAGCAACGCTTCCAAGATCTTCGTGCTCGACGCCGCGGCGATCCGGAATGCCGCTGACGGCGACGCCGTTGCCTTTATCGGACACTTTGACGTGCCCTGCCGCTCGTCGTTCTGCTCTTCGGACGGAGAGATGCTCTATGTAGGCGAGTATCACGCCGTCGGTTATGAGACGGAAGATTCGCACAGAGTTGAAACGCGTGACGGGCTTTATCAGGCGATGGTCTTTGCCTACCGGTTGTCTTCCGATGCCGAGCTGGGGGTGAAGGACACGGCCCGCCCCGAGAAAGCCTATGCCGTTTGCGATAAAGCACAGGGCTTTGCCGTTCTGCCTGACGGGACGGCGGTCGTTTCCTGCTCGTTTGGACTGGCGGCTTCTTCGCTGAGACGCTATCGCGTGGACGGACAGGCCGACGCCGGTTTTGCTTATCAGGGCGAGACGATCCCGCTTTACGTGCTTGACAGCCTCCGCGCGACGGAAAGCTTCTCCATGCCGCATATGAGCGAGGATGTCGAATACCGGAACGGGAAACTGATGATCGCTTTTGAAGGCGCCGCGAAAAAGTACGGCGCCGGTCTGCTGCCGTTTTCGATCGGCAGCGTGATGGAAATGAAGATGAACTGACCCGGAGGGGGCCGATCATGAAACAGACAGAACGGATCCGTCGGATGGAGGAGAAGCTTACCGCTTCCGCTTCCGCCGTCACCGCGCTCTCCGAAGCGCTGGATCGCTATGCCGCGGTCGAAAAATCACTGCGCGTACTGGAAAGGTATTACGAAAGCCCGCGCTGGCAGCGGGATCTGGCCGCCGACGAGGCCGGGCGCCTGCCCCGGGATCTGGCGCGCGGCGTCCTGTCCGAGGACGCCGTGTACGATCTTCTCGTGGAGGAAGACGAGCTGAAGAAACGCCTGAAGCAGATGGCCGCGAATGGTACGCGCACTTTTTCCCGAACGCTGGCTTCTTTGCCGAAAACGGCGTTCCGGGACGAAACCGTGTTTTTCCGACCGCTGCGCGACGAGGAGGATCTGGTCTGGGCCGTTCTGGAATGCCGGCTTTCTCCCGAACAGCAGGAATTGGTCAATCCCGCCGGTTTTTCCGTGGGCCGCGCCTATTTGCACCCGGACGATCATTTTCCCTGTGTGATCTGCGCCGCCGACGGCCGCCGCGTCGGGTTTCTCGATTTGTATGTTTCGCTGACGGGGGACGGTTCTGTCGGCTGGAGTTTCTTTATTGACGAAAGCGAGCAGGGCGCCGGACTGGGCCGGGCCGCTGCGGCGCTGGCCGTTCGGATCCTGCGGACCGCTTTTTCGTCCCGACCCATCCGTCTTTCTTCCGAAGCCGGCAATGAAAAAGCCCATCGTTTATACCGTTCTCTCGGTTTTTGTCTTCTTGACGAACGGGACGGAGACGATCTCGTGTTTGAATACCGCGGCTGATACGGCCGTGAAGCGCGTTTTCAGGAGGTTGCGATGCAAAAATTAGACAAGCAGTTCCATATTCAGTGCGTTCCCGGCGACGTGGGACGCTATGTGATTCTGCCGGGCGATCCGGGACGCTGCGCTTCCATCGCGGCATTGTTCGACGACGCGCGTCACGTGGCGCAGAACCGGGAATTCAATATCTACACCGGTATGCTGCACGGGCAGAAAGTCAGCGTTTGTTCCACCGGTATCGGCGGGCCGTCCGCCGCGATCGCCATGGAAGAGCTGCACGCTGTCGGCGCGGACACCTTTATCCGGGTGGGAACCTGCGGCGGCGTCGATCTGTCCGTCCGTTCCGGCGATATCGTGGTGGCGACCGGCGCGATCCGCTTTGAGCATACCTCGACGGAATACGCGCCGCTCGAGTATCCCGCCGTGCCGGATTTTGACGTCACACAGGCTCTGCGCGAGGCTTCGCTCGAATTGGGCAACCGCACGCACGTCGGCGTCGTACAGTGCAAAGACTCGTTTTACGGTCAGCACAGTCCGGATCGGAGCCCCGTGTATTACGAACTGCAGAACAAGTGGGAAAGTTGGAAACGCCTCGGTGTTCTGGCCTCGGAAATGGAATCGGCCGCGCTGTTCGTCGTGGCCGCGGCGCTTCATTGCCGCTGCGGCTCCTGCTTCCACGTGATCTGGAATCAGGAGAGGGAAGCCGCCGGCCTCGATCAGGTCATGTCGACGGATACCTCCATGGCCGTACGCGTAGCGGTGAACGCTCTGGGTCGCATTATAGACCGGGACGCCGCCGTTTCCGGATAAAATTTCCGCTGTCCGTTGCTTTTCCTTTTCTGCGATGGTATAATAAGAAAAAAACGTTGGTGGAGTCAGAATGAGTATCCTACTGAAAAACGGCCGTGTCGTCGACGTGTTCACCGACCGGATCATCCAAACAAACGTTCTGATCGAGGGCAAGATCGTCCTCGGGATCGGCGATCAGTACGAAACGGCCGATCAGGTCGTCGATCTGACCGGCAAATTCGTTTGCCCAGGTTTTATCGACGCGCATTTCCATATCGAAAGCTCGATGCTGACGATGCCGGAACTGGCCAAAGTCGACGTCCTGCACGGCACCACGGCCATTGTGGCCGATCCGCATGAGATCGCCAACGTGGCTGGGCGCGACGGCATCGACTACATGATCCAGTCCGGCTGGGGACTGCCGATGGATTTTTTCTACGTGATCCCTTCCTGCGTGCCGGCGACGCCTTTTGACGAGTCCGACGCCGTGATGACGGCGGACGACATCCGTCCGTTTTATTCTCTCAAACGGGTCCTCGGGTTGGCCGAGGTCATGAATTATCCCGGCGTTTTAGCCAAAGATCCCGGTTTGACCGCCAAGATCAAGGACGCCCGGGATCGCCGCATGGTCGTCAACGGTCACGCTCCGCTGCTGACGGGAACGGAGCTGGATCGATATATTGCCTCCGGCATCACAGACGACCACGAGTGTTCTTCCGAGGCCGAGGCCAAAGAGCGCATCGTCAAGGGACAGCGCGTATTCATCAGGGAAGGAACATCCGCTAAGAACCTCCGCGAGCTCCTTCCGCTGTTCGACGAGCCGTGGAACCGCCGCTGTCTGCTGGCCGCGGACGATCTGCACGCGGCGGATCTGATTGAGAACGGTCACATCGACCAGATGATCCGTATGGCTGTCGCCGCCGGGAAATCCGCCGTGACGGGGATCCGTATGGCGACGATTCAGGCGGCGGAATACTATGGTCTTCGCAAATACGGCGCGATCGCCCCGGGTTACCGCGCCAATCTGCTGATTCTGGACGATCTGGATACGGTCGCGATCCGGAACGTGTACAAAAACGGCAGACTGGTCGTCGAGAACGGCAAAGTGCTTCCCTTCGATCTGCCTCATATCGAGCCGCGCATTCAGGCGCGCATCAAAAGCTCGTTCCGTCTCAAGGAACTGACTCCGGAGGATTTTCATATCCGTGAGACGGGGCGCATTTGCCGTGTCATCAAGCTGATCCCGCGGGAATTGCTGACGGAGGAATGGCACACGCTCATCAACTGGGACAAAAACAACGGGATCGATACCGATCGGGACATCCTCAAGATCGCGGTCATCGAGCGTCATCACGATACCGGTCATATCGGCCTGGGCCTCATCAACGGCGTCGGCATGAAAAAGGGCGCCATCGCTTCCTCGGTATCCCACGATTCGCACAATCTCGTGGTCATCGGAACCAACGAGGAGGACATGGCGCTGGTCGCCAATCATATCCGCGAAACCGGCGGCGGCCTTGCCGTGGCCTGCGACGGCCGGATCCTGGCGGATCTGCCTTTGCCCGTCGGCGGCCTGATGAGCAGCGATTCGGCTTATGAGGTAGCCGCGCAGAACAGCAGACTGCGCGAGCAGGTGGAGAGTCTCGGCCTCAATGAAGGGATCGAGCCTTTCATGCTGATGGCTTTCTGCTGCCTGACAGTCATCCCGCATCTGAAGATAACGACGCTGGGTCTCGTCGAAGTGGACAAGCAGGAGATCGTCCCGCTCTGCGTCCAATGAGCGGCTCCGTGGGGTGGAACCCCTGGCACGGATGTACCAAAATCAGCTCGGGCTGTCGTCATTGCTACGTCTATCGTCGCGATGAAATGGTCGGCGTCACGGCTTCGAGCAGCCTGTGCAGGAAAACCAAGGCTTTTGATCTGCCGGTACGCCGCACGCGCGACGGGCAGTGGCGGATCGAACCGGGAAAAACCGTTTTTACCTGCTTTACGTCGGATTTCCTGCTGACCGACGCCGACGACTGGCGCCCGGCCTGCTGGGATATGATACGCCGTCGCCCCGATTGCCGGTTCCTGTTTTTCACAAAGCGCATCGATCGCCTGGCGGAGTGTCTTCCCGCCGATTGGGGCGACGGATACGAGAACGTGACGATCGGCTGTACGGTGGAAAACCAGGACAGGGCCGATTATCGCCTGCCGATCTTTCTGGCGCTGCCGATCCGGCATCGGACGATCGTGGCTGAACCGCTCTTGGAGGCGCTGGACCTTTCGCCTTATCTGGACGAGCGGATCGAAGAGCTCGACGTGGGCGGTGAATCCGGCCCGGGAGCCAGACCGTGCCGGTACGAGTGGGTGCTTTCGCTGAAAGAGCAGTGCGACGAAAAGAATGTCCCCTTCAGCTTCCATCAGACCGGCGCCCGCTTTGTCAAAGACGGCAAACTCTACCTTGTGCCGCGCCGCGAACAGCATAAACAGGCGCGGAAAGCCGGCCTCGACACGCCGCGCCGTACCCGGCTTCGTCCGAGCGACCGCGTCGTTTACGGCCAGCTTCGTCTGGAAGACTGGCAGAACGATTGCTTCAAGGAGTAGTGCTGAATTCAATATGTCGTGAATAAACGGCATTAAAGAAAGGGAAACAGGATGAAAACACTTTTATTTACTGGCGATTCCATTACCGACGCGGGTCGCAGCCGCGACGTGGAATTTCTGTCCGGCTCCAGTTACGCGACGCTGGCCGCTTCAGAGGTCTGCTTCGAGCATCCGGGTGAATTCCGGATCTATAACCGCGGCGTTTCAGGCAACCGTATCGTCGATTTGTACGCGCGCCTGAAGGTCGATCTGATCAATCTCCGTCCCGATTATCTCAGCATTCTGATCGGGGTGAACGACGTCTGGCATGAGCTCGCGTGGCGGAACGGCGTCGCAGCCGATAAATTCGAGCGCGTTTACGATATGCTGCTCGGCGAAGTACGCGCCGAATTACCGGAAACGAAGATCCTGATCCTTGAACCGTTCGTCCTGCCCGGGACCGCTACGAAAAGCGAGAACGATCCCGCGGCGTGGCGATGCTTCTCCGCGGAAGTGCCTCTGCGCGCCGCGGCGGCGCGACGGGTAGCCGAAAAGCACGGCGCGACGTTCGTGCCGCTGCAGAAAAAACTTGACGAAGCCCTTGAACGGGCGGAATCCTCGTACTGGCTGGTCGACGGCGTGCATCCCAATTTCGCCGGCAACGAACTGATTAAGCGCGAATGGATCGCGGCGTTCAATAGGATTCTGTAAGAAACCTTTCCGATCCTGCTCGCGGGATCGGGGGAGAGGAGAAATCAAAATGGCTTTGATCGATAAATGGAAACGGGTCGGCCGTGATTTTAAAGATCTGGGCGACGACAAAGTGGAGAACATCGGCAAGAATACCGGGCGTATCGCCAGGGATTTCGGCAAATCCATGGTTGCCAGCCTGAAGCATGTCGTGCGGAAAGCTTCTTCATGGGCTGACGAGGAAGAGGAGGAGCCGAACGCTTCTCCGAATGCCGAGGAAACAAGCGCGCCCACCGAAAAAGAAGCTTGATCCAGTTATGTGCTCATATGCTCATTTGTGACATTGCGAATGATATGAACCGAATTATGGAACAAAAGCATGATGAAATGAAAGATTCTCTTTTTTGCTGCTGATGCGCGGAACGATCCGGCAAGAGCACGGGTTTTCTTGTTTTGCGTTCATACGCGCCGCCGCGGCCGTGCCGCATGCATCATTTCGGAATAAAAAAGCGCCTTCATACAGAAGGCGCTTTTTTACTTGAATTTGTCGTACAATCACTTTTTCCGGAAAACGAAGCTGCGCGTCCGCGGTGTGTCGCCGGGCGTTTCCAGATCCGGTAGATAGGTGAAAATCATCTTGCCGGTCGCGTCGTCGCGGTAGACCTGATGGAATGTACCGTCAGGATCCGCTTCAATCAGACCGGTTTCGGTCTTTTCATACAGCATATAGCCCTCGGCCCCGTCGACGCCGTAAAGCGATACCGGCGTCAGGCCGGCGGCGTTGCCGACGCTCCATTCCGCTTCTCCGTCCGCGATCTCGATCTCGACCGGGTAAGAGCGCATCAGGCGTCCGCGCCGGACGCGGACGTCCAGGTCGTTGACGACGGCTTCACGGTGGACGATCTCCCAGCTGTCCGGATGCTTTGTCAGCAAACGGATCACGTTCTCGTTTTCACCGTAATAGTCGTCGGCAAACTGCGGCGGGATGAAGTATTCCACTTCGCCCGTGATGACGTCGCCGGCGTGCAGCTCCGTCACTTGCGGCGGCAGCGACAGCTCGATATTACTGGAAGGATAATCGGCGTCCGCCGTGCCGAAAATGGCGCCCGTCGGCGTTGTGTATTCTTTTCCGTCGAGCACCGCGCGGTAAGAACGGATGATCAGACCGCGGTTGGCGATCGCGCCGGCGTTATCCAGACCGTAGGCCACGCCGCCGTAATACGCGCCTTTTTTCTCGCCGTGGAAAGAGATCCACGGGGTCTTTCCCGTCAGAGCGATGTCTCTCTTGTGGTAGACCAGACCGCCTTTCATCCCGTCGTAATCGGCCAGCTTGCCCGTTTCATCACCGATGGACGTATGATCGAAACGGTGGTTGTTGTAGTGATCGGCGCCCATCTGGTAGAACGCCAGCCGCGTCGGCCGTATGTTTTTCTTGACCGTGTAGCGGAAAGAGTGGAGGCTCCTGTGCACGTCCGTCGAAGCCGGCGTCTGCACGCGGATCGTCGCCTCGATGGCGCCGTCGCCGCTCACGCCCGTGTAAACCACGTCCGTCAGCAGCGGTCCGTGGCAGAAATAGCTCGTATGTACGTCGGTCAGATACTGTTTTTCGTTTTTTTCGTCAAAATACGTCAGGAAGTCGTTGCCGCCGACGTTCTCGGTCCATCCCCATTTGATCTTGGGCTGCTTATAATGCGCGTAAACGAGGATCGGCCGTACGTCGTCGACCATGCTGCGGTTGAGGTTCACGTCCGGGTCATAGGTGATGCACTCGCCGAAGCAGCCGATGGCGCACTGATCCCAGAGTTGGTTCGTGCCCCAGCCGATCAGGCAAAGCTGAGCGTGAGAGGCGGGGAAAACCCCGTGATAGTCCGCAAAAGACAGACGCAGCACCAAATCCCGTTCCTCGTGCGGCGCCAGTTCCGGACTGGCGTACAGGTGCAGCCACGCGCCCTGATTGGGCATGGTGCAGCTGCCGATCGCGTGCCAGTCCTTGGAAAGCTGCACGTAGTCGCCCGTCGGCGCGCCGTCCGGCGTGTGCAGGGAAGCCACGATGCCGGGAATGCCCGCGTAACCGAAATCCTTGGCGAAGCAGACCACGCTCCGGGCGGGCTTGTCGCCGGGATTGGAAAGATGCAGACGGATACGCTCGCACATCCCCCGATTGTTTTCCGGATCATAATAAGGCGTGTGATCGTACAGCGCCACGGTCTGGAAACCGGCCGGCGAGGGCCGTACGCTCAGACGCGCCTGATAGGGCTCTTCACCCTCGGCCTTGACGCCGACGGCCGGAGAAGTTTTATAGAACAACGTAAAGGCCAGCCGATAGGTGTTGCCCGGCTTGATCTCGTGCCAGCGTACGCTCATCTCCGCACTGCTGTCGTCGGAAACCCGTATCTCCGTGTTTTCGGACGTCTGAAGCGTCAGCGTTTCGCCGCCGGCAAAGCGGAAGAGGGCGGTCTTGTCTTCGGTGGAACAGGAGATCGCTTCCGGGAAGGCGATTTTTGCGCTGAAAACGTATCCGCTCATCTCCTGAGCGGGGAGAAATTCCAGCGCCGTGTAGAGCCGATCCGGCAGGACCACGTAGTCGTTGTGACCGTGCAGAGGAGCGGCTTCGCCGTTTTCGTCGGCATAGCGAACGCCCATGATGTCGAAATGCTGCACCAAAGAACCCTGTTCGATGATGCGGGTGTGATCCGGCGCGCAGTCGCGTTCTGTCAGCGTGTAACGCTTGTTTTCGCGCGTCAGCGCGGCGCTGATTGCGACGGCGTGAGCCTTCAGGGGCACGTCGTGCGTCGGACGCATCGCTTCCTCCCGCGGCAGAGAAACGCCGCCGAAGCGGATCGGCAGGCCGTTCCGGCAGTCAACGGCAACGGTGTACTGATCCGTCAGCGCGCAGAGAGTCCGCATCGGAGAGCGAAAACCGCCCGCCCACCATAAATAAGAATAAGACATGATTGATTCCTCCTGTTTAGCAAAAAAGGCCGTCGAAGGGCCTTTTTATTGATTTTACCGGTCGATGACGACCATCTGATGGAGCTCCAGTTTCGGAACGGTATAGCGCAGGACGCCGCCTTTATATTCGTAGGGCAGATCGGCGTTCTGCGGCGCGAGATAGACGCGCTTAGGCGCTTTGTCCAGCCGGACGGCGACCTTGACGTCGTAGAGCGGGATGACGTCCTCGATGACTTCGGTGTTCGTTCCGCGGACGCTGGTGGCAGTGAAAAGCAGATGATTGACCAGACGGTTCTGTTCCGGCTGCTCGTTGAGCGTGACGATCCCGCGGTCCGGGAGAGAGGTCGACAGCGTCTTGCTTTCACCCAGCAGCGCGTCCATAGCCGCGAGGAAAATCTTTTTGTTGTGCAACTCGCCTTTCGTGGCGTAATCGGTGAAAATATCCCAGCCGATATAGCAGACGTTTTCGGTCAGGACGCCGGCCTCGCGCTCGGAGCCGGGACGGTTCGGCGTATGCTGATGCGAGCAGAAATGCTCGGCGGTGCGGTTGAAATACGGATCGGCCGAGCGGGCGAAGCAGCGCCCGGAGGTGACGCGCACGTTATACAGGTCGGTGTACATGACGTACTCGGTCGGGGCGATGTCCGGCGTGAGCGCGGTGGGGACGAAATAGGAGGGCTTGAACTCGGACTTGCCGAGCATCTCGGCGCCCAGGTCTACGGCAAACTCATCCTTGTCTTTTTTGAGGCAGGATGCGCCGGTGGCCAGAATCTTGCCGCCTTTGGCCAGATAATCCCGGATGCGGCCGGCGAGTTCTTCGTCGAAACGGATCCCGTCTGGCAGGACCAGGATCTTGTACGGAGTCAGATCGGCATACTGATCGATGACGTCAAACAGATACTTTCCTTCCAGCAGCATCCGCGCCGCGCCGGTATCGGGGATATCGTTGAATGCGCCGCTGGGCGAGAACGCTTCGTGGCTCAGGATGGCCACGTCGGTCACGGCTTTGACGTGATCGCACCAGGCTTCCTTGGCTTCGACCTCGGCATAAGCCGCGCCGATGAGCTCGTAAGTCGCCATATTCAGCTTAACGGTCGGATGCGCCTGATCGCCGATAGACATTTTGGCGCCGAAAGCCAGGTTGAGCCCCGCTTCGTAGCGGAGCGCGTTGGGATGCTTGAATCCGCCGAATTCGCCCCACGTGGTATGGAATTTCCCCGTCATGCCGAGATAGTCATATCCGAGCGTACGGGTGTAAGAGGCCGATATCGGGAAATGATCGTATCCCCAGCCGCCGGTAGGCAGGCTCTCCAGTTCGTGATGCGTGTCAAAGGCCGCGTGCTTGCGCTGACCGCGGCAGATATGTCCGCCGTTGTGGAAAATGGTCGCGTCGGGATTGTATTTGCGGACGACGGCGTTGGTGCGGCTGCAGTATTCCTCGTAGACCTCGATACCGTTGCGCTTGACGTCAGCCGGATTGTTCGGGTCCATCCCCCGTTCCAGCATCCGCTTTTTGCAATACTCGCAGGTGCAGTCGCGCGGCGCGCAGATATCGAGGAAGATCCCGACCGGATGATAGCGGCGCATGACTTCTTCGATCTGCGCGCAGAGAATATCCAGATAGGGCGTGTTGAAGCAAAGCAGGTGATAGCCCGGCGTTTTGAACTCCAGATAATCGGCGTTCATGAGCGCCGGAGAGTAAAGACAGAGCCATTCCGGATGCCGGACGGCCAGTTTTTCGTCCAAGCCCGCGGAAAGATATACCGGCGTATTGACGCCGATCTCACGGCAGGCCTCTATCTCGGCGCCCAGCAGGTCGAAGGAAAGGCCCGGATGCATTTCATTGGCCTCCGACGGATGATAGGCGTATCCGTGGTGGCATTTGGAAAAGAGCGTGATGGAATTTACGTGGCCGGCTTTCAGAGCAGCTTGAAATTGCTCTTTGTTGAACGCCGAGCCGATCCCGTCGATGGCTCCCGAGGTGTGAAAGTCAAGATGGACTTGTCTGAATTTCATGGTTTTCTCTCCTTTTTTAACGACGACGGCCCCGTCGGAATGGATCGTATTCATTATAGCATATCCTGTTTCGGGGAGGAATGTAAGGGATTAAGGAAAATGCCGAAAAAATTAACTTCTGCACAAGAACGGGCGATATACGGCCGTTCTGCCGAAACGGTTCCGCGACGGTTTTTTCCTTTGCCGGACGGAGAGAACACTTTGTTTTAAAAAATAATAGTGACAATTCCTTTTGTGCTGGTGTATACTGTAAAGTTGATGAGGAATGCCTGTTTGAAAAACAAAAAAGTTGAATTACTGGCGCCCGTCGGCGCGCCGGAGGTTTTGTCCGCCGCCGTCTCGGCCGGCGCCGACGCGATCTATCTCGGCGGCAAACGTTTCAGCGCGCGCAGCAGCGCGGGGAATTTTGACGCTGACGAGATGCGGCGCGCGTTGGATTATTGCCACGAACGGGGCGTAAAAGTTTATCCCGCGGTCAATATCGCGGTCACGGAGCGCGAGATGGCCGAGGCGCGCCGCTATATCGAAGAATTGGCGGTCCTGGGCGCGGACGCGTTGATCGTTTCGGATCTCGGGGTCGTCGCTTCAGCGCGGCGGATCTGCCCGGAACTGCCGCTTCACGCCAGCACGCAGCTTTCCCTGTGCAACCGGGACGGCATGACTTTCGCCCGGGAAACAGGCATGAAACGGGTCGTCCTGGCGCGGGAAACACCCCTGGAGGACATCCGGGCAATGGCGCGCGAAAGCGGCCTGGAGACGGAGATTTTCGTACACGGCGCGCTGTGCGTGTCCTATTCGGGACAATGCCTGATGAGCAGCATGGCCGGCGGTCGCAGCGGCAATCGCGGTTCCTGCGCGCAGACCTGCCGCAGAGAATACGACCTGACGGCCGCGGGAGAGCGGTTCGGACGGCGGTACTGGCTGAGCCCGCGGGATCTGTGCAGTCTGCGCTTCCTGCCGCAGCTTCTGGACAGCGGCGTCACTTCTTTTAAAATAGAAGGCCGCCTGAAACGGAAGGAGTATGTGTCGGCGGTGACGCGGGCTTACCGCGAAGCCATCGACCTCGGCGGCGAGCTGACCGACCGGGAGCTCAGGATCGATGAATTGGCGCGTATTTTTAACCGCGGCGGATTCACCGACGGATACTTTTTCGATATGGGGAAAGGCGCCGACGCGGCGCGGATGTATGAGGTCCGGCCGAACCATTGCGGCGTCCCGATCGGAGAAATCAAGAGAGAAAAGAACGGCTCCTTATGCCTGCGCCTGACAAGATCGGTGTCAAAAGGCGACGAAATCGAGCTGACCCGGGAAGGACGGAGCGTCAAGGTGCTGCGCCTGACCGAATCGCTGCCGGCGGGAGGAACGCTGCGGATCGAATTGAGGGATCGGGCCGACGGCGCGGCGCTGATTACGGACGACGGACTGCTCAGACGGATGGCCGCCGAGGGTCCATACAACAAGGTCCCGATCCGTCTGCGTCTGACCGTCAGAGCCGGAAAACCATTGGTATTAGAGGCTTTTGACGGGGAATACCGGTTCGAAAAACGGGGCGCGGAGGCTCTGGCGGCCGAGGGGAAAGGGACCTCGGAAGAGCGGCTCCGCGCGTCGCTGGAGAAGCTCGGCGGCACAGCCTACGAAGCGGAAAAAATCGAGATCGACAGCGACGGCGCGTTTGTACGCACAGGAGATCTCAACGCGCTGCGCCGTGAAATAACAGGAGAATTATCACGTGCGAGAACAGGACGGAACACGCCGCGCTATCAGGTGAACGCTCCTGTTTTGAGTGAACGGGAGTCCGAAAGAGGGTCGGACAGCCGACCGGAGAGCGGCCGGGTCTCCGACTCTCCGGAAAGCCTTCGCCGCGGCGAACCGGCAAATCCGGCAGGCGCGGACAGTCGGACGTCCGGGGAAAGCGGCGAAGGCGCCGCCGGCCCGGATGGGTCGCCGCGCGGGAGCGGAACGCGCTGCGACGGCGAGGACGGCAGGGACGGGCACCCGGTTATGCTTTGCGCCTCTCCGATCATCGGGCGGACCGTATCCGATATCCCGGCATCAGAGTCGGCGGACAAGCCGGATACAGCGGAGAAAACGGAGACTGAGCCGAGAGGAAACGGACGACCGATCGTGACCGTCTCCACGCCGTGGGCGCAGGACGCGGCGCTTCTGGAGGAAGCGGAGCGGGTCTATTTCGAGCCGAGGACCTATGACCGCAGGACGCTGGAGAGCGCGCTGAACGGTCGGCGTCGGCCGTGGCTGGCGCTGCCGCCGGTGGTGTTTGCCGACGACGCGGAACAGTTGGAGAAGCTGTCCGATCTGTTCGGGGAATTTGAAGGAGCCATGGCGCAGAATCCGGGACAGCTCGTGCTGGCACGGAGATACTTTAAAAAAACCGGCTGCGACCGGCACTTTAATATTCTGAATACAGATTCGTTAAAGATTTATTCAAATTTGTGTGATACAATAACGTTATCGGTGGAGACCACGCTGGTCAACGCCAGAGAACTCTGCCGCTGTGTGCCGGCCGAGCTGGTCGTTTACGGACGGGTGGCGCTGATGAATACCGTCTATTGTCCGCTGAGAAAGCTGGGACGGTGCGATCTGTGCCGGACGGCGGCGCTGACGGATGAGTCAGGCAGGCGGTTCGCCTTGGACGCGTATCGCGTGCGCCGCTGCGTCAACCGTATTTATAACTGCGTGCCTCTGGATATGAGAGGACACGCGGAGGACCTGGCGACGGTCGACGCTTCGGCGTATCGGCTGATGTTTACGGATGAGGACGAGCAGACCCGGGTCCGCGTGACGCGGGAATACGCCCGATTGGCGAGAGGAGAAGCGGTCGGCGCTCCGGAAGGGGCGTATACGACGGCGCTGTATTACCGGGGATTCCGGGAATAATACCGGCGAGGGAAAACGCGGAAGCCGGACAAAGAGAGCAGGAAGTCTTCGCGGTCGGAAAGAAACGGCGCGGGAAGTCCGGCAAAGAGACAAGCGGCACGGCAAAAATGAATGAGAACGCCGCACCGAATACAAGACTTGAGTTTTTTCAGGAGAAAGCGGGAAATATGAACGACAGAGCGCTGCGCGTACTGGAATACAACAAAATACTGGATCGGTTGGCGGCGCGCACGGTTTCCGAGCAGGGCCGGCTTGCCGCGCTGGCGCTGCGGCCGTCGGGAGAACTTGCCGAGGTGCTGGACAGCCAGGCGAGGACGGCCGAAGCGGTCGAGTATAACAAACGGCTCGGGTCCGACGTCATGCAGGCGTTCCCCGACGTGAGCCATACGCTGGCCAAAGCGCGGATCGGTTCCGTGCTGACGATGAAAGAACTGCTGGATTTCGGACGCTTTCTGGCGGCGGTCCGCTCCGTCAAGCGCCGTTTGGCGCGGCCGGAGGACGACCCGATCGGGGACGGACTGTTGGACGCGGTCAGCGTCGGGCTGACGGACAACCGACTGCTCGAAGAAGAGATCGCTCGCTGTATCCTCGGAGAAGAGGAGATGAGCGACGACGCGTCGCCTCTGCTGCGGTCTCTGCGCGTCAAGCAGCGCACGCTGGCCGATCGCGTCAGGGAAAAACTGAACAATTTTATCCGTTCGCCTCAATATCAGAAATACATCCAGGAGCCGATCGTGACGGTGCGTTCCGACCGCTACGTCATTCCGGTCAAAGCCGAATGCCGGCAGTATATCCCGGGGCTGATCCACGATCAATCCTCTACCGGCGCGACGCTGTTTATCGAACCGATGAGCGTGGTCGAGATCAATAACGACGCCAAGCGTCTGCGCGCCGAAGAGAACGCCGAGATCGAGCGGATCCTCGCTCAACTGACGGCCGACGTCGGGCTGAAGGCCGGGGAATACGCCGCCGACAACAGTATCCTCGTGGAACTGGACGTTATTTTCGCCAAGGCCAAGCTGGCGACGGAGATGAAAGCGACAGCGCCCGTCATCGACACGGAGCGCTATATCGAACTGAGACAGGCCCGTCATCCGCTGCTCAATCCGGCGACGGTGGTGCCTATCGACCTGCACATGGGGCGGGAATTCACCTCGCTCATCATCACGGGACCCAACACCGGCGGCAAGACGGTCACGCTCAAGACGGTAGGGCTTTTCGAGCTGATGGCGTTGTCCGGCATGCAGATCCCGGCGGCCGAGGGGAGCCGGATAGCGATGTTTTCCGAGGTCTACGCCGATATTGGAGACGAACAGAGCGTGGAACAGAGTCTGAGCACGTTTTCGTCTCACATGATCCATATCGCCGAGATCGTGCGCCGGGCGGATATCGACTCGCTGGTGCTGTTCGACGAGCTTTGCTCGGGAACGGACCCGGCCGAAGGCGCGGCGCTGGCCATGGCGGTGCTGGATCATCTGAGGACTCACGCGATCCGCTCGGTGGTCAACACGCATTACAGCGAGCTGAAAGCCTATTCGCTGGCGGCTGAGGGCGTGGAAAACGCCTCGGTGGAATTCGACGTGGAGACTCTGAGGCCCACTTACCGGCTTTCCATCGGCATCCCGGGGAAAAGCAACGCCTTTGAGATCTCGCGGCATCTGGGTTTGCCCGAAGAGATCATCACGGAGGCGGGGCGGCATCTTTCCCAGAAGACGATCCGGTTCGAGGAAGTCCTGACCAACGCCGAGTATCATAAGCAGTTGGCGGAGAAGGAACGGGCCGTGGCCGAAGAGATGCGCCGCGATATTGCCATGATGCAGTCGCGGATGGCGGCCAAGGAACGGGAAATGGCCGAACTGAGCAAAAAAACGGAGGCCAAGGCCAAGGAAAACGCCGCCCGGATCCTGGCGCAGGCGCGGACGACGGCGGATCAACTGCTCGCGCAGATGCGGGAGGACGCTAAAAAAGTACGCGACGAAGCGGCCATGGAGTCGGCGCGTTCGGCACGGCGGCAGCTCGAGGAAGCGGCCGCGGCGGTGGCGCCGACGCTGGAGCGGTCGGACGACACCCTGCACAGGCTGAAGGAATTCCGCGTCGGAGAGAGCGCGTATCTGTCCACCGTGGGGAAAAACTGCGTGATCGCCTCGCCGCCCAATAAAAAGGGCGATATCAGCGTCACGATCGATAATCTGAGTCTGAAAGCCAACACGGCCAATCTATATGAACCTTTGAAGGAGAAGAAGGAAAAAGCCAAGACCGGCAGCGTCCGGCGCAGCATCATGGCGGGGAAAGAGTTTTCGCTTTCGCTCGATCTGCGCGGTCAAAACGTGGACGAGGCCTGTCTCGCCATCGACAAGTATATCGACGACGCGTATCTGGCCGGCGTACACGAGATCAGCATCATTCACGGGAAAGGGACCGGCGCGCTGCGCGCCGGCGTACAGGAGTATCTGCGCGGACTGCCGCGCGTCAAATCCTTCCGCCTCGGCGCCTACGGCGAGGGAGACGCGGGCGTCACGGTGGTGGAACTGAAGAATGGAGGAGAGAAATAATGGAGAAACAGAAAATCCTGATCGTCGACGACGATAAGAACATTTGTCAGGTCATCAAGCTTTATCTGGAAAACGAGGGATATGCCACGGCCACAGCCTATAACGGCAAGGAAGGGCTGGAGGTCTTTGAGTCGTCGAAATTTTCTCTCATTATTCTCGACATCATGATGCCGGTCATGGACGGTCGGGACATGTGCCGGGAGATCCGGAAACAGAGCGACGTGCCGATCATCATGCTTTCGGCCAAGGGAGAGACGTTCGACAAGGTGCTGGGGCTGGAGCTGGGCGCCGACGACTATATGGTCAAGCCCTTTGAGCCGAGCGAGCTCCTGGCCCGGGTGAAGTCCATCCTGAGACGGACCGAGAAACAGCCGGAGGAAGCGGACGAGCTGGTTTTCAATAATCTGCGCATTTCGATCAAGAACTACACGGTGGAATATCGCGGCGAGTATATGGAATTGCCGCCCAAGGAGCTGGAGCTGCTGTATTATCTGGCTTCTCACAAAAACATGGTTTTCACGCGCGAACAGCTGCTCGAAAAGGTCTGGGGTTTCGACTTTTACGGAGACTCGAGAACGGTCGACGTGCATATCAGCCGTCTGCGTGAAAAACTGCAGGACGAGACATGGGCTCTCAAGACGGTCTGGGGCGTGGGCTATAAGTTTGAGGTGACGAAAAAGTAAATGTTCAAGTCTGTTTTTTCGCGAACGATCTTCATATACTTCGTCATCATCATCGTGATCTTTTCGCTGATCGGCGTTTATACGACCGTGGTGCTGCAGCGGAATATTTATGAGGAAAACCGCGACCAGATCGTTCAGGAGGCTCACAAGATCGACGTTATCGCCGAGGACGGAGAAAACGGAAAGATCTCCGACGAGATCTTTTACTCCTATCTGCTGTCCAGCGCGCGGCAGGTGGACGGCTGCATCTGGATCCTGAGCGACGAAGCTGCGCCGATGTTCATGGCCGAGGCGGCCGAAAAGGACAAACGGCTCGTTCAGCAGGCGAATTCCGCGGCTTTTAACGAAGATATGTACGCCATGCTGGACGGCAACGTGATCGAGAAGACGGGGTATTATTTGGACGCGGACGGCTCGCCTGTGCTGACCGTCGGCGTTCCGCGGCTGCGCGACGGCGAGGTCGTGGGCGTGATCCTGATCCATTCGCCGATGAAACGGATAACCGCGACGTACGATCAGATGTTTCCGCGGCTCTGGGCTTCGGTCATCATCGCGACGCTGGTCGGCATCATCGCGATATCGCTTTCGACGTATCGCATCATCAATCCGGTTTTGGAAATGAACAACGCCGCGCGGGATATTGCCCGCGGCAAGCTGGATACGCGCGTCCGGGTGAGTTCGCACGACGAGATCGGTCAACTGGCGGAGTCTTTCAATAAAATGGCGGATGAATTGAGCAAAACGGACGATCTGCGCAAGAGCTTCGTCGCCAACGTGTCGCATGAATTGAGAAGCCCGTTGACGAGTATAATAGGATTTGTGCAAGGCATCCGCGACGGCACGATCGCCGAGAACGAGCGCGAGTTTTATCTCGATATCGTGCTGGAAGAGTCCAAGCGACTGACCAGATTGATCCGTGACCTGCTGGACCTGGCGCAGATCGAATCGGGACAGTTTCCGCTTAACAGGACGGTTTTCGACATCAACGAACTGACGGCGCGAACGCTGGTCAAGCAGAGCAGCCGCATCGAAGAAAAAGGACTTGACGTGCAGGTGGATTTCGCCGCGGAGAATATCAAGACGGACGGCGACGCCGAACGCATCGCGCAGGTGCTGACCAATCTGATCGACAACGCCATCAAGTACGTCGACGACAACAAACGGATCCGCATCAACACCCGGCGAGGCAAGGACGGCAAGGTGATCGTCGGCGTCGAGAACAGCGGGATGCTGCCGGAACAGGAGATGGACCGGATCTTTGACCGGTTCTATATCGGGGACAAGGCGCGCTCGCCCGGCGCGGGCACGGGACTCGGGCTTTCGATCGTACGACGGATCATCCACGAGCACGGCGAGGACGTTTTCGTGGAAAACACGGACGACGGATTTGTGAGATTTTCGTTTTCTTTGCCGGGGGTAAAGAGCGAAGAACATATTAAGACCGGAGGATTGAACAATGAAAGACGATAAAAGAAAAGGCCTCGGCATCGCGGCGATCGTGATATCGGTGTTTGTGTGCACGGTGATCTCTTCCTGCTTTTTCGGCATGATGGGATACCGGGTCGGCGCTGAAGCGGCGAACAGACCGTTGCCGACGCCGCCGCCTTTTGTATGGACGGACGATCCGGGGACCTTCGAGCCGACGAAAGAGCCGGCCGGCACACCGCGTCCGACGGCCAGCGTACCGCCGCTGGGCGAGGGGGATTACGAGGTCGCGATCGGCAACGTCGAGGATATCGTGGCGAAGGTTTCGGCCAGCGTGGTCAACGTCTATACGCAGACGCTGTATAAAGGAAAGTATACCAATTACGCCGAAGGATCCGGCGTGGTCATCAGCGAAGAAGGCCATATCGTGACGAACAATCACCTGGTAGAGGACGCCGATCGGGTGCTGGTGACGTTTGCCGACGGAGAGGAACTGGTCGCCGAGGTCCTCGGCCGTGACGTAAGAGCGGACCTGGCGGTCCTGCAGGTCAAAGGGAAAAAAGTGGAGCCCATCAAGATGATTGCCGACTCGTCCGCGATCAAGGCTGGCACGTTGGCTATCGCCATCGGCAACGCGATGGGAGAATCGGGTTCAGTCACGGTCGGCGTGATCAGCGCACCGGTCCGGTACGTTTATCCGGATTCAGCTTCCGCTTATATCCAGGCCATTCAGACCGACGCGGCGATCAATCCCGGCAACAGCGGGGGCGCGTTGGTGAACAAAAACGGCGAACTCATCGGAATCGTGTTCTGGAAGCTGACGGCGACGTCGGACGACAGCGGCGGGACGATCCCCGTCGACGGCATGGGGTACGCCATCCACATCGATCTGGTCAAAAAAGTGACGGCGTCGCTCATTGCGACGGGCAAAGTGACGCGCTCCGGGTTGAATCTCCGGGGCGGGTACGCCAGAACGGGCGAAGCCGCTTCCGGCGTGGATCTGCCGTCCGGAATCTACGTGCAATCCGTGGAGAAAGGCGGCGCGGCGGATAAGGCGGGCATCACCGCCGGCTGCGTCATCACGCACCTGAACGGCGAGCGGATCACGGGAATGGGCGAGTTTTCGGCCAGTATCCAGTATCTTGACGTCGGGACCCCGATCGAGCTGACGGTCGTCGGGCCGGACAACAGCGAACAGGTACGCACGGTGACGGTGACGCTGGAAGAATTGATCCTCAACTGAAAAGGAAGAAAGACCCGTTCAGGCGAACGGGTCTTTTTTTTGATCGGGAGGAAAGACGGAAACAAGGACGCCGGACCCGGGATGGCGGCGAAAAAGCGGACGAACGGCAAGCGGCCAAAGGCGGGACGGCTGAGGAAAAGAGGGTTTCATCGGACGGAGGAAGGGTCGAAAACGGTCGGAACGGACAGAAAAGAAGATCGCATTCGGCGTCGATCAGGGAAAAACGGAGAAAAAAGGGAGAAAAGCAGAAATTGTGAATAAAAAATCTTGTTTTTTAATAAAAAAACCATTTTATTATTCCCGAGTTTGTTATATAATATAAACGATATAGGGGGCGGAGGCTTTGCGTCTGCCCGCGAATCGAAAAACGGATTCTTTTCGGATGCGGGCCGTTCCGGCGCGGGGAAGGCTCCGGGGCCCGGCCTGGATCGGGAGCGCGATCCGCCGCGGCAACGCGGAAGGAAAGCGAACGGGGCCCTGACGGAGAAAACGCCGGCCCGGACGGCATCCGGGTTTTTAACAGAACGGATCAAGGATTGGAGGGCGGAGAGAGTTGCTCGACACGATAAAAGTGATGATCGAGGCGGTGCAGAACATCAGCGTGATCGACGTAGTCGATATCATTCTGGTGACGGTGCTGATCTATCAGATCTTTAAGTTGGTCAAAACGACCCGGGCCAGTCAGGTCATCAAGGGTCTGATCGTGCTGCTGATCGCCGCGATGGTCAGTTCCTTCTTACAGATGAAGGTGTTGTCGTGGATTCTGACCTACATCCTGAACGCCGGCGCGATCATCGTCGTCGTGCTCTTTCAGCCGGAGATCCGCAAAGGATTGGAAAAGATCGGCCGCAACAGGATCTTTGAAACGACGAAGAATCTGCTGAGCTATGAAAATATCCTGCTCTATGAAAAAGCGGTGGACGAGTTGATCAACGCGGCGCAGAGCCTGTCCAAGTCCAAGACCGGCGCGCTCATCATCATCGAGGGCAGAACGGGCCTTCAGGACGTTGAGGAAACGGGGACGCGCGTCGACGCCGTCATCTCCAGCGCGCTGCTGCTCAACATATTTGAACCGAACACGCCTCTTCACGACGGCGCCGTGATCGTCAAAAAAGACAGGGTCTCGTCGGCGGGCTGTTTCCTGCCGCTGAGTCAGAACGTGATGGACAAGGAGCTGGGTACCCGTCACCGCGCCGGCATGGGCATTTCCGAGGAATCGGACGCGCTGGTGATCATCGTTTCGGAGGAAACGGGCATCATCAGTCTGGCCGAGGACGGCAAGATGACGCGCTATATGGATACACGCAAGCTGCGCGAGGCTTTGGAACGGGTCTACGGCTTGACCAAGACGACAAAGAACCAGAAGTCGAGACTGTTTGTGCGGAGGGCCAAGCATGGAGAAGAGTGAGAAAAAATCAGCGTTCAAGAGGTTCTTTGCGGCGCTCGCCGGCAGAGCGGAGGAGAGCGCGGAGTCGTCGCGCGCCGAGCGGGCCGGAACGGCGATACATAAGATGCTGATGCATAACATCGTCCTCAAGATCGTAGCGCTGGTGCTGGCGGTGCTGGCCTGGAGCTTTATCGTGGCGGAGACGGATCCGGTGGTGAAAAAGAGCTATACCGACGTGGGCGTCATTCTGACCGGCACGGAGCAATTGCTGGAAAACGGCTATATCCTGAAGGACGAAACGGACGCCGTGCGCAAGCGCACCGGCACGGTATATCTGGATATTAATTTCAATACGGCTCTGCATACGGATGCCAGCGACATTCAGATCATATGCGACGTATCGGAAGTGGCGAGCCCGGGCAGCAACCGCGTCCGGCTCAAGGCGCAGTCCGCTAAGGGAACGGTGTTGTCTGTTTCTCCCGAGTATCTGACGCTGGAATTCGACCGCTATGCCGAGACGGAGGTCCCGGTGAGCTATATCTGCAGCGGGACGCTGGCAGACGATAAAGCCATCGATACGCCGATGCTCTCGGTTTCGACCATCAAGCTCGGCGGTCCGGAGGAGTATATCCGCAACGTCGTGCGCGCCGACGTCGAGATCGATCTGTCGCATATCAACGCGCGCATGTTCCCGGCGGCGCTTCCTTTTGTGCTGAGAGATCTTTCAGGCGTGGCGGTGACGGTGCCGAATATCGTCCGGTATAACACCGCTGTGACCGTGTTCATGAACGTTTACGCCAAAAAGACCGTGCCCATTGACGTAACGCCGAATCTGGCCAATTACGGAAAGCTGGCGGAGGGGTTTGAGATCACGGACGTTTCCCTCTATCCCAAAAAGGTCACGATCATCGGAGAAGAAGAGATCGTTTCCTCGGTGGGGAATATCAACCTGAAGGATTATATCGATCTGGCGGGGCAGTCGCGGACGGTATCCGGCAGCTACGCGCTGGATATTCCGGCCGGCATCACGGTGCTCGACGGGGAAACGACGGCCTATGTTTCCGTGGATATTTCGGAAAGGTATCTTCCGGTGGACTTTGAAGAAGTACGGGTCATGCTGTACGACAACGGATTGCCGCGCGACGCGGTCTGTTCCGTCGAGACTGTGCATATCACGGGCGAAATGCTGTACAGCTATGCCAAGAACCTGGAGGGCAAAGACCTTGTAGCATACGTGGACCTGGCGGACGATCACGTCGACGGGACGAGACGCTATGACATTCACTGCCGCAGTTTGTTGTATCCGGACACGGAGATGAGCCAATACGTCCGGAATCTGACGGTGACGCCGGACAAGGCGGAGGTCACGGTCACGCCGGAGGATCCGGATTATCCCGGAGGCAAAAATTAGTGCTCAGGCTGTTGGATAAGAGAATCGTCATATTCTGCGGGAATTTCGGCAGCGGAAAGACGGAGCTTTCCGTCAACGCGGCGCTGGCTTCGGCCGGACAGGGCGCGACGGTCCTGTGCGATATGGATATCGTCAATCCGTATTTCCGTTCTTCAGAACGGAGCGAACTGCTGAGCGCGGCGGGCGTGAGGGTCATCAGTCCGACTTTTGCGCACACCAACGTGGACGTGCCGGCGCTGTCGCCGGAAATCCAGAGCGTGTTTCTGACCCGGGAACGGGTGATTTTCGACGTGGGCGGCGACGACGCCGGAGCGGTGGCGCTGGGGGCGTATGCCGATCGCATTTCGGCGGAGCCGTACGAGATGTACATGGCGGTCAACGCTTTTCGACCGCTGACGTCGACGGCGGAGGACGTCGCGGAACTGGCGGCGCGCATCGAAGAGCGGGCGCGGCTGCGGATCACGGGACTGATCGATAATTCCAATCTGGGGAGCGCGACGACGGCGGATTGCCTGTGCGCCGGTCGGGACGTCCTGCGGGAAGCGGCGGCGCGCATCGGCTGTCCGGTGGCGGCGACGACGGTCGCAGAGGGCGTGCCGGTCCCGGAAACGCCCGGAACCATTGTGATCCGGCGTTATATGAAACCGGAATGGTTGTAAAAAGATTGCCGCGGGCAGTCTTTTTTTTTCTGTTGCGCCGTAGGATGTACGGGTGAGAAAGATGAAAAAATGGATCGCGGGAGGATTGCTGGCGGCGTGGATCGTCGGCGCGGGGCTGTTGTGGGTCGGGGAAAGCGCGTACGTTTCAGGCGGGGCTGAAGCGGCGGCGGTGGTGATCGACGCGGGACACGGAGGGATTGATCCGGGCGTGACGGGCCGCCTGACCGGCGTGAGAGAGTGCGATCTCAATCTGTCGGTGGCGCTGGAGCTGGAGAGACTTTTCAGCCAAAGCGGTCTGCGCGTGGCGATGACACGGCGTACGGGCGAGGGGTTGTACGGACCGGATGAGCCGAATAAGAAAAGCGCGGATATGAGGCGACGGGGCGAGATCATTGCCGGAAGCGGCGCGGATATGATGATCAGCGTGCATATGAATTTCATCGGCGATGCGCGGTGCGCAGGAACGCAGGTGTTTTATCGGGACGAAGCGGGGCGGGAACTGGCGGCCTGCATTCAGAACGCGGTCCGGACTCTGCAGCCGGGCAACCGGCGGACGGCGCACACGGGTGATTATTTCGTGCTGAAAGCGGGGAGCATGCCGTCCGTGATCGTGGAATGCGGGTTTCTGTCCAACGCCGGGGACGAAGCGCTGCTGACCGACGAGGCGTACCGCCGACGCCTGGCGTGGCATATCTACGACGGCGCGATGGAGTTTCTGGCGCGGCGGCAGAAGAGCTGAGGAGCGGACGGAAAAAGGCGTTGCCGGAAAAAGGGAAAAAGGCTATAATAGGGACAGCGAATCAAAGGAGGGGGAAAGGACCTTGCAGGGAAAGTTCATCACGTTCGAAGGAACGGACGGCGTGGGCAAAAGCACGCAGATCCGGCGGGCAGGCGATTATCTGAAGCGACGCGGCGTCACGTTTCTGGTAACGCGTGAACCGGGCGGATGCGATATTTCCGAGCAGATCCGAAGGATCCTGCTGGATAAGAGCAACGCCGAAATGGTGCCTCAGACGGAGGCGCTGCTCTACGCGGCGGCGCGCTCGCAGCTGATGAGCAGCGTGATCCTGCCGGCGCTGCGCGAGGGGAAGAGCGTCCTGTGCGACAGGTTCATTGATTCAAGCGTCGCCTATCAGGGCTACGGGCGCGGATTGGGCCGTGAAACGGTCATGCGCATCAACGAGCCGGCGCTGTTCGGGCGGATGCCTGACCTCACGATCCTGCTGACGATCTCGCCCGAGGAGGCGTTCCGGAGGAAAAACGGCGTGCATGACGACCGGATCGAGGAGAGCGGGAGCGGGTTTTTCTCACGGACGGAGAAGGGCTTCGCCGCGGCGGCGGAGGAGGATCCGGCGCGGGTACGCGTCGTCGAAGCGGGCGGAAAAAGCATTGAGGAAGTGGCCGGAGAGATCCGGAAGCTTCTCGACGGGCTGTACGGGTGGTAGAGCATGGAAAAACGAATGGAATTCACCTGTCGGCTCACGGCGAAGGACGTATATGAAATGAACTGCTGCGCCACGGCGCCGCGCCTGAATCTTCTCTGCGCGATCCTGATGGGGATCGTGCTGATCTATATGGGCGTCAACGCCGCGCTCAGCGGTCAGTCGATCGGGGCGGCGGCGCTTTCGCTCGGGCTGACGGCGGCAGTCATGCTGGCGATCACGGCGCTGGTGCGGATCGGGACCAACGCGCTGCTTTTGCGGCGCATCAAAAGGACCTTCGGCACGCTGAAAAGCTATGATATTCTGTATACGATGAACAGAAAAGCGCTCAAATACGAGCAGAGCGGGAGTAAGAATTATTTTTACTGGGAAAAGATCCGTTACGTCAAGGAAACGCGGAACCTCTACGTAATTCGCGTGAACGCCAGCGATATCGCGGCGTTTACCAAGCGGGACGTACCGGACGAGGAGGCGCTGAGGCAACTGCTGAAAGACGCGGTGCCGGCCAAAAAACTGAAATTGAGGAAACGGGCATGATCGACGCGGTGATTTTTGATTTGGACGGAACGATAGCCGATACGATCGCGGATCTGGCGGACGCGTGCAATTTTGCGCTGAAAAAAGCGGGCTTTCCGACCCGGCCGGTGAGCGATTACGTCAAACTGGTCGGGCACGGCAGAAAAAATCTGCTGCTGTCAGCCGCGCCGGAGGGGCGGGGAGAGGCGTGTATCGACGAACTGATCGCGGATTTCAACCTCTATTATCGGGAGCATTTTTTTGATAAGACGCAGGCCTACGACGGGATGAAAGAGGTCGTGACGGAACTGAAGGCGACGGGATGCCGGCTCGGGATCCTGTCGAACAAACCGCACGAAATGACCGTGCCCATCGTGGCCAAGCTGTACCCCGGTCTGTTCGATTGCGTCATGGGGCAGCTGCCGGATATGCCGGTCAAGCCGGACCGGCGGACGATCGACCTGCTGGTCGAAAAGATGGGCGTGGCCGGCGGTCGGATCGCCGTGGTGGGGGATTCGGACGTGGACATTCTGACAGCAAGAAACGCCGGCGCCGCCGCCATAGCGGTAACATGGGGCTATCGCCCGGCGGAAACGCTGAAGGCGCTGAAACCGGATCGGCTGGTCAAAACGCCGGCCGCGCTCCTGCGGGCGCTTCGCCGGCTCGGTTGAGACGTTTCTATATAAATAGGAAATAAAAAAAGACCGCAAGGGAGCATCTCCCGGCGGTCTTTTTTCGCATAGGGGAAAAAGGGATCAGTCGAATTCGTCCTCGGAAACGATCCGCAGGGCGGCGACGCGGGCCGCGGCTACGGCGCGGACGTCCAGACGTGGGTCGCGCTCGACGGTGTTTTCGTCCAGACCGTAAGCGGCCTGCCACTGCGTGAGCGTCATCTCCTCCGTCATGCGGCAGGGTCGTTCCGTATCGAAGACGACGTTGTCGTGCGCGGCGAAGGTGAACGGCTGGACGTCGTAGATCGGGCGGCCGTGCGTAAGGACGGTATTATGCTCGAAAATGACGGCGGGATACTGCTCGGGACGCGTAATGCGCGCGGCGGCGGCGCCGGGCTCGGCAAAGAGGTTTTCGCGGACGGTGTTGTAGGAGCCGTAATGCTGATGGAAACAATCGCATTTCGTCGCGTAGACGATATTGCGGCGGATCAGGATATAGCTTGAGCCTTCGTCGGTATAAATACCCCAGCCGCCGTAGTGATTGGAGGAGACGTCGTGGATGACGTTGTCCTCGATGACCGTGCCCCGCTGCAGGCCGAGCGTATAGATCGCACCCATATCCGAAAGGAGACCTTGTCCGATATGGTGGATGTGGTTGCGGCGGATCAGGTTATGATGGGTCGAGGAGGGATTGTAGCCCCAGCTCCAGCCGACGGAAACGCCGGTGTAGTCGAGATGGGCGATCTCGTTGTCGCTGACCTCGTTCCAGGCGCTGTTGCAGATCAGGACGCCGCAGCCGGCCGCGTAGCGCCGGCCGCCGCGCAGGATCCGGTTGCCGCGGATGAGGCAATGATGAGTGCGGTCGTGCTCGGGAGAGCGGGCGTCGCCGCCGAAAATGCGTACGCCGCCGGCGCCTGTGTCGTGGATCAGGCAGTTTTCCACCCGGATATCGGAACAGCCGACACCGACGGAAACGGCGTGCAGGCCCACGTCGAAGATCCGGCAATGGTCGAACGTACAGGACCGGGCGTAAATCAGGTCGACCGCGCCGCGCGCGCAGGCAACGGACTGATCGTCCGAGGCGGTGAGGCGGACCGTTCCGTCCGCGTCGACGTGACGGCTGGCGTAGTCGCCGCGGGTGCAGAGCAGATCGAGAGATTCGAAACGGACGTCTCCGGCCGGTTGATCGGCCGTGCCCGCGACGCGGATCAGCGCGTCGGTCGCGGGTGCGAAGACCTCGACGTTTTCCGGCGTCATATCCGCGTCGGCCGGGACGTAGTAAAGCATGCCGTTCGGCACATCGAGGTACCAGTCGCCGGGCGAGAGGAGACCCTCGGGGACGTTCTCGAGATAATAATGCAGATCGCTGGTCAGGTCTTTGTCATACTCGGCGGTGATCTGGAAATTGGAGCGGTAGAGCAGGGTGACGCGTCCCGTCGCCTCGTCGTAATCGGCCACGGGCGTATGTTCGTCGATCCAGTAGTGATAGAACGATACGATGGCGTTTTTCACATCCGTGACCGGAGCGAGATCCTCTTTGCGGGCGACGAACCATCCCGAGCCGTGAAACAGGCCGACGTCCGTGGGAAACTCGGTGGTCACGGCGGTGAAGGTGCCGCTTTCGGGATAACGGGCCGGACGGGCGCGGCGGCCGTTGACGTAGAGGTCGGTAAAGCGCCAGCTCCCGCTTTTCACCTCCGGCAGGAACAGCGAGAAGCAGTCGCGGCCGTTGAAACGGTCGGGCGCAAAGCCGGTGAGACGGCGGCCGCCGATGAGACGGGCGCGGGTATTCGGGTACGAGGTGAAAACCAGCTCCCCGACGTCGGGTCCGATCGTGATCGGGCGATCCAGATACAGGTCCCCGTCCAGGCAGACCGTGATCGGATGATGCTGGCCGGCGCGGCGCAGCGCGCGGATATGCCGGAGAGCGGTTTCGACGTCCTGAACCGGGCGCATGAAAGGAAGATCGCCGGCGCGCGGGACCGAGCCGGAGGCGTGGATATAATCCCCGCCGTCGGCGGGAGAGACGTAAATCACGGAAGAATTGAGATGATTCAGCATCATGGACCTCCTGATGAAAGGATAATAGAATTGTAGCATAGAGCAGGGCAAAAATCAATGGACAAAAACAAAAAAACCGGTCATACGTTTTCGTATGACCGGTTCGGGATCGGGGTTCAGACGACCTCGGCGTTGTCTTTGGCCGTGGCGGAACGGAGCTTTTTCACACCGTTGACGGGGGAGTCGTCGACCTTGATGAGCGGAGCGATACGCTTTTCGACCACGTCGCGGGTGATCGAGCAGATCGTGTGCTCGCCCTTGGAAGGCACCTCGTACATCAGGGGAAGCATGATGTCCTCGATGATGGCGCGCAGACCGCGGGCGCCGGTTTTCCGGCGGATCGCTTCGCTGGCGATGCAGGTCAGAGCGTCGGGCTCGAAACTGAGCTCCGCGTCGTCAAGAGAGAGGAGTTTCTGATACTGGCGCACCAGCGCGTTTTTCGGCTCGGTGAGGATGCGCACGAGAGCGTCCTCATCCAGCGCGTGCAGCGTCACGATGACGGGGACGCGGCCGATGAACTCGGGGATCAGGCCGGCTTTGACCAGATCCTGCGGCAGGACCTGTTTGATCACTTCGCCGACGTCGGCGTTGGCGGGCGATTCGACGGAAGCGCCGAAGCCGAGACCTTTCTTGCCGATGCGGCTGTTGATGATCTTATCCAGACCGTCGAAGGAGCCGCCGCAGATGAAGAGGATATTGGTCGTGTCGATGCGGATGAACTCCTGCATGGGATTCTTGCGGCCGCCCTGCGGCGGAACGCTGGAGACGGTGCCTTCGAGGATCTTGAGCAGCGCCTGCTGCACGCCCTCGCCGGACACGTCGCGGGTAATGGAAGGATTCTCGCTCTTGCGGGCGATCTTGTCGATTTCGTCGATATAGATGATGCCCTTCTGCGCCCGCTCGATGTCGTAATCGGCCGCCTGGATAAGTTTGAGCAGGATGTTTTCCACGTCCTCGCCCACGTAACCGGCTTCCGTCAGCGTGGTGGCGTCCGCGATGGCGAAGGGAACGTCGAGGATCTTGGCCATGGTCTGGGCCAGCAGTGTTTTTCCGCAGCCGGTGGGGCCGATCATCAGGATGTTGCTTTTCTGGATCTCCACATCGTCGTCCGTGCCGATGGAATTGATGCGTTTGTAATGGTTGTACATGGCGACGCTGAGGATCTTTTTGGGAAGCTCTTGTCCGACCACGTACTCGTCGAGGACCTTTTTCATTTCGGCGGGCGTGGGGATGTTGTCGAGGGTCGGGATTTTCCGGGCGGCCTGTTCGTCCTCGGTCACGATCTCGTTGCACACCTCAACGCACTCGTTGCAGATATAAACCCCGCCGGGGCCGGCGATCAGCCGTTTGACGGCGTTGTCGGGTTTTCCGCAGAACGAGCAGCGGATCGGTCCTTTTTCATCATTTTTATTCATTCTGTACCTCGGTCAAATTCTGGCGCTGAGAACGGAATCGATCAGGCCGTAGGCGCTGGCTTCTTCCGCGCTCATGAAGTGATCGCGCTCCACGTCGGCGCAGATCTTTTCGTAGGGTTGCCCCGTCATTTCGGCCAGAAGGGCGTTCATTTTGTCCTTGAGTTTCATGACGTGGGCCGCGTGGATGGCGATATCGGTCACCTGTCCGCGGGTGCCGCTGCTGGGCTGATGGATCATGATCTCGCTGTTGGGCAGAGCGAAACGCTTGCCTTTGGCGCCGGCGGCCAGCAGGAACGCGCCCATGGACGCCGCCATGCCGATGCAGATCGTGCTGACGGCGGGTTTGATGTAGCGCATGGTGTCGAAAATGGCCAGTCCGGCCGTGACGCTGCCGCCGGGACTGTTGATGTAAAGCTGGATGTCCTGCGTCGGGTCGCTGGCCTCCAGGAACAGCAGCTGAGCGACGACGATATTGGCCACGTCGTCGTCGATTTCGCCGCCGAGCATGACGATCCGATCCTGCAGCAGGCGGGAGTAGATGTCATAGGAACGCTCGCCGCGGCTGGTTTGTTCCACTACGTAGGGGATCAGGGTCATACGCAACTCCTCCTTTAAAATCAAGCGGTGATCTTGTTTTTGGCTTTGATGAAAGCCAGCGTCTTATCCATGACGATCTGATCGGTGATATACTCGAGCTCATGATCGTGCATGTGCTCCTTGTATTCTTCGACAGGTTTATTGGCGCGCTCGGCGCGTTTGGCGATCTCGGTGTCGATATCCTCCTGCTCGGCCTTGATCTCGGCTTCTTTCTGAATCTGCTCCATGACGAGCTGGATCTTGACGCGGCGCTCGGCTTCCGCGCGATATTCGTCGCGCAGTTCGTCGCGGGTCTTGCCGATCATCTTGAGATAATCGGCCAGTCTCATGCCCTGATACATCAGGCTGTATTCGAATTCACGGATCATATAGTCGATCTGACGGTCGGTCATGCAGGCGGGAATGTCGACGGTGGCGTTTTTGACGATCTTTTCGACCAGTTTATTATCGTCGTCGCGTTCCTTGCGCTTGGCGTTTTCCTCTTCGAGACGGCCGCGGATTTCGGCTTTATAAGCTTCCAGCGTGTCGCACTCGCTGACGTCTTTGGCAAACTCGTCGTCCAGCTCGGGAAGCTCCTTGACCTGGATGCCGTTGACTTTCACGGTAAAGACGGCGTCCTTGCCCTTGAGCTCGGGAGCGTGATACTCGTCGGGGAAGCGGACGGAGAGATCTTTGGTTTCTCCGATGGCCATGCCGATCATCTGCTCTTCAAAGCCGGGAATGAACATGCCGCTGCCGATCTCCAGAGTTTGGCCCTCGGCGGTGCCGCCTTCAAAGGCTACGCCGTCGACTTTGCCGCAGTAATCGAGATTGACGACGTCGCCGGAAGCGACCGCTCTGTCGTCGACGTCGATCAGGCGGGCGGCTTTCTGGCGGGCGGCCTCGAGTTCTTTGTCGACGTCCTCGTCAGTTACAGTATAAGCGGCGCCTTTCATTCTTATACCCGTATATTTGCCCAGCGTCACTTCGGGTTTGAGCGTGACGAGCGCTTCGAAAACGACGCCTTCGTCGTTCTTGTCCTTGATGTCGACGGACGGATGATCGACCGGCTCGAGATGGAGCTCGTCGATGGCCGCTTCATAAGCAGGGGGGAATACTTCGTTGAAAGCGTCGTCCCAGAATACGATCTCGCCGTAATGGGCTTTCACGGCCGCGAAGGGGGCCTTACCGGGACGGAAACCGGGAATGCTGTATTTTTTCGCGTTCTTGGCGTAGACGGCTTTGATGGCCGCGTCGAAGGTCGCGTTGTCTACCGTGATGGTCAGTTTGGCCTGGTTGTTCTCGGTCTTCTCCATTTGTACACTCATTGTTTTGCCTCCAAAATCTCATGATGCCATAATGCACCACATTATCATACCGATATAGTTTAGCATAAATACGGCAAAGTGTAAATCCTTTTTTAAAAAATATACCGATTTCGGGCGGAAAAACGGCGGACTCTCCTTTCCGACGGCGGACGGAAAAGGAACGAAAAAGGGGCGGAGGAAGAAAACGGCCGTAAATGTTCGTTGAAAACTCAGCGATTTTATGGTATAATCATCAGGGATCCCGGCGGAAAACGATATAGCCGACGGGAGCGGAACGATTCGGAGGACAGGGCATGAAGCTGACGGTGTTGGCCGGCCGCGGAGGAAGCGGCAAAACATATCGCGTATATGAAGAGATCGGCCGCTCGATCGACGCGGGCGAGGAGTATCAGCTCCTGCTGGTGCCGGAACTGTTTACATATAACGCGGAAAAAGACCTGATTAATCAGCTCGGCAAGCCCGGGATCATGACGGCGCAGGTGCTCAGCCCTTCGCGGCTCCAGACGAGGATCTTTGAGGAAACGGGCGGCCGGACGATCAAGCGGCCGGACCGGCAGACCCGGCTGACGATCGTGCGGGCCTGTATCGACCGGCACGCCGCGGAGATGGAAATGTACGCGCGGAGCTATCGCCTGCCGGAGTTTGCCGAGCAGATGCTGACGCAGATCCGGCAGTTGAAAAACTCCGATATAAGACCGGAGGCGCTCAGCGTGGCCATGGAACGCCTGGAGAATCCGGAGGGCGCGCTCTACAGAAAACTGAAGGCCATCCATGCCGTTTACGCGGAATATGAAAGCTTCGTCGCGGGGCGGTATCTGGACATGGAGAGCGGGACGGATCTGCTCATCGAACGGATCGACCGGTCGGCCTATATCCGCTCCGCGCGCGTCTGGATCGACGGATTCGATATGTTCGGCGCCAAGAACATCCGGCTGGTGCGGGCTTTGGTCAAAAACGCGCGCAGTGTGACGGTGACGCTAACCAACGGCGACGAAACGGACGAGGACGGACGGGCTTTCGAGGCGCAGGCCGAAGCGGCCGCGGCGCTGGCCAGGACGGCCGGCGAGCTCGGCGCCGAGTATCGCTACGAATATCTGAAAGGCAAGGACGTTTTCGCGCCGGAGATCGCGCATCTGGAGCGGAACCTGTTCCTTTACGGAAAGAGCGCGAAGTGGCGGCAGGGAGAGCCGCGCTGCATCACGGCGTGGCGCGCCTCGACGCCGGAAGAGGAATGCGAGCTGGCGGTTTTGCAGATCAAAAAACTGGTGTCGGAAGGATACGGTTACGCGGATATCGCGGTGGTCTGCAACGCGCTTGACGAGTACGAGCCGCTCATCATCGAGAGGTTCCGCGCCAGCGGGATCCCGTTTTTCCTCGATACCAAACGGGGCATCGGCGGTCATCCGGTCTACGAGATGCTGACGGCGGCTTTCGACACGGCGGAGCGGGGCTTTGAACGCGAGGAAGTCATGCGCTATCTGCGGTCGGGCATGGCCGCCGACGCGGACGTGGACGCGGTGGGGCGCTTCGATAATTATTGCCGCGCCTACGGGATCCGTTACGACGGGTTCGTCCGGCCGTTCGTCAAGGGACCGGAGGCGGCGGAACGCGAGGCCGAGCGCGCCGCGTGGCTCGACGGACTGATCCGTTTCACGGCCGAGATCAAAGCGGCCGGGACAGCCGGAGAAATGTGCCGCGCCGTGCGCGAGCTGATGGCGCGCGATCGCGTCGGGGAACGGATCGCGGCCTTTACGGAGAAGATGGAAGAGCGCATCGCGGCGGGCGAGGACAACGGGTATCTGCACGCCGAGATCGAACGGACGGAACAAATCAAGGATAAGATCGACGAAACGCTGGATCGCACCGAGGAGATCGTGGGCGACGAACGGATGAACGCGCGCGACTTCTTTTCGATCCTGCGCTCCGCCTTACTTTCCTATGAGATCGGCGTGCTGCCGTACTCGGCGCAGAGCGTGGTGGTCGGCAATATCAAGAGAACGGAAAACTCCAATATCAAGGCGCTGATCTGGATGGCGATGAACGCGGAATTCCTGCCGGCGCAGCCGGATCGGAACGGGTTGTTTTCCGATGAGGAGAACGATGAACTGAGCCGTCTGGGCGTGAAAAAAGAACCGGATCGCCGGACGGAACGGGCGCTGGGCCGGTTTGATATTTATTCGACGGCCTGCAAGGCCACGCGGAAGCTGATATTCAGTTATGCGGCGGCGTCGCGGGACGGGGTGGAGAGGCACGTTTCGCCCGTGCTGGAGACGGTGAAACGGATTTTTCCCGCCATGCAGGAAAAGAGCGCCGGCGACGATTGGGCGCTGAGGGACAGGGAAACGGCTTTCATTCGTCTGACAGACGGACGCATCCGGGACGAACGGCTGCGCGCCGGGCTGAAGGAGTATTTCTCCGGACGGCCGGAATACGCGGAGCGCCTTGCCGTGAGAGAAGAGGCGGAGACGCAGATTAACGCCGCGGCGGATCTGGATCGGGAAACGGCGGCGGCGCTGTACGGAGACGGGTGCATGACGGTCTCCAAACTGGAAGACTATGATAAATGTCCGTACCTGTTTTTCGTCAAAAACGGTTTACGGGCACAGGAAACGGCGGAAGCCGAACCGGACAACCGGGACGTCGGCACGATCTATCACGACGCGCTGAAACGCTACGTAGACCGGATCATCCGCGACGGCGGACGGCTGCCGGACAGCCGCGCCGAAAGCGACGAGCGGGCGGCGGAGGCTTTTGCCGTAAGCGCGGCGCTCTACAGAGAGAACCTGCTGCGCGAGGATCCGGTGCTGACGGCGCACGCCGAACGGATGAAGAGACAGTTCGCCGCGGCGGCGTGGCGGATCACGGAAAGCCTGCGGAACGGGCGGTTCCGTCCGGCGGCGACGGAGGAATGCTTCGGCCCGGGCGAAAGACTGCCGGCGCTTACTTTGCGCGACGGCGACGGGACGGAGCTGTCGCTGCGCGGAAAGATCGACCGCGTGGACGCGTATACCGACGAGACGGGGCGGCGCTACGTGGCGGTGACGGATTACAAGAGCGGCGAAGTGGGGGCCAAAGCCGGACAGATCGGGAACGAGACGGATCTGCAGGCGATGATCTATCTGGAAGCGCTGACCGGCGCGGAGGGCGCCGAGCCCGGATACTGCGTTTATTTCAGTCTGAAAGACCCGGTGACTAAACCGGGAGAAAAAAAGAGATTTCTGGGCGGTTACGCCGTGGAAGGATTCGTTCCGGAAAAGAACGCGGCGGTCGTGAACTGTACGCAGGAGGCTTTTGAGGCGAAAAAGGAAGCCATCGGGAGAAAGTGTCTGGCGCTGTACAAGAATATCCGCGCCGGCCGCGTCCCGATCGCGCCGCGACGCGACGGAGAGAAGACGGCTTGCGAGTATTGCCGTTACGGCGGGATATGCCGGATGGACGAGCGGTTTTCGGGCAATACGGTCAGAGGAGGGAAAGACGATGAGATTGACGCCTGAGCAGGAGCGGGTCGTAAAGGCCGGTTCTGGGGACCTGGTCGTTTCAGCGTCCGCCGGGTGGGGTCAGACGGCGGTGCTGATCCAGCGGCTGCTTTATCTGATCTGTGAAACGAAAACGCCGGCGGAACGTCTGCTCGTCACGACGTTCACCAACGCGGCCGCGGCGGAGATGAAAGCGCGTCTGGCGCGTGAACTGGACGAGTATTGCGAGAAAAACCCGGACAACGTGTTTGCCGCCGAGCAGTTGAGTCAGATCAACGGCGCGCACGTGCAGACGATCCATTCGTTCTGTATCGATCTGCTGCGGGAGTATTTTTACGTCGCGGAGCTTCCGCCGGTTTTCCGGATCCCCGACGAGTCCGAGTTTCAACTGCTGACGAATGACGCGATGCAGAAGCTGTTCCGCGCCGGGTACGCGGATGAGAACGACGAGGTTTTCCGGCGGGCGGCGCGGTGGTTTTGCCGCGGAACGGACGACGGGGATCTGGCGGCGCTGATCCGCAAAGTCTATGAT
>JAHAZM010000004.1 GCA_018385275.1 Eubacteriales bacterium | reverse complement strand
TCTTTTGATTAGAGACAATCCTGCATTTAAAGAAGCATCTGTTGTGCAGCTGGAACAAATCCGCACCATTGATAAGCGCAGAATTGATAACTACTTAGGTAAGGTTACGCCCCGTGAAATGGTAGCGATTGAGAAAGCCTTATCCGTCAGCCTTGCAATGGAACAGCTGAAAAAGCGTTCCACAAAACATAAACCGAAGAAAGAAAAGGAGTGAACATAGATGTTTGAAGAAAGAATTGCTGCTATGAATCAGCGTACCGAAGAATCCATTGTAGCCTCCACAGGCCAGTTCGATAAGAGAACATATACCGTTGATGAGATTCAGGACATCCTGGGGATCAGCAGAACAAGCGCATATAACCTCGTGAAAAAGAAAGCTTTTCACAGTGTGCGCATCGGCGGCAGCATCAGAATCTCGAAAAAGAGTTTTGATGAGTGGCTGGATCAGCAAATGTGAGATTTGTCAAGTGTGTCGTACAACCCGGCGACAAACTTCAAAATAAATCAAGAGTTCGATAAAATGTAGCCATGACAAGCAAACACATGGCTACATTTTTACATAGGAGGTTATGAGATGGAAAATGCGAGAAAACGCACGAGTATGTCTGTACCTGAAATGGGTAGGTTACTTGGTCTCGGAAAAACAGAGTCATACTGGCTCATCAAGAAGAATTACTTCAAAACAATCACCGTCGGCGGCACCATGAGAGTGATGATCGACAGCTTTGAAGAATGGTATGCCAACCAGTTCAAATATCAGAAGGTTGATGGTACTCCTCCCGGCGAGGCACTAAAGAAAACTACATATTCAGTAGAGGAGCTTGGTCAGCGTCTTGGATTGAAAGAAGCTACTGCCTACGAACTGGTTGCCAAAGGGCATTTCGAGATTGTAGAAGCCCTGGGTAAACGCAGAGTTACTAAAGAGAGCTTTGAAAAATGGTACGCTTGCCGGGCTTATTCTAACGGAGGTTTTTATGGAAACAAAAACAGTTACGCTTGCACTTCTCACGCCGAATGACCGCGAACGGTTCATCCTCGACAATCAGGAGGCCTTTCGCTTCGGAGCGATGGAAGAATTCGGCTGCCGTGACGATCACATGGAAGAGGACGGCGAGATCATTTCCCGTGCCACGATCGAGCGATGCATCGACGGCGAGCATTCCGAAGCGTTGCGCATTCTGGAGGACGGACGCCCCGTGGGCGGCGCCGTTGTAAAACTCGATCCCGTGTCCCGGCACAACGAGCTGGAGCTGCTCTTTATCTCACCGCGCGAGCACAGCAAAGGGATCGGCTTCCGCGCGTGGCAGCTGATCGAAGAACGCTATCCGGATACCGTCGTGTGGGAAACCTGCACGCCGTATTTTGAAACGCGCAACATCCATTTCTACGTGAATAAATGCGGCTTTCATATCGTCGAGTTTTTCAATTGCAAACACCCCGATCCGCATGATCCCGAAACCGGCGAAGTCAACAATTATGACGGCAGCAATGGTTTTGACGGTATGTTCCGTTTTGAGAAACGCATGAAAAACTGAAAAGCAACGGGCTGACACATGCGCGGAAGACACCGAAACGACCGGATCCCATGATGGTTTCCGGCCGTTTTAAGGGTACGGCCTCGGTTTTTCGCTTTCACGGCAAAGCTCGGGGGCGTGAATCTCCCGATCTTTTTTACATACGTTTCAAGCCGCCTTGACTTTTATATGAGGATAATCGATATGAACCGTGGTGCTTGTCGCACTCCTGTCCCGACCGACTCTCCCGCGCAAAAAAACACGGCGTGCCGCTGCGGCACGCCGTGCTGTGTTTGAGATCGATCAGATCGCCAGGAAGAACTTGACGAGGAAGATCAGAGAAATGATGTAGGTCAGGATGGAGACTTCCTTCGCCTTGCCCTCGAAGAGCTTGAGCACGGTGTAGCAGATCATCGCCAGACCGATACCGTGACCGATGGAGCCGGAAATGGGCATCGCCAGCAGCATGACGGCGACGGGAAGCGCCTGCGTAAGATCGTCAAAGTCGATCTTCTTCAGGCCGGAGAGCATCAGCACGCCGACGTAAATCAGCGCGGCAGAGGTCGCCGCCGCAGGGATGATCGCCGCGATGGGAGCGATGAAGATGCACGCCAGGAACAGGATACCGGTGGTCAGAGCCGTCAGACCGGTGCGGCCGCCGGCCTCAACGCCGGAAGCGGACTCGATGAAGGTCGTAACGGTGGAAGTACCGGTAGCCGAGCCGACGACGGTACCGATCGCGTCGGAAAGAAGGATCTCCTTCATCTTCGGTACGTTGCCCTCTTCGTCCGTCATCTTCGCTCTGCCGGCGGTGGCGACGACGGTGCCGATGGTATCGAACATATCGATCATGCAGAAGGTCAGGATCAGGATCACGACGGTGCCGATGCCAAGCCGGAACAGCGTCGCGAAGTCAAACTTGAAGAGCGTGGTCTGCGCCATATCGCCGAAAGCGGGCAGCCAGTTGGCCGTCGTCAGCGATTCGAAGGGGTTGCCGCCGAGGATGAACTGACCGGCCCAGTTGACGACGGAGGCGATCAGCATACCGATGAGGACGGCGCCCTTGACTTTCTTGTGAGCCAGGATCGCGATGGCGAAAATACCGATGAACATGGTCACGACGGTCAGGACCATGGCCGGCCAATCCGCGCCGAGGCTTTCCTTCAGGGTTCCGGCGGAGAGCGCGCCGAAGAAGTCTCTCATGACAAACTTGTCAGCCGCAGCGCCGACGCCGGCGTTGGAGCCGAAGCCGATGTTCATGAGCATGAGACCGATGCCGGGCCCGATGCCGAGACGGACCGGCAGCGGAATGGCTTTTACGATCTTTTCACGGACGTTGAAAATAGACAGCGCTACGAAGACGATACCTTCGATGAGGATGATGCACAGGCCCGCCTGCAGACCCGCCAGATACGAGCAGGTGGCAGCACCGGCGATCTGAGCGATGACGACCGCGAAGTAGGAGTTGAGTCCCATGCCGGGCGCCAGCGCGAAAGGCTTGTTGGCAAGGAACGCCATGCAGAACATCGCGATGGCAGACGCTACGCAGGTCGCCAGGAACACGCCGTTCCACGCGGCCGTTGCAACTGCCGGTCCATCAAGCGGACTGGCCGCCATAGCGCCGAACGCACCCTGGCCGAAGCCGATGATGAGGTTCGGGTTCAGAGCGATGATATAAGCCATCGTCATGAACGTGGTAAGACCGGCGACCAGCTCCGTCCTTACCGTGGTACCGTTTTCTTTGAGCTTGAATAACTTATCCAACCAGAAAACCCCCTAATCATAAGTTTTTTATATCAACGGACCGGGTCGATCCGTTCATACCGGGCCAGAAAAAACTATAGTTTTATTTTATCACAAGCCGTTGGAATTGTAAACAGATTATTACCGAAAATCGAATAAATTTTTCTTTCCTCGACAAAACGATCACGTCCTTCCGTACCTTTTTCGTGCCGGAAACCGCTTTTCCGGATCATCCGGCCTCATTTCGATCCGAAACGCTCGCCGAACGTTCATTTGATCTTTTGAAGCGGATAAACCGGCCTTGCCGTACGCCTTTCCCCTTTTTACCGCGCAGTTCCGTTTTGAAATATAGAAGCTTTTTATAAATCTCTTTTTTTACCTTGCCCTTTTTCTTTTTTTCCGTTATAATATTCCTATATTAAATGAAAGGGAATTGTCATATGAAAACCTATGATTTCAGAAAAGTCCGCATCACGGGCGACTGGCTGGCGCGTCTGCAGGAGCAGAATCGCCTCGTCACCATCCCCGCCATCTATAAGCAGTTCGAGCAAACCGGCCGCATCGCCGCCTTTGATATGAACTGGAAACAGGGCGAGCCGAATCAGCCGCATATTTTCTGGGACAGCGATAACTACAAATGGATCGAGTGCGCCGCCTACACCCTCAAAGAGCATCCCGATCCGGCGGTCATCGAGCGCATCGAGCATCTGATCGACGCCATGGAGGCCCATCAGTGCGAGGACGGCTATTTCAACGTCTGCTTCCAGATGTTCGAGCCGCAGAACCGCTTCACCTTCCGTCAGCAGCACGAACTGTACTGCGCGGGCCATCTGTTCGAGGCGGCGGTGGCCTACGCCGAAGCGACGGGCCGCGAACGCCTGCTCGCCGTTGCGGAAAAATACGCCGACTGCATCTACCGTGCTTTCGTGACGGAAAAAACCGCCAAGTTTTTCACGCCCGGTCATGAGGAGATCGAGCTGGCGCTGGTGAAAATGTACCGTTATACCGGCAAAAAGAAATTTCTCGATCTGGCCGCGCATTTCATCAATGAAAGAGGCACTCACGACGAGGAACGCAACGACGGCTATCATCCGGAGATCCGGTCGGACTATAATCAGAGCCTTGTTCCCGTCCGCGAACAGACCGAGGCGGTCGGCCATTGCGTCCGCGCGCTCTATCTCTACACGGCCATGGCCGATCTGGCGCTGGAGCTCCGTGACGAGGCCCTTGAGAAAGCCTGCCGCGCCCTCTACCGCGATATCGTCGACAAAAAGATGTACGTCACCGGCGGCCTGGGATCCTCCGCTTTCGGCGAGGCTTTTTCCAACCCCTACGACCTTCCGAACGAGGAAGCCTACACCGAGACCTGCGCCGGCATCGGCCTGATGCTGTTCATGCACCGCATGCTGGCGCTGGAAAACAACGCCGCCTACGCCGATCTGCTCGAGCGCGCGTTTTACAACGGCGTCCTCTCCGGCGTTTCCCTCGACGGCAAAGCCTTCTTCTATGAAAACCCGCTCGAGATCACGATGCTGAATCATTTCACCAACTCGTGGGGCGCCCGGCGCTATCCTCTCACGCAGCGCATCGAATGCTTCCCCTGCTCCTGCTGCCCGCCCAACCTGGCGCGCGTGATCTCCCAGTTCGGCAACTATCTGTTCGGCAGCGACGGCGACACGCTCTACGTCAATCAATTCGCCACGGCTGAGCTTTCCGACGACGGCGTCCGTGCCGTCATGACCACCCGCTACCCCGTCGACGGCGACGTGAGCCTCCGTGTCGAAGGCAAGTCCCGCGTGGCCGTCCGTATCCCCGGCTGGTGCGCCTCCTTCACCGCCGACGCGCCCTACACGGTCGAGAACGGCTATGCCGTCTTCGCCAACACCGGCGCCCCGATCCGTCTCTCCTTCGATATGAAACCCTTTGCCGTGCGCGCACGCAGCGAGGTCGTCAGGGATGCCGGACGGCTTTGCATCCAGGCCGGTCCGATCGTCTACTGCGCCGAAAGCGTCGACAACGGGGCCAATCTGCACGCGCTGGCCGTCAGCCCGGATTTTGAGGCCAAAGCCGTTGCGGATCCTGTGAGCGGTCTGCTCGATTACGACGTGACGGGCTGGCGCAGAAAAGACCCGGTCGACGCGCTGTACTATCGCGCCGAAGAGGTCTGGGAGCCGACCGTGATTCGTCTGATCCCCTATCGCTGCTTCGCCAACCGCGGCGAATGCGATATGCTGGTCTGGCTCCATAAAAAATAATAAAAAAATAAAGGCCCGTCATACGATCCCGTATGGCGGGTCTTTTTTTAATCCACCCGGTTCCGCGTCCCGCCGGCCAGAAAATCCTCGATATTGCCGACGATGACGTCGAGACAGCGCACGCGCGCCTCGTACGCGCTCCACGCCGTATGAGGCGTGAGAATAACGTTGTCCCGGTCTTTGATGCGTTGAAAAGGATGCTCTCTGCCGAACGGCTCGGACGCGTAAACGTCGGAGCCGAAACCGGCGATGCCGCCGCTGAGGATCGCCTCGGCGACCGCCGCCTCGTCGGTAACGGCGCCGCGCGCCTCGTTGATCAGGATAGCCGTCGGTTTCATCAGTGCCAGCCGCCGCGCGTCGAGGAGGCCCCGCGTCGACTCGTTCAGCGGGCAATGGATCGACAAAATGTCGCTCTTCACGCACAGTTCGTCGAGCGAGACCGTCGGATAGAGCGGATGCTCCCGGCGTTGATGAACCAGGATCTCCATCCCCAGCGCGCGGGCGATCTGCGCCACGCGTCCGCCGATAGCGCCGCATCCTAATACGCCCCATGTTTTCCCGGTCAATTCATGATAGACCGGTTCGAGACGGTTGGCTTCCCCCGCCGCCGTATACGCGCCCGAAGCGGTGAAGCGGCGGTATTCTCCCAGATGCGTGACCAGCGCCAACGCCGTCGCCGCCGTAAACAGGGCCACGCTCTCGGTCGAATACGCCGGGACGTTGCACACCGCCACGCCACGCCGGCGGGCCGCCGCCAGATCGATATTGTCAAAACCGGTGGCGAACTCGCAGATCAGCCGCAGCTTCGGCGCCGCGGCAAACATCGCTTCCGTCATGCGGAATTTATTGATGACAAGCACCTCGGCCTCGGCCAGTCGTTCCGGCGCCTCGACGGGCGAGGTCGTCTCGTAAACGACCGGTTCGGCAAATCGCTCCAGCGGACCGAGCGGCAGATCCGTCCCGAGCGAACGGCGATCCAGCAATACGATCTTCATGCGCTTTCTCCTGTATCAAAGTATTTCGTAATATCCTCCAGCTCCCGCAGAAGCGGCTCGAGTTTCTGCAGGGAGGGGAAAAACTCGGACGTGTACGCTTTGACCGCCTCGTCTCCCTCGACCCGTTCGGTTACGTAATAGACTTCGTTTGATTTCGGCATGGAATAGACTGTGACCCGACCGAGAAAATCCGGATCGCTGTACACCGCCAGCATATTGCCCGGACAAAGCGGCGTTCCCAGGATGGCCGCGCGCCGTCCCGCGTTTTCCAGTTCGATCAAGCGAACCAGCTTATCGCCGGCGGACCGGGCGAAAAGATACGCCCCTGCGCCGGACGCGGCGCCGAGCGCGATGCCGAGCGCGGCAACGGTCCATTCCGTCGGCGTGAAAACCGCCGGACTGCGCAGTCCCGTCAGGACCATGACCGCCGCGATCACGCCGACCAGCACGACCAGACAAGCGATCAGCCCCGCCGTTTCCCGACGGCGTTTTTTCCGTAAAGCCCGCCATTGCTCATGCAGTTCGGCCGCCGTCCCTTCCACGCGGTCAAGGCCGAGCTTTTTTCTCAGAAAAGTCCCGAGGAACGCGGCGTTGCTCAAACCGCCGATCCGCGCCGCCGCGCCGCCGCGCAGACGCAGGATCAGCACGCCGCTGACCCGCCAGCGCACGTCGGCCACCTCTCCGAGAGCGACGTCCAGCGTCCTGCCGAGTCCGTAGCGCGCGGTGACGCGATCGTCTTCAACGGAGAAAAACGCGTTCCGGTTGCGGCACAGGATCAGCACGCCCGCCGCGATCACAAAAACGGCCGGCAGAACGTACCACAGGCCGCCCTCGCCTTTGAACAGAGACGTCAGCGGCAGAATCAGCAGCAAGCCTCCCGCTCCGATGAGAAAAATCCCCATCAGACCGTTCTGTCCGCCCCGCATAAAGCATCCGTGCGCCATCCTCTTGTTGCTCTCGGTCAGCGTCGTTTTCTCTTCCAGAAACCGCTGATAGGCCAGTTCGAACGTGCGCGGCGCGATCAGGCCGGACTCCGTTTTCCGCCTCAGCGTTTCCATACTGGCCAGCGACAGCCACGGTTCTCCAAATATCCCGTATTGCTCCGCCGCCGTCCGGGCGATCGCTTCCATATCGGCACAAAGCTCCTCCGGCGCGGTCCGGCCGGCCGTATACCGCTCGTTCAGATCCGCCCATACCAGTTCAAAGACCCTGTCCGGATCAGGTTCGCCGGGCAACCCCTCTTCGCGTTTGCGCAGGAGTTCCAGCTGTCCGTCCTCGGCCGACGCGCGGACCGGGTCGTCGGCCGGCAAGGCCGCGATCAGGGTTTCTGTTTGCGGGGTGCGCCATCCGACCCTCAGCGTCAGGATCGCGGACAGGTTGTCTTCG
>JAHAZM010000013.1 GCA_018385275.1 Eubacteriales bacterium | reverse complement strand
CGCCGACACCGACACCCACACCGACGCCCTCGCCGACACCGACACCGGAACCCACTCCCACGCCCGAGATCACGGCAACACCTGAGCCTACGCCGGAAGCTGCCTGAGATATTCCGCACACGTCATTGATTTGGAGGAAAAGTAAAATGCCCGGTTTCTATACCCATATGATCAGCGCCGACAAAGCGATCGCGACCCTTGACTCTGCCGAGATCAAAGCCCTGATAGAAAAGCATCCGCGCGAATTCTATCTCGGCGTGCAAGGCCCTGATTTCTTTGAATACGACACCAAGGCTTTCGCCAGCGAAGAAGCCTCTCAGCGTATGTCACCCTTTTTCCACAGCAGGACTGTCAATGAATCCATTTGCTCCATGCTTTCCCGTCTGTCGACGCTGGAAGGCGCCGAGCGCGACGCGATGTTCTCCTATATTCTCGGCTACCTGCTTCATTATTCCGTCGACGCCATGATCCACCCCTACATCTACTATCGTACCGGCGTCAAATTCGCCCAGGTCAAAGACCCTGATCGCTTCCCGCTCTATCACAACAAACTGGAAGCCGAGATCGACGTGCTTCTCCTGGAAAAGAACGGTCTCCCCGAACCCAAGGATTACGTTCCGTCGAACCGCATCGACGCCAGCGTCGACTCGATCCGCAGTATCGCCCGGATCTATATGTACGTCTGTAAAGGCGTATACGGCAAGAACGTCTCCAAAGAGCATATCATCAAAGGCTTTGCCAACATGAAGAAAATGGTCGATCTGTACTCCGCCCCGACCACTCTGTATAAACTGAGCAACGGAGTCAAAGGGATATACAAATCCGCGAGCGCCAAAGCGGAGCGCGCTCATTTCCGCGTTCCCTCTTCAATCGACCGCTCACTCGACCAGCTGAACCTCAATCATCGCGCTTGGAAATGGACCTGGGACGACAGACGCACCTTTACGGATGATGTGGTGACGCTTCTCGATAAAGCGATCGCCAGAGCGCTGACCTATTTCTCCGCCGCATATGAGCTGATCTATCGCAACGCTTCTCCGATCTCGTTTTCCAACGCTATTATGGATATGTCTATGTATACCGGCATCGCCTGGAATACGCCCATGGTCCATAGAATTTTCGAACTGATTTATGAAAATGACGCTCTCCCTGTGATCGTCGACTAATGAAAAGCCTAACCGGCTTTTCTTCTTTACATAAAATTTTAGCGAGGTAAAAAACATGGCTATCACAAATGTAGATGTAGCATCAATTCCCGTCGGCAGACTCGGTATTCTCGCCCTGCGCAGCAGCGAAGAGCTGGCCAAAAAAATCGACAATTATCTGGTCGAATGGCGCAACTCCCGCACCAATGAGCACGAAGAGAATATCGTGTTTGCCGAATACAAACAGCCTACTTATCTGATAGACGCTTCCTGCCCGCGCTTTGCTTCCGGAGAAGCCAAAGGCGTCATCAACGAATCGGTACGCGGTTCGGATATCTATTTTCTCCTTGACATCACCAATTACAGCTGCACCTACAAACTTTTCGGCAAAGAAGTCCCCATGACGCCGGACGAGCATTTTCAGGATCTGAAACGAATGATCGCCGCTACCAACGGCAAAGCCCGCCGTCTCACCGTCATCATGCCCTTCCTGTACGAAGGACGTCAGCACCGCCGCAGCGGCCGCGAGTCTCTCGACTGCGCCTTGGCGCTGCGCGAGCTGGTCGATATGGGCGTGAGCAACATCATCACCTTTGACGCGCACGATCCGAAAATGCAGAACGCCATCCCGCTGAACGGTTTCGAAAACTTCTTCCCGCATTATCAGATCATCAAACGTCTTCTGCGCAGTGAACCCGATCTGATCGTCGACTCGGATCATCTGATGGTGGTCAGTCCCGACGAAGGCGCCATGAACCGCTGCATCTATTACTCCAGCGTTCTCGGCATCGACCTCGGCATGTTCTATAAACGCCGCGATTATTCCCGCGTCGTCAACGGGCGCAACCCCATCATCGCCCATGAATTTCTCGGCGATAATGTCGAAGGCAAAGATATCCTCATCATCGACGATATGATCTCCTCCGGCGACAGCATGCTCGACATCGCCAGAGAACTCAAACGCAGAAAAGCCCGCAATATCTACATGGGCGCTACATACGGTCTTTTCACCGACGGTCTGGAGCGCTTCAATCAGGCTTACGAACAGGGCCTGATGAAGGCCGTCTTGACCACAAACCTCACTTATCGCTCGCCCGAACTGTTGGCCAGCGAATGGTATCGCGAAGTCGACATGAGCAAATATATCGCCCTCATCATCGACACGCTCAACCACGACGGCTCTCTGGGACACCTTCTCAATCCCGTTCACCGCATCAACGCTGTTCTCAACGAGCACCGCGAAAATCAGAAGAGCTGGAGACCCTCTCTCTTTTAACGCCTGCCAAAAAGCCGTGTCAAGCAATTTGCTTGACACGGCTTTTTATTCGTTCATTATTCGCCCTGTGCGGACTGGCCCAGTTTCTTGTAAGCCTCTACCGCCAGACGGTCCGCGCGGTTGTTATATTCATTATCGGCGTGTCCCTTCACCTTGTACCACGTTACGTGGTGGATCCGCGTCAAATCATACAATCTCATCCAAAGATCTTTATTCAGGACCTCTTTGTTGTCGTTGTTGATCCAGCCCCTCCGATGCCAATTATAGACCCACCCGAGCGTAAAGGAATTGACGACGTAAGCGCTGTCAGAGTAAACGTTCACGCTGCAGGGGCGCTTCAGCGCCTCCAGGCCTTTGATGACCGCGGTCAATTCCATGCGGTTATTCGTCGTCGACGCCTCCGCGCCGACGATTTCCTTCTCCACGCCCCGGCACAAAAGGATCGCCCCGTAGCCGCCCGGGCCCGGGTTCCCGCTGCAAGCGCCGTCGGTATAGATCGTCACTTCATCCATCATTTGCTCATCTTCTCGCTTTTTTCAGCCGTCACCAGAACAGAACGGATCACAGTCGCCGCAAAGCCGTCCTGTTCCAGCGCATATACGCCCTCGATCGTCGTTCCGCCGGGAGAACAGACTCTGTCCTTCATCGTCATCGGAGGTTCTCCCGAAACCTCCAGCGCCGCGGCGCTTCCCTTGACCATTTGGGTTGCCATGACAACGGCCTCGTTCTTGGGGATTCCGCGCAGGACCGCCGCTTCCGCCAGCGCGTCGATCAGCATGAAAACCGTCGCCGGCCCGCTTCCCGTCAGCGCCGTGACCGTATCCATATGCTTTTCGTCCAGCAGCATGACCTTGCCGACGCGCTCGAACATCCTGACCGCCAGCGCCAGCTCTTCGGGTCCCAGATTGTTGTCTTTACTCAAAACCGTCATGCCCTCTCCGGCCATGGCCGGCATGTTCGGCATCACGCGCAGGAGCTTGGTCTCGTCTCCGAAGCTCTTTCTCAGCCGGGCCGCTGTCCATCCCGCCGCGATCGAAATCACGATATTATGTCCGCACAATGCTTCCGCTATCTGCGGCGCGATTTTTCCCAATACCTGCGGCTTAACGCCCAGCAGGATCCATTCGCACTCAGCGCAAAGGCTCTTATAATCCGGCGCCACGCTCACGCCGGCGGCTTTGTATTTTTCGATGATCCTCGGATTGATTTCACAAAGCGCCGCTTCTTCCGGCAAAAAAACGCCCGCTTTCAAAATCGCGTCAAGGATCGTTCCCGCCATATTGCCCGCGCCGATAAATCCGATTTTTTTCATACTGACCATCCTTCCGTTTTTCTGTCCCGTTTCGCCGCCGGAGCGCTTTCGTCGCCCTCGCCGCCCATGTCTGCCCGGCCTGCGGAGCGAATATTTTCCCTTGACGAAACCCGTTTCCTGTCATATAATAGTGAAGTCTTAGGGGAGTAGCTCAATGGTAGAGTAGCGGTCTCCAAAACCGTCGGTTGCGTGTTCGAGTCGCGTCTCCCCTGCCAAAACGCTTCTGTTGAAGCGTTTTTCTTTTTCCGTTCTTATTCTATGGTACTTGAACTCTCGTGTCAAGCCGATACGGAAAAGGCCTGCCGATACGGCGTTTTTCCGTATAAACAGGTCTCCTTATTCAGCGTTTACGGAAAATCGCCGCGATGATCAGCGCGATGATGATCCCAGCCACCACGCCGCCCGCCAGGGTCAGCGCCCACACCGGGATCACGACTCCGTCCGTTGAAACCGGCGCGGTCGTCGCGGTCGGGGTTGCCGGCGCCGTCGGCACAGGTGTTGCCGTCGCCGTCTCCGCGGTCTGCACCGTCAGCGTAAAACTCTCATACGCGTCGGCCGCGTCGTTTGACGCGATCAGTGTGAAAGAGAAGCTTCCCGCTTTTTTCGGCGTTCCGCTGATCGTCCCGTCGTCGGCAAGTGTCAGTCCCGTATCGGAAAACTCGTTTTTCTGACCAGGATTATAATATACGCCGATCACAGCGTCGCGCGCTTCCGTCTCGATTTTGAAAGAATACGGCTGTCCCACGGTAGCTGTCGGCAGCGACTTTGTACGGAAAACCGGCTCCGTCGTCTGCACGGTCACCGTTACGATATGGCTGTATTCCGTCACATCGCCGACCGTCACGCCGCAGACGTAATAATGCGTCCCGGCCTTGTCCGTCGGCACGCGGAAGGATTTTTCAGTCTCCTCGCCCCGGTTGCAGGCTATGATGTCCTGCATCTGCCCGCTCGCCGTCTCATACCAGACGTACTCCGGATTGTCCGCGTTGACCTCGCACACCAGATCATAAACGTCTCCGACCTGCAGCTCGACAAAATCCGGAATACTGATCGTCAGTCCGCCTGCGGTCGCCGGCAAACAAAGGACCAAACAAAGCACCGCGGCAACAAGAATCAGCCATAGTTTTTTCACAGTCTTATTCCTTCTTTCCGAGAAACCTTCTTTTATTCATTATAACAAATTATCGTTGCTTTGTCATCAAAAAACCTGCCGCGTACGCGGCAGGTTTTTTCTCTCTTCCGTATTCGATCAGACGATACCCTGCGCCATCATGGCGTCGGCAACTTTCTTGAACCCGGCGATGTTGGCTCCCATGACGAAATCGTCAGGATGGCCGAATTCTTTGGCCGCTGCGCTGATCTTGGCGTAAATATTGACCATGATCTCCTTGAGCTTGGCGTCGACTTCTTCGAACGTCCAGCTGAGACGCTCGCTGTTCTGCGTCATTTCCAATGCGGAAGTCGCGACGCCGCCGGCGTTGGCCGCCTTGCCCGGCAGGAAATACAGACCGTTGGCCTTGATGTAATCGACCGCATCCGGCGTCGACGGCATGTTCGCGCCCTCAGCGACGACCTTGCAGCCGTTGGCGACCAGCATCTTAGCATGCTCGAGCAGCAGCTCGTTCTGTGTCGCGCAGGGAAGCGCGACGTCGCATTTAACCGACCAAACGCGCTCCTCTTCGCTGTACTGCGCTTCCGGATGATAGTTCAAATACTCCTTGATCCGGCCGCGCTTGACTTCTTTGATCTCCTTGACCGCCGCCAGATCGATCCCGTTCTTATCGTAAATCCACCCGGTAGAATCCGACATGGTCACGACCTTGGCGCCCAGCTGCGTCGCTTTCTCCACCGCGTAGATCGCCACGTTGCCCGCGCCGGATACCGCGACCGTCTTGCCCTTGATATCGTCTCCCTTATCTTTCAGGAGTTCCTCGGTGATATAGACCAAACCGTAACCGGTCGCCTCTTTTCTGGCCAAAGAACCGCCGTAGGTCAGGCCTTTGCCGGTGAGGACGCCCTCGTAGTTGCCGTTCAGTCTCTTATACTGACCGTACAGATAGCCGATCTCCCGCGCGCCGGTGCCGATATCGCCGGCCGGCACGTCGCGGTCCGCGCCGATATACTTGAAAAGCTCCGTCATGAAGCTCTGGCAGAACGCCATGACTTCGCGGTCGGATTTGCCCTTCGGGTCAAAGTCCGAACCGCCCTTGCCGCCGCCGATGGGCAATCCGGTCAGGGAGTTTTTGAAGATCTGCTCGAAACCCAGGAATTTGATGATTCCCAAATTAACGGACGGATGCAGTCTGATACCGCCCTTGTACGGACCGATGGCGTTATTGAACTGCACACGGTAACCCTTGTTGACTCTGACTTTACCGCTGTCGTCCACCCACGGCACACGGAACATGATCACGCGTTCCGGCTCCGTCAGCCGTTCCAGAAGGCCGTTCTTCTGATACGCGGGATTGGCCTCGATCACAGGCTCGAGAGTTTCGAGTACTTCTCTGACCGCCTGATGGAATTCCTTTTCCCCGGGGTTCTTGGCGATGACCTCGTCGATGATTTCACTTACATAGGACATATGGATCCCTCCTTACTGTTCTTATTTTATAGTCGTTTTTTTCCACTGTCAAATAAAAAATGAGTGCATATTCTCCCTTTCGGTATAAATATGCACTCTTTTCTGTTTTTCAGTCCAGTTCCAGGCAAGCGATCGTCGCCGGCATCTCATGCTTCGTATTCTTGTGGATGCCGCCCACCGCTGTATCAAAGCAAGGGATCACCAGCAGACCGTTCCAGATCCCCGCTTCCGAGGGCTGATCCAGCTCTCCGCCGAACCCGTCGCTGTCGGGGCTCTCCGCGATACGCTCCACCGTTCCGTCAGGCCGCACCATGCCGATGGCGTTGGCCGAGAAATCCGCGATATACAAATTGCCCTTCTCGTCCATCACCATGCCGTCGGTCGTATAGAGGTTTTTCGGATCGGCGGCGTAAAGCGAAATATCCTTTACGCTCTGATCGGGATTGAAACGGATCCGGTGGATCGTGCCGTCGCCGAAATTGCCGACCAGCAGATTCCCCTCGTGATCGAACTCGATGCCGTCCAGGCCGTACTGGCACTCGGGATTATACGTCAGGAACGTCGCAATGATGTTTTTGTCGGCCAGCGTGTTGGTAACGGCGACGTTTTCCTCGTCTATCGCAAAGCGATAGACCGCGCTGACCATCAGTCCGCTCGGATCGGCGACTTTCTCCATCAGGCTCTGCGTCACGTACGCGTAACCGTTGCGAATGCGCATCCCGTTCGGATGCTCCATGCCGTAGGCCACGGTGACGGTTTTGCCCTCCGGCGTGACCCGCAGGATACGGCCTTTGAATTTATAGGCCGGATTGGGCAGCCACGCCTGGTTATCACAGATCCAGAGATTCTCCCTCTCGTCGAACGCGATCCCCATGGGCCGGGCGTGTCCCGTCTCGGGAAGCGGCTCCACGTCGAACCATTTGCGGATCTTGCGGTTCTTGTCGATCCGGACGATGCAGCCCGGCAGACTTTCGTCCGCGTAATTGGGGCAGGACAACACCAGTTCGCCGTTGGCGGCCACCGCCAGGCTGTCCGGCGTGCAAATATAATCAGGCAACTTCATAAACAATTTCGTCGTTTTCATGATCTCGCTACTACCTCAGTTTCTTTACTATACTTTTGAGAGCAAAATAGCTCTCGTCAAACGGCTCTTTATAACGATCATACTGTCGTGCGTTTTCCTCGATCGGCATGATCCTGTCCACAATCCGGATATACCGATCGATCGCGGAGAAATCCTCATACAGCCCGACGCCGACGCCGCCGCAGACAGCCGCGCCCATTGATGCCGCTTCGTTCAGATAGTTCGGCAGTAAAATCGGCGTCCGATATACGTCGGCGAAAATCTGTCTCCACAGTCTGCTCACGGCGCCGCCTCCGATCACGGTAATATCCGTAATACGCTGCTGACGTTTCATGGCGCTGAGGATAATATCCAGATTATACGCCACGCCCTCCATGACGGAGCGCAGCATTTCGCCTTTTCCGTGATCCATCGTCAGACCGATGAACGCGCCGCGGCATTCCGGGTCCCAACGCGGGCTCCTCTCACCCAGCAGATACGGGAGAAAAAGCAATCCTTTCGAGCCGATGGGCGCCTGCTCAGCCAGTTCATTGGCGCGCGCGTGCCGCTCCGGATCCTTCGGATCGAGCAGCATATCCGTTGCCCAGTTGAAAGCTCCGCCTCCGCTCTGCATCGCGCCGCAGGGCATATACATCCCCGCAATGAGATGCGGCCAGGTCACGCTGATCATCTGCGGATCGAAAACCGGCGCCGTCGTCGTCACACTGATCCACGAGCTGGTCCCAAGACTGCTGTTGGCCATCCCGTCGCGGACGCATCCGGCTCCGACGGCCGCGCACGGCCCGTCTCCTCCGCCGAAAACGACCGGCGTTCCTTCCGCCAGTCCGGTCAGCCTCGCCGCCTCCGCCGTCACGTATCCGGCGACGTCCGTGGACGCGTGCGCTTCGGCCATGACGTTTCGATCAATACCGGCCGCTTTCAGCAGTTCATCCGACCAAACTAGCTTTTCGATCGCGTAAAACCCCGTGGACGACGCGTCGGAATGCTCGGTCACAAACCGCCCCGTCAGCTTCAGGATCGCATAATCCTTGGCATTGAGCATTTTATAGGTCCGCGCATAGATTTCAGGAAACTGATCTTTCAGCCACATCAGCTTGAAGCCGCCGTAGGAGGCGCTGAGCTTATGGCCCGTGAGGCGGTAATAGCCCTCGTCTCCGAAAGAAGCGCGGATGCGCTCCTCCTGTTCGACGGCGCGCATGTCCGCCCAGATCATCGCGTTGTACAGCGGTCGGCCGTCCCGGTCGACACAAACGCATCCCATCATCTGTCCGCTGAAAGACACCGCCGCGATATGCTTCGGATCAACGCCCTCCAGCAGCTTCCGTGTCGAAACGCAGACCGCTCTCCACCAATCCTCGGGATCCTGTTCGGCGTGATTCTGGGGCGCGACGTGCAGAGGATACCGCTCGGTGCAGGACGCGACCAGTTTCCCGTCGGCCGTATACAGCGTCGCCTTATTGCCCGAGGTGCCCAGGTCATGGGCGATCAGATACTGTGTCATCGCTCAGCACCCGATCTTGACGACCATTTTCATCATCTTGTCATGACGCTCCACTTTTTCAAAAGCCTTGATCGCGTCATCGAATTCAAACACGTGACTGATGAATTCGTTCGGATCCAGGATCCCGCAGCGGATCCAGTTGACGATCTGATCGTGCGCCTCGGATTCACCGACCTTGGACGGGAACTGATTGAACTGCAGCGTCCAGTTATACGGGCACGTGCTCCAATCGACTTCCTGCGTCATGTTGGGCGAAATGCCGTACACGCAGATCTTGGCGCCTGGTTTGATAATGGCCAGGCCGGTATTGATGAAAGGCGAATACCCCACAGCGTCGAGCGCGATATCCACGCCCTCCGGCAAAATCTTCTTGACGCCGGCCACGACGTCTTCTTTTTTCGAATTGATCGTATAATCGGCGCCCATCTTTTTCGCCAGCGCCAGCTTTTCGTCGTCAATATCCATGGCGATGATCGTACCCGCGCCCAGAAGCTTGGAGAACTTGACAAAACTCAGTCCCACCGGACCGAGTCCCAGGATCGCCAGCGTCATATTCGGCGCGATCCCGAACGTCTTCATCGTGCTGAGAACTTCGCGGAACGTAATGATCATCGCGGACGATACCGGGTCGAAATCGCTCGGCAGCGTTCTCTGTCCCCACGCGAATTCATCCGCGATCAAGCCGTCGTCCCGCATCGCCGCCGCGTCGGTGACCACGTTGTACTCCGAATAGGTCCCCCAACCGCTGCTGTATCCGGCGGGAACGTTGCTGTGATAAGGCATCAGCACTTTGTCCCCGATGGCGTAATTGCGCACCTTGGCGCCGAGTTTCACGACTTCTCCCACGCCCTCATGTCCCAAAATGACCGGATAATCGTCGATTCCTTTAAACTTATGGTGGATAATCTTCATATCTGTCCCATTGCAGATACCGCAGCTGAGCACCTTCACCAGCGCGTCATACTCTCCGATTTCGGGGATCGGAATATCGACAAACTCCAGTTTACCTTCCGCCGTTACCGCAAGACTCTTCATATTGGCCTCCTAAATTTTATATATATTTCATTTTTATAAGTATATCACATCTGACGCCGCTTGTAAATCAAAATTGCGTTCTTTTTCTTTATAAATATATAAAATTCGATTGACCAAAATAAGATTCCATGATAGAATAAAAATGTAAATCTATGAAATACAAATGTATATTTAGGGAAGGTTCATCATCATGTCAAAAAAGCCAATCAACGCCCCGGCTCCGGCTGCCTATCACGCAGTCAAGATCATCGAACTGCTCGCCGCTGAAAAAGAACCTCTCGGCATCAGCGAGATCGGCCGCAAGCTCGACCTCAACATCAATATGGTATTCCGTGTTCTCAATACGCTTCAAACCTGTAACTGGGTCTGCGTCGACAGCCGTACGAACAAGTATCAGCTCACGCTGCGTCCCTTTGAAACAACCGCCAAATCCCGCGACAGTATCAGTCTGTATTCGCTGGCCATGCCGTTGGTCCATCAATATTGGGAGGCTTTCGGCGAATCGATCATCCTTTCCATACTGAAAAACGACGCCTGCTTCTATTTGCTTTCCATGGAAAGCACGCGGACGGTCCGCATTTCAGCCAGCGTCGGTTCCTCCTATCCGCTTTACTGCTCCGCTCCCGGAAAGATTCTGCTGGCATATTCCGATCCGGCGTACATCGAAGAGTATACGTCCCGTCCCATGAAGAAGTATACCGAGAATACGCTGGCAGACAAAGCCGCTCTCTGTGCCAATCTGGAAGAGATCCGCACCTGCGGCTACGCCCTGGACAAGGAGGAATACGGACGGGGCATCATCTGCTTTGCCGCGCCGATCTTCTCCAGCACCGGAGAGATCGCGGCCGCCCTCCATTCTTCCGTTCTGCTGACCGATTATTCGATCGAAAGCATGACCCAAACGCTGGGCAAAGGTCTCATCGAAACTGCCAAGGAAATCTCTTTGGCGCTCGGTTACCGCGCCTAAAGAAGCACTTGACACTTTATTCGCCCGATGCTATAATTAGTGGCGTTCACTGGGTGTGGCGCAGTTTGGTAGCGTGCTTGAATGGGGTTCAAGAGGCCGGAAGTTCGAATCTTCTCACCCAGACCATTCGCCGCGGACCTGTATGGTCCGCGGCGTTTTTTATCCGCATCGTCTTCCTTCGTCCGCCGCTCAAAGCCGCTGCGCAGTTCCGCTAAGCCGCCCGTTATGCCCCGCTGGCCGCGCGCCGCCGGGACTTGTCAACGCGCCGCCGTCAAGGATTACCCGGTCTCATTCTCTGCCGGCGCTACTTCCGATCCGCACGAAAAAGCTGCTTTCGACCCGGCATCAAAAGCAGCTTTTCTTTTTCACGTAAAAACGAATATCGTTATCCCGAAATCCTCTTGTTTTCGTTTGGAGCAGCCCGACGACGTTCCTCCCCGTTATCCCACCGGAAAAACGCTGCCGCCGATAAACTCGCGAACGATACTGTTGCAGGGGACGTCCTCGGGCGAAAGCCCCAGAAAATACTCCAAAAACTTCAGCAGCCGTTTCGCTTCAGGATACGCCGGCGAATCGTCCGGGATCGAAAAAAGCAGCGGTTCGGCAAAGATCTTCAGGACCGCGAGCTCATACAGCGACGCGGAATTGAACATGATATCGGCGTCCTCCTGATAGGGGAAAATGTGCCTCTCCTCCCCGTGGCGGACCGAATTCCACCGCAGGATCGTTTCCGAAGCGGAAAACCCGCGGGTCTTGGCGTCCCGGACCATCCGCCGGATCTCCCGGTTATCCGTCGTGGAGACGCGATTGTGCTCATCGATATTCAGAGCCGTCAACGCGCTGATATAGATCTTGAATTTATCCTCGGGCCGCACGGCATAGGACAGTTTATCGTTGAGGCAGTGGATCCCTTCGATCACGAGAACGTCGTCGTTCCGGATGCGCAGCGGATCGCTTGTGTAATCGGGCGCTCCCGTTTTGAAATTGTACGTCGGGATCCTCACGCTCTCTCCGCGCAGCAGCGCCGTCATCTGGCGGTTGAAAAGCTCCACGTCCAGCGCTTCCAGGCATTCGAAATCATACTCTCCGTTTTCATCTTTCGGCGCCAGTTCTCTCCTCAGATAATAATTGTCGCAGGCGATCGGATGAGCCTTCAAGCCGACGTTGTTGAGTTGAATGGATAAGCGATGAGAAAACGTGGTTTTACCCGAGGACGACGGACCCGCGATCATAACGATGCGGCGATTCTCTTGCTTGATGCGCCGGGCTGCTTCTCCGATCAGATGCTCCTGATAAGCCTCCGATGCCAGGATCATATCGCGCCCTTCCCCGCGGCTGATCGCGTCGTTGAGCGCGGCCACCGTCGAAACCCCGATGTTTTCTCCCCAGATATTGGTCTGTCTCATAGTCGCGAAAAGCTTTTCCGGTACAACCGGGCTTCCCGGCTTCTCCGGCTCCGATCTTTTCGGCAGAACCAGCAAAATACCACCGACCGCCTTTTTCAGGTCAAAGACGTTGATATGCCCGGTCGTCGGAGGCATATAACCGTAAAAATAGTCCTCATAGTTCCCCAGTCGATACACATTCGCAACCGAAGAGCGCCGGTAATGGAATAAACGCTGTTTATCGGTCATCCCGTAACGGGCAAAGAGCTGAACGACTTTCTCGGTCGGCTGCCTGGTTTTGATAAACTCGTCGTTCTCCCGTACGTAACGCTCCATCGTAGCCTTGACTTCGGCAATTCTTTCTTCCGGAATATCATCCGATACGACGCCCGCGTCGTCTTTGACGCTCACGCTGAAATACAGCGCGTCCCCGATCGAATACTCCACTCGCAGCAGAACGATCCTTTTCCCGAACACACGCCTCATGGCGCGCAAAAACATCATGGTCGCCCCGCGTTCATAGGTCCTGTGTCCGTCCCTCTCCTTCGTGGTGATAAACGTCATCTCCCGTTCCTGCTGTTCTTCGTCCGCCGGGATCTCCTTATTGAGTTCGATCAGCCTTTGTCCGATCTTGGCCAAAATGATCGGCGCGTCATAGTCTTTCTGCACCGTGCGGGCGACGTCCAGGAACGTCGTCCCTTTTTCTATCCTGAGCGGTTCGTTTCGATAAATCACCATGTCGGTCGCCTCCCGGTCCCTCGAAGCCGTTAAATAAATAATATACCTATATATAATTATACGCAAAAGCCGGCCTCGCGTCAACGCCGCAAGCCGCCTCGAGCGTTTCATCCCAAACGTACAAAAAAGCGCACCCGAAACAGACCCGGAAAAACCCGGGCGGGATCGGATGGCGCTTTTTTATCTGAATTATCTGCGGGTACGGCGCATGAACGACGGAATATCGTCGTTGGTTTCTTCTTCCGGCTCCGTCTTAGCGGTGGAAGCGGAAGAATAAGGATTGCTCTTGACCCACGTGGGAACGTCCAGCTTCTCGTCGGTCTCTTCCGCCTTCGGCTCAGCGGCGGGCTCGGACGCGATGTTGTTCAGGAAAGAGGAAGAGCGGCGCGGCTGAGACGCGCGTCTGTTTTTCTCGTCAAAACCGGTAGCGATGACCGTGATGCGGACGGTATCGTCCATGGACTCGTCGATGCCGGCGCCGAAGATGATGTTGGCGTCCGGATCGACCGCCTGCGCGATCATGTTGGCCGCCTCGTTGATCTCGATCAGACCCAGAGAAACGCCGCCGGTGATATTAATCAGCACGCCGGACGCGCCGTCGATCGTGGTCTCGATCAGCGGACTGGAGATCGCCTGACGGGCCGCGTCAAGCGTTCTGTTTTCGCCGGAACCGTAGCCGATGCCCATATGAGCCAGGCCCTTATCCTTCATAATGGATTTGACGTCGGCAAAGTCCAGATTGATCAGCGCGGGCACCGCGATCAGCTCGGAAATGCCCTGAACGCCCTGTTTCAGCACGTCGTCCGCCACGCGGAAAGCATCTACGATCGACGTTCCTTTGCCCACGACGGAAAGCAGTCTGTCGTTGGGGATCGTAATCAGCGTATCGACCTTCTGGCGCAACTCGGCAATGCCCTTGTCGGCACGCATGGAGCGCTGTCTGCCTTCAAAGGTAAACGGCTTGGTCACAACGCCGACCGTCAGGATGCCCATTTCCTTCGCGATCTCGGCAACGATCGGCGCGGCGCCGGTACCGGTGCCGCCGCCCATACCGGCGGTCACGAACACCAGATCGGTGCCCTGCAGCATGCGGGAGATTTCGTCGCGGCTCTCTTCAGCGGCCTTCTGCCCGATTTCGGGATTCGCGCCGGCGCCGAGACCTTTGGTGAGTTTCTCACCGATCTGTATTTTCTGATTGGCATTCGACTGAAGCAACGCCTGCTTGTCCGTGTTCAAAACGATAAACTCGCATCCCTTGAGCCCGGACTCGATCATACGGTTCACCGCATTGTTGCCGCCTCCGCCGACACCCACTACTTTGATCTGCGCAAATCTTTCCAGATCTTCATCAATACTCAGCACAAAAATTTCCCCCTCACATATAATCAATTCTTAAAAAAACCAATGAATGAAGACAACATCCTGTTGTCCTTTTGCGTGACGTCATGGAGCGCCATGTCCATCACGCCTACCGCACCGCTGTACTGCGGCTTATTCAGCCGCGGCATTTTCGGAACGCAGATGATCACCTGCCGCCCGAGCCGATTGGTCAGGTATTCGGCGCAGCCTCGGATATGCGCCAGACCTCCGCCCGTGACGTGGATCGGTACGGAAGTCGGGATCACGCACTCCTTCGTGTCCAGCGACTTCAGGATCTGCATGGCAATGGCATCCACGCGCTTTTCCGCCACGTCCTGGACCGCCTTATACGTCAGTTTCGCCGGAAGCCCCGTATGAGAATCATTGATCTCATAGAATTCGGCATCTCCCATGTTGTAGCCGAAAACAAGCTGTTTTTTCAAATTCTCGATCCGGGAAAACTTCTCGTTGAACCGCGCCATCAGATCCTTGGTGATGTTCTCGCCGCCATCCGGGAAAAAATCATGATACAGCAAGCCGTCGCCACGGACCACGCAGACCGAAGTACTCAGCGCGCCCACGTCGGCGATGACCGCCGTCTTGTCCCTTTCCTGCAAAGACAGCAGCGACAGGCTCTCCGCCAGCGGAACGGAAATAAAGTCGTTGATGGCGATTCCGTATTCATGCAGGATATACGTAATATCCTCCATAAAAACATTGGAAGCAAAGACGTAAGAGACCTTTCCCTGCAGCCCGGAACTGGCAAACCCGGCAGGCTCCATGATCTTCCGCCCATCGTCCAGTCGGAAAAAGATCGGACTGCGATGGATGACCGTGTATCGCTCCGCGACAGCGTCATACTTTTCGCCGGTTTTGAACAGATACTCGATATCGCCGTAGTTGACTTTGCGGGTCTTGGAAAAACTGATCCGCACATCCTTGCAGTCCACTCCCGTCATTTCCGCCGGCACGCCGACGTAAACGCGGCGAATCCGCCGTCCGCACTGCAGTTCGGCGTCCTTGATCGCCTTGGCGATCGTCTGCTCCAGCAGTTTGGGTTCGATCCATTCTCCCGTTTCGTCATATCCCGCGTACGGGACCGTAGACTCGGCGAGGATATCGTATCTGTCCGCAGCAGTTTTTGTTCCGACCAGCACAACGATTTTAGACGTTCCGAATTCGATTATCGTTGCCGTATTCTTCACAAGCGCTGCCCTCCCCACGTGCACAACGCACCATCTTCATAT
>JAHAZM010000007.1 GCA_018385275.1 Eubacteriales bacterium | reverse complement strand
AACCTATACTGTCAACATATTTTTAATTATATATTTTAAATAAAGCAAATTTTTTTCGGAAAAATCGCGCGATTGCTATTGACAATCACTTGACCATATGATATAATCACTATGACAAAACAGAAAGAGGCGGTGGACTATATGATCGGGATCCTGCCGGGCAGCACGCTGGAAGCGGACATCGTCGGCGCCGAAACGGTGCGCCGCGTGATCCGCCCGCTTTTCGCGGCGGGCGGCCTGACGCTTTCGCAGACGGCGGCGGTCTCCGGCGCGGAACCGCACGACATCCAGAACTGGGTCAAGCGGGGTTTTCTGACCAAGCCCGTGGGGCGGATGTACTCCTGCGATCAGCTTTGCCGCGTCATCATGATCCGCATGCTGCGCGAATCTCTGCAGCTCGAGCGCATCACGGACCTTCTCCGCTACATCAACGGCCACCTCGACGACGAGTCCGACGACGCGCTCCCCGACAGCGAGCTTTACGGCTACTTGCTGGAGATCCTGGTGCGCAGCGGCGCGCTGACCGGCGTCTGCGATCCGGCGCGCCTCGCGGCCGTGACCGACGAGGTCGTCTCGTCCTGTTATACCGAAAAATACGACGGCGCGGCCGACCGGCTCCGGCTGGTCCTGCGCGTGACCGTCACCGCCTGGCTCAGTGCGCGCATCCGCCGCGACGCGGAAACGCTGATCGCCTCCATGGACCTCACGAAAGGAGCAAGCCATGTTTGAATGGATCGAGGGACTGACCGTCCTGCAAAAAGTATTCTTCTATACCGCGCTGCCGTTTTCTCTGGTGCTCATCATCCAGATCATCCTGAGCCTCGTCGGTCTGGGTCACGGCGGAGCGGACGGAGCCGACGGAGCCGACGCCGACGGCGACGGCGTGCCGGATCAGCTCGACGCGGACGGCGACGGCGTGCCCGACGGCCTTGACGCCGACGGGGACGGCATTCCGGACGCCGTTGACGCGGACGGCGACGGCGTGCCGGATACGGACGGAGCCGCCGACGGGATCGACCCCGGCTTCCGCCTGCTGACGCTGCGCGGCGTCGTCGCCTTCTTCGTCATGTTCGGCTGGACGGGTCTGTGCCTCTCGACCAACGGCGCGTCCGACCTTCTCTCGCTCGGGATCGGCCTGCTGGTCGGCCTGGCGGCTCTGGGAGGCATGGCTTTCCTGCTGCGCGCGCTGATGCGTCTGCAGGAGGACGGCACGCTCCGCATCACGAACGCCGTGGGCAAGAGCGCCTCCGTCTATCTGACGATCCCGCCGCGCCGCAGCGGGACCGGAAAAGTCAACGTCCTCGTACAGGAGCGCTACGTCGAGCTTTCGGCCGTGACCGACTGCGACGCGCCCCTGCCCAGCGGCAGCGAAGTCCTCATCATCGGTGTCAGCGGCGAAAACACGGTCGTCGTTACGCATAAATAAACGGAAAAGGAGTGTTGAGTATGCCCCCCATCGTCCCCATCATTTTCGGGATCCTGATCCTGTTCGCGCTGGTCCTCATGATCGCCTCGCGCTATAAAAAATGTCCCTCGGACAAGATCATGGTCATCTACGGTAAGGTCGGCAAAGGCAAGGACAACACGACCCGGGCCGCCAAGTGTATCCACGGCGGCGCAAAGTTCGTCTGGCCGCTGATCCAGTCCTACGCTTTCCTCGACCTGACGCCCATGTCCATCCCCGTGGACCTGCGCAACGCGCTTTCCCGGCAGAACATCCGTATCGACGTGCCCTCGCGCTTCACGGTCGGTATTTCCACCGAACAGGGCATCATGCAGAACGCCGCCGAACGTCTGCTGGGCCTGAGCCTCAACGACATCCAGGAACTGTCCAAAGACATCATTTTCGGTCAGCTTCGTCTCGTCATCGCGCAGATGGACATCGAAGAGATCAACACCGACCGCGATAAATTCCTCGAGGCCGTCTCCCACAACGTCGAAACCGAACTCAAGAAGATCGGCCTCCGGCTCATCAACGTCAACGTCACCGACATCGAGGACGAATCCGGCTATATCCAGGCGTTGGGAAAAGAAGCGGCCGCCAAGGCCATCAACGACGCCAAGAAACTCGTGGCCGAACGGGACAAGGACGGCGCGATCGGCGCCGCGGCCGCCCAGCGCGACCAGCGCGTGAGCGTTTCGGCCGCCAACTCCGAGGCCATCAAGGGTGAAAACGCCGCCGCCATCGAGATCGCTCAGTCCGCCGCCGCCCGTAAGGAAAAAGAAGCCGAGGCCCTGCGCATCGCGACCTCCGCCGAAAAGATCCAGGCCGCCAAGGCCCTCGAGGACGCCTACGCGGCCGAGGAAGCGGCCGAACGCGCCCGTAAATCCCGCGAAAGCGCCACCCTCGAGGCCGACGTCATCGTCCAGGCCGAGATCCGCAAGCGCCAGCTCGAGCTGCAGGCCGAGGCCGAGGCTGAGCAGGCCCGCCTGCGCGCCCGCGGCGAAGCCGACGCCATTTACGCCAAAATGGAAGCCGAGGCGCGCGGTATGGAGGAGATCCTTACCAAGCAGGCCGCGGGCTTTGCCAAGATCGTGGCCGCCGCCGGCGGCAGCGCCACCGACGCGCTGCGCCTGATGCTGGCCGACAAGATGGAGGATCTGATGCGCGTACAGGTCGAAGCGGTCAAGAATATCAAGATCGACAAAGTCACCGTCTGGGATTCCAACGCCAACGGCGGCGCCGACGGCAAGACCGCCACGGCCGGTTTCCTCTCCGGCATGATGAAATCCATCCCGCCGATGAACGAGCTGTTTGAAATGGCCGGCATGAAACTGCCCGAGTTCCTCGGCAAAAAAGAGTCGGCCGCCGAACCGGCCGCCGAATCGGCCTCCGCCGGACCCGACGAAACGAAGTACGTCGAGGCCTGATCCAAACAAAAAAGCGCCCCCCGGGGGCGCTTTTCTTTTCCTGTCCTGCGGCAGAAACGGACGAAAAAGAAGTCGGGCTCATATGGGGCCCGTCTCCTGATGCGACCGCCTTATCCGGCCGTCGGCGTGGGCGCAGGGCCCCATGTCACGACGGAACCGCCTCCGTCCGTGACGCGGATCCCGCCCGTGGCGCGCGGCTGCGTTTGCGTGGCCGTCGGCGCGGCCGTCGTCGGTGCGACCGGCGTCGGAATACAGGCCGTCAGCGCCAGCAGACTCACGATCGCCGCGATAATCAGTATTTTCTTCAGCATTCTCTTTCTCCTTTTCTGCGGACGCCGTTTCGGGCGCGGCGTCTGCGGGCGTTTATTCGTCGCCGTCCTTTTTCCTCCCGCGGAAAACGAAGACCAGCACCAGCGCGACGACGGCCGCGCCGATGGCCAGAAACAATCCGATATCGGACTCCTGACCCAGCGTCATGAACCTCATCGACGTCCCCCTCCTTTTTTCTCATTATATCCGTTTCGCCCGGCAAAAGCAAGCGCGTTTTCAAAAAACAGATAGACAAGCCGCGCCGGCGTGCTATAATAGGGGAAGAAAAAAACGGAGGTGTTTTTTCATGCAGCTTATGGTCATCGTCCTGAAAAAGCCCGCTTGTCTTTCGCCTCTCCTGTCCCGTCTGGACGAGGCGGGCATTCACGGCGCGACGGTCGTCGAATCCACCGGCATGCGCCAGATCCTCGGCGCGGACAGCGTGGAACCGCCGCCGGCTTTCGGCGCTCTCCGTCAAGTCATCAACCCCGAACGGGAGCAGAGCCGCACCGTTTTTATCGTGCTGAAAACCGAACAGGTCGCCGCGGCCGAGAAAGTCGTGCACGAGGTGACCGGCGGTTTTGACAAACCCGACTCGGGCATCCTTTTCATTGTCCCCGTCACGCATCACGAAGGGATCGTAAAAGAGTAATCATGAACATTCTTCTCAGCCTTTGTCTGGCCATGCTGGTCGGACTGCTGATGACGCGCCTGGTCAAACTCGTCGGCCTGCCCAACGTCACCGGCTACCTCATCGCGGGCCTCATCGTCGGCCGCTTCTGCTTCGGCTGGGTCGCCGGCGAAAACCTCGCCGGTCTGGAGATCCTCACCGATCTGGCCCTCGGCTTCATCGCTTTCAGCATCGGCGGCGAATTCAAACTCGACCACATCCGCGCCATCGGCGCGTCCGCCATCACTATCACGTTTTTCCAGGCCTTCGGCGCCGTGCTCGTCGTCGGCGGCGCCCTGCTGATCTGCGGATTCGAGCTTCCGCTCGTGCTGATGCTGGCCGCCATCGCCACGGCTACGGCGCCGGCCGCCACGCTGCTCGTCGTCCGCCAGTACAAAGCCCACGGCCCCGTCACCTCGACGCTGCTGCCGGTCGTGGCCCTCGACGATATGATCGGCCTGATCGTGTTCGCCGTCTGCAATTCGCTCTCCGTCACGCTGGCCACCGGCAGCGCGCTCACCGTGCAGAGCGTCCTGCTTGAACCGCTGCGCGAGATCGGGCTTTCGCTCGTCGTCGGCGCGGCCATCGGAGGTCTGCTGGCGCTGTCGATGCGGTTCTTCAAATCCCGCGCCAACCGCATCTGCCTGATCCTCTGCTGCGTCGTCGGCGGCGTGGCGCTCTCTCAGATCCTGAACCTGTCCAACCTGCTCGTATGCATGATGATCGGCGCGCTGTTTGCCAACCTGCGCGACGACTCGCCGGCCATCATGGAAAACTGCGACCGCTGGACGCCGCCGCTGTTCATGCTGTTTTTCGTCATCTCCGGCGCGGAGCTCGACCTCGCGGCCGTCCCCGGCATCGGTCTGATCGGCGTCGTCTATCTGCTGGCGCGCTCCGCCGGTAAATATTTCGGCGCGCGTCTCGGCGCCACGGTCACGAAAGCCGAACCCAACGTGCGCCGCTATCTGGGCATCACGCTGCTGCCGCAGGCCGGCGTCGCCGTCGGCATGGCGCAGATGGCGGTCAACGAGCTGCCCGCCGTCTACGGCACGCAGATCCAGACCGTCGTCCTCTGCGCCACGCTCATTTACGAGCTCGTCGGGCCGGTACTGACCAAGATCGCGCTTACGCGCGCGGGCGAGATCGAGAAACCGGCCAAAGCGCCCAAAACGCCCAAGCCCGCCGCCAATCCCTGAACCCCCCGTTTTTTGTATTGCAAAAACGCGCCGCATCGTGTACAATAAAATTACCAATCCGACAAGGAGAACAAAATGGAAAACGAGATCATCATTCTGACCGACGAGGGCGGAAACGAATACGAAATGCAGCTTATTCAGCGTTTCGACCATGAAAACCAGACCTACGTGGTGCTGACCGAAGCGCCCCACGACTGCGGATGCGGCTGCGAGGACTGCCGCGACGAATGCGGCGGCAACGTTTACGTCATGAAAGAAGACGTCGTCGAGGGCAATCATTGCTACAGCCAGGTCGACGAAGAAAAGATCGACGAGCTGATCGTCCTCATCCGCCGCCTGCTCGGCGTCGACGACGACTGCGGATGCGGCTGCGAAGAGTGCGCAGGCCACTGCGACTGCGAAGAGTGCGCGGATCACTGCGAGCACGAATAAATCCGCGTCTTTCCGGGAACGATAAAACCAGCCTGGGATGTGCGTTATGTTGCTCTCGCCTGAACCCACATTCTGAAAACGGGAATCCAAATGCGACCGTCCAAAGGCATGCCCGTCCTCTCCCGCGAGGGAGAGGATCCACGGGAGCTCGGCGAGCGGACCGACCGGATACCCACCTGCCATAAGCGGGTCTTTCAGGCACAGAACAGACGGCACCCCGGGTTTTATCCAATCAAAAAAGAGCCTTTTTCAGGCTCTTTTTTTCGTTCACGCGATCTTGAGGACCGTCACGTCGACGACGCCGAACGTGACCGTCCCTTCCCCGGCCGCGGTATACAGGCTCAGACCCGACGCCGTCGACGCCGTCATCAGGACCGTCGCCTGCGCGCCGTCGCCCATGGGCGCCGAAAGCGTGCTCCCGCTTTGCTTCGTCCCGTTGACGATCATCTCGACGCCGGCCTCGGCCCCCGCTCCTTCCGCATCGCGGAATCCGTACCCGACGAGATAAGTGCCGGCGGGCAGCTCGACAACGCCGCCCGATACGGACAGAGTCGACCCGGGCGTGACCGTCGTCGCGTTCAGCGGGATCTGCGTCCCGGGCGCCGCGCTGACGTTTTGGGCCGAAGCGTACAGCGCATCAAACGCCGCCGCAGGACCGACCGGACCTCTCGGACCGACCGGACCCATCGGACCGGCGGGGCCCATCGGACCGGCGGGACCCATCGGGCCGGCAGGACCCGCCGCGCCTGTCGCACCCGTTTCTCCTCTCGGACCCATCGGCCCGGCGGGGCCCATCGGGCCGACCGGGCCCGTCGCACCCGTAAACCCCCGCGGCCCTCTGCACGCGCAGCACGATCCTGCGCCGCAAGCACAGCCGTCGTTCTGACGACCGCACCCTCTGTCGTTTTCCACACAACCGTAGTTTCTTTCACAACAAGCCATAAAAAACCTCCTACATAGCCCTTTTGGGTTATGTAGGAGGCGTCTTCCTGTTCAGTCTATTCCCTGCGCGCGAAAATGGTTCCCAGCAGACGCTCCGCTTACAGCAGACGCTCCGCTTACAGCAGACGCTTCGCTTACAGCAGACGCTCCGCTTACTGCGGACGCTTCGCTTACTGCGGACGCTTCGCTTACAGCAGACGCTTCGCTTACTGCCTTTCCCGGGCCCTTTCTTGCCGCCGTTCAGTCTTTCACGACGAGGCGATAGACGTTGTCGCCGGCGTTGAAGCGCGCGTTCTTGACGGCGTAGACGGCGTCGAAGCCCTTGTCCGTGGCCATGATCTGCACGTCGTCGCCCTCCTCGCCGGTGGGATTTTCCTTATAAACGGGACGGAACTTGCCTTTGACCAGCACCTGCAGCTGCAGTTTGGCCGGATCGGCCTTGATGCCCGTAAACGTGATCGGCGTGTATCCCAGTCCGCCGCGCAGGCGGAACCTGGCCGCTTCCTCTCCGGACGCGCAGCGGATCCGCGGCGGATAGGTGCGCGTGACGCGGCCGACCTCGGCCGTGACCTCGAGCGCGTTGCCCATGACGAAGACCGGCGCGATCGCGGGGCTGTTGAGCTTGTCCAGGTTATCCGTAATGATCTCGCTGTCGCCGTAGTACGCGCCCGGATCGGCCGGCAGGACGACGAGCTCGACGGTCATCTCGATCCAGCTTCCGGCGCGGACGACGTCGCCGAATTTCTTCGGCAGCACCAGCTCGTAGCCGAAGCTGTGCAGACCCCAGGTATTGATGTCGAAAAGGTTATAGTCCAGCTTCGTGAGGCGTTTGCCGTTGACGCGTCCGTGCAGCTCGCGCACGATCATCAGCGTGTTGAGGTTGGACTGACGGAAAGGCCCTTCCTTGATCCTGTTGTAATCCATGCCCGGCTCGCAGCGCAGGAAATCCGCGTCGTAGGCCATGGCCCACGGGAACCGGCCGGCCGGGAAATGCAGACCCTTAAACGACGGCGCGCGGTAATGATCCGGTTTCCCGCGCAGATGACGCACGCGCGGCTCGCGATCGTCGGCGCCGAAAGCCAGCTTTCTCTGGCAGGGCGGCGCGTAACGCTCAGACGGATGAGAGTAGAAGCTCAGCCGCGCGAACGGCGTGTCCTGACGGAAATCATAGCGCAGCACGTGATAATGGCGCGCCGCGTCGTCGGTCGAACCGAGCATGACGTTGTACGACGCGTCGATCCGGCCGTCGCGGGTATGCCCGACGTAGGTCACATCCGTCAGGATCGGGCACTGCGCGCGGTAATGCGTGACCGTGTCGGCCACGTCGTTGCGGGGGTTGTTCGGCCAGGTAATGATCGGGCTTTCGTCCGGCTCCATGTAGATCAGGAAATCCCCGCCGCCGACGTTGCCGGACCAGTTGTACTCCTTCATGCCGCCGTGCGCGGATCTGACGTACAGACCGCGGATATCCTGCATCACGCCTCCGCCCTGCACCGAGTAGCAGATGGTCTCTCCGTGGGAGCCCAGCGCCAGCTGATGCCATTGCCGCTGGCTGCCGCCCCATCCCATCAGACCCAGCTGCGCGTGCTGAACGGCCGCGACGCCGCCGTAGTTTTCAAACGCGCAGAAGTATTCGTACCGCTCCTCGCTGTGACGCGGCGCGGGGATCAGCGCCGTCGCTCTCATCCAGTAGCCCTGCTTGAGCAAGCTCGGATCGTCGTAAACATACTCGTCGTTGGCGCAGCCGTCCCAGGTTTTGCTCAGCTGCACCTGGATGCCGCAGGGCACGCCGCCGCGGCGGATCATCGGGCTCAGACCCGTGATCGGAATGCGCGTGCGATAGGTGTTCTCGCGGCCGTAGGCAAAGCAGACCGGCACCAGCACGTCGCGATCCGAATCGTTGCGGACGGTGAAATCCATCTTCTGATAGCGGTTGCGCGCCTCGTACGTACTCGTGACGTCGGCGTCCCACGTCTTCGGCGTAATGTCGATGCGGCAGTTGCCGTAAATATCGCGCGTCACGGCCGGCACGCTGTCCTCGGGAGAAGTCATGTGCGCCGTGACGGAAAGGCCGTCGTTGAGGGCGAAGACCTTTTTCACGTCCGTAAAGCCCGTATTCTTCGTCGGGATCACGACGAGCCCGGCGTGATCGTAGTGCTTGGCCGGAACAGCCACGCGCTTCCGCGTGAGCTCCACCGTGTCCTCGCCCGCGGCCCGCAGGGTCACCGCCGGATCGAACGAGGCGAAAATCAGATTGTTGCCTTTGCCGTCGGCGGCCACCAGCCGGTCGCGGCCCACGCGCACGATCTTTCGCCCCTTCAGGCGCACGGACATCTTCAGCGTCAGGCCCGTAATATCGACGGCGGAACGCACCTCGTAATTCATCGCGAAATACTCCGGATAGGCCACGACCTCCAGCGCGCCGCTGAAACGCTCGTCGTCCCCATAGCGCAGCATCTCCATATCCGTGCGGATACAGCTGTGACCCTCCTCGATGACGCGGGTGTTGCCGGTCTTTTCTCCCGTGGCCATGTGATCGGCTTCGTATACCCGACCGTGATGCTCAACGGCAAACGCGGTCTCGAAATCCGTCCCGCTGTCCCATTCGGCGTCCGGCGCGGGCACGTAACGCCTCACCTGCGCCAGCTCGTTGTCCAGAAACAGCGTGTAGCGCGGGCTCATGATGCGGTAAACGCGCGGATAGCGCGCGGCGTTGTCAAAAGCTTCCCCGTTCAGGTACGGGATCTGATAGGACATCGTTTTCATGCTCATTCTCCTTTTTACCGCGGGCGCGGCGGTTGTTTTCGACTGGAATATTGTCAGGAATATTCTAACACAGCGAGGCGTGTTTATCAACCCCCGAAAAACGGAAAAAATCCTTCGCCGTTCCGCGATTTTACGTCGAAATATACATCGGCCCGCATCCCCCCGCCGTCCGTTCGTTCCGCCCGCTTTTCCGGCGGCGGTCAGCGCCCGTCCGCGCAAAAAAAGAGACCGATCGCTCGGTCTCTTTTGATTACGGAACGCTGAAATTATTTCTTCTTTTTGCCCAGCAGGATCGCGACCACGATCGCGGCTATGACGACCGCGCCGATGACGATGTAGAGCCAGGTCAGGTTCCCGCCCTCGGCGGCCGGAGCCGGGGTCGCCGTCGCGGGAGCGTCCGTCGGGGCCTGCGTCGGAGCCTCGGTCGGAGCCTCGGTCGGCGCTTCGGTCGGAGCCTGCGTCGGAGCCTCGGTCGGAGCCTGCGTGGCCGGAACCGGAGTCGGCGTGGGCGTCGGGGCCGGCGTGGCCGTGGCGACGGGGCCGTTTTCATTAATCAGCTCGATATTGCCGAAACAGAACGTATTGTTGACGAACTCGTCGTCGTCAATAGCCGTGAACCAGTACACCATATTGAACAGGCCCGTCCAGGTCGCCGGATCCAGCATGTCTTCCGAGCCGCCGCCGCTCAGGAACGTATCGGGGTCGAGCGATATATAGAGCCAGCCGTCGAAATTGCTCTCGATCTCGATGTCATAACCCGTGCCGCCTCCGGAGTAGGAAGCTTCCTCTCCCGTCAGATCCTCGGTCCACATATCCGTGAAGAGGATGTATCCCTCGGCTTCTCCGGTATTGTTGCCCAGACGGGGACGAAACAGCAGCGCTTCCTCTCCGTTCTTGACGCGGATACGCATATAGCCGGCGTTGTACTGGGTATAATCCACCTTGTTCGGATACATGCCGTGATGCGAGTGGATATAGTAGCCGCTGGACTGGGGCAGCTGAATGGCCATCATCGGCACGCCGTCCACGTTCTCGAGCGAAACGATGTCGGCCACGTTCACGTCCGGTATCTCGCAGGCAAACCACAGCCCGTCGTTGCCCTTGACCAGATCCTCCGCCGTATACGTCGCTACGTCGCCTATGACCGCGACGACCTCCCAGCGCTCTTCTCCTTCTGCCGCTGCGCCCGCCGTCAGAACGGCGAGCAGGCAAGCCAGCGCCAAAAGGATCGTGAGAACTCTTTTCATTTTCTTTTTCCTCCTGTTTCCTTTCTTTTCCGGGACAAAAGTCCTTGATTATGATTATATTATACTATATCGTCACGCTTTTTTCAATAGTAAACCGGAGGTTTCTTCTTTTTTGGTGAATCCGCTCTTTCCGCTGATGAAAAAATCCTGTTTTACAAGGAAACGATAACGGGGCCGCGTTGAACGCTCCGTCACAAAAACCGCCGTACGGTCCCGATCGCGCCGGTGTGAAAAGTATTCATTTTTGACAGGATCCTCACACAAAACCGACGTATGCGCAGATGAACAGGTTTTAAAAATTCATTTGTTACGACAAAACGAACGCCTGTGGATATTGTGCAGAAAACTGTGGATAACCCCGCAAACGCCCTGTTGTTCTCGGGTGTTTTGAGGTTTTTCACAAAACTCCTGTGGATAAACCGTCCGTATGCCGGAGGCGAACAGGCTTTCTCCGTTTTCAACATCTTGTAGGGAACCGCGAGGCCGCGTCAAGATATAGGGGGCCGCCTCTCTGTATATACAGTGTGAAAATGCATAAAAGTATGACGAAAAAAGCCTCTTTTCCCAAAGAAAAACACGCCGAGCCGAGGTTCCCCGTCCCCCGGCTCAAAGCGCGCTTCTTTTCTTTTTTCCTTCGTTCTCTCCGCCCTAAAGCAGGATGCACAGCAGACCGCCGCTGCCCTCGTTGATGACGCGCGAGAGCGTATTGGCCACCTTCGTGCGGATCTCCGCCGGCATGTGCATCAGCTTGCCGGCCAGGCTTTCGCGCACCAGCTCGTTGAGCGTCTTGCCGAAAATATTGCTCTCCCAGATGCCGCTCGGATCGCTCTCGAATTCGCTGAGCAGATAGCGCAGCATTTCCTCGGACTGCTTTTCGCTGCCGATGACCGGGCAGATCTCGGTATTGATGTCCACGCGGATCAGATGCAGCGACGGCGCGCTGGCGCGCAGGCGCACGCCGTAACGCCCGCCGGTCCGGACGATCTCCGGCTCGTCCAGCGTCAGCTCCTCCATCGAGGGCGCCACCAGCCCGTAACCGTCGTTCCTGACGGCCTCGAGCGCCGGCGCGATACGGTCGTACTCGCGTTTGGCGTGCACGAGCTGCTTCATCATGCTCATCAGGGCAAAGTCGTCGGCCACCTCGGCGCCGCATTCCTCGCTCAGCACGCGATAGAACGTCTCCCGGCCGATCTCGGCGGCATAAGTCGCCACGCCGGTGGAAAGATCGAGCGTTTCGAGCTGCAGTCCGGGCCCGAAGCGTTCGACCATCGCCTCGGCGTCCCGCATCCGCGCGACCCCCTCCGACGCGGCGAAAAGCCCGTCGCAGAGACGCCGCGGCAGCTCGTGGCTCTGCGGCAGAGCGCGCACCCAGCGCGGCAGACGCACGCGCAGCTCCGTGACCGGGAACTCCAGCAGCAGTTTTTCGAGCAGATAATGCAGATCGTCAGACTCGAGCGCCGTGACGTCGGCGGCGATGACGGTCACGCCGTAGCGCTCCTCCAGCCGGGCCGCCAGCTCGCGCGCTTCCTCGCCGCCGGGCGCGGAGGTGTTGAGCAGGACGATGAAAGGCTTGCCCAGCGCGCGCATTTCGCGCACGACGCGCTCTTCCGCCGGCACGTAGGCTTCCCGCGCGATCCCGGTGAAACTGCCGTCGGTCGTCACCAGCACGCCCACGGTCGCGTGCTCGGTGATGACGCGGCGCGTGCCGATCTCAGCCGCTTCCTCAAACGGAATATCCTCCTCCGACCACGGCGTCGTCACCATGCGCGGCTCGTCGTTTTCCGTATGGCCGAGCGCTCCGTCGACCATGTAGCCCACGCAGTCCACGAGCCTCACGCGGCAGCTCACGCCGTCGCGCAGTTTCAGCTCCGCCGCCTCGCTGGGCACGAATTTCGGCTGCGTGGTCATGATCGTACGCCCCGCGCCGCTCTGCGGAAGCTCGTCGGTCATCCGGTCGCGCGCCGGCCCGGGCGCCGCCGCGGGCAGTACGAACAGATCCATGAACCGTTTGATAAAAGTTGATTTGCCCGTTCTCACGGGCCCCACCACGCCGATATAAATATCTCCGCCGCTGCGGCGCGCCATGTCGGCGTACAGATCGAATTGCTCCATAAGAACCCTCCTGCTTTCTGTTTCGGTAGAATATACGCTGTCGCTTTGTGAATTATTCGAGCGATTCCTCGGTTCGGTCGGAAAAGCCGGGTCTGCCTTTCCGTTGTTCGGACGGAACCGCGGAAGATTCCGTACCCCGCACGAAAAAGCCGGGTCTGCCTTTCCGTTGTTCGGACGGAACCGCGGAAGATTCCGTACCCCGTACGGAAAGCCGGGTCTGCCTTTCCGCAGTTCGGACGGAACCGCGGAAGATTCCGTACCCCGTACGGAAAGCCGGGACAGCGGTTCCGGGGTTCGGACGGAACCGCGGAAGATTCCGGACTTCGGTCGGAAAAGCCGGGA